>NZ_CP021913.1:2993750-3295625 GCF_002814095.1 Sagittula sp. P11
CGCCGAGGATCAGGATGGTCTTGGGGGCCGTGGCAGGGGTGTGGGTCATGCCGTTTCTTTCACCCGGCGCGGCGTTGGTGTCCAGAGCGGCGGCCCCGGCCGGAAGGGCGGTCAGGCGGCGTAGCCGGAGCGGGGAGGCGCCGTGTCGGGCAGGGCGCGGCCGTCGCGGGCCAGCGCGGTCCAGGGGATCTGCGCCGGGGTCAGGCGCGACGGGCGGCGGGGCCGCAGCCGCAGCGCCACGGCGGCCAAGCTCAGCGCCGCCCATGTCACGGGCAGAAGCGCGACGATCCCGGGGGTGAAGGCCCAGACGGCGGGCAGGAAGAGCACGGCGGCGACGGCGTTGGCGCCGAAGTAGGCCGCGCAGGCCCGGGCCTCGGGCCGGAGGGCGCAGGCGGCATGGGCGGTGAAGAGGATGAGCATGCCAAGCGCGCCAAGCAGATGCACAACGGTCGTCTGTGAGGCAATGAAAGCTTCGGTCATCCGGAAATCCTTCGGATCGGCTGGGCGCTGGAAAATGGCTTGTGCGGAGTATCGCGGCGGGGGACCGCTGCGGGTAGTGGGGTATACCGGACTGAAAACGCCGAGTCGGGTCAAGACAGAGCTGCGCCCGCCTTCGCCGGGGCGGCGTGTCAGCCGAAGAGCGTGCCCACGAAATAGGCCAGCGCCGCCGCCGTGCCGCCGATCAGCAGCGTTTCCGTGCCGGAGCGCCACCACGGCGCCAGCGACCAGCGGCTTTTCAGCGTGCCGATCCCGAAGAAGGCGGCGAGGGTCATGATGGCGGAGGTCGCGAAGGGTTCCGACACCGGCAGCAGGAAGGGCAGGAGCGGCACCATCCCCGCCACGAGGAAGGCGGCGAAGGTCACCAGCGCGGCCCGCATCGGGTGCGGATCGGCGGAGCCCAGCCCGTAGACGCCGTCGAGGATCATGGAGATCCAGCTTTGCCGGTTGAGGGCGATCTGGCGGGTGGCGGCTTCGAGCGTCTCGCCCGACAGGCCCTTCTGCGCGAGGATTGCGCGCAGCTCGCGCCGCTCGTGGTCGGGATCGGCGCGGATCAGTTCCTCCTCGAGGCGGCGGATGCGCTGGATGTTGTCCAGCTCGGCCTTGGTGGCCATGTAGTTGCCCGCCGCCATGGAAAAACCGTCGGCCAGCACGTTGGCAAAGCCGAGCGCGAGGATGATGAAGGTCGACAGCCCCGCGCCCTGCACGCCCGCGACGATGGCGAAGGTGGTCACCGCGCCGTCGATCGCGCCGTAGACGAGGTCGCGCAGGTCGCCGCGGCCCGGCGGATCGGCCAGCCGCGCGGCGATCTGGGCGTCGGTTTCGGGGTCCTTGGCGCGGGTCAGGTCTGGCATGGCGGGCGTCCGTTGCGGGCTGGCGTGCGCCTGCGGTTAGACCTGCTCGGACGCCCCGTGGTCAAGGCAGGCGGCTTTGCACCCAGCGGTTCAGCCAGGCGAGGCCGGCCAGCGACAGCCCCAGCAGCAGGAAGGAGAACACCCGCGCCAGCCCGTCGAGGCCGGAGATGTCCAGGAGGAACACCTTCGCCACCGCCACGGCGATCACCGCCATCCCGGCGCGGCGCAGCAGGTCGGACCGGCGTTGCAGCGCCCGGGTGAAGAGCGCGGCCCCCACCAGCAGGAGTGCGACGGTGTGGCTGTAGAGTTCCGGCTGGGTGATGCCCGCCGCGATCCCCATGGCGTCGCCGCCCTGCCAGAGGTGGCGGATCGCCATGCCCGCCCAGAACACCGTCAGCGCCGTGGCCGGGACCGCAAGACCGATGCGCAGCGCCTTCGGGCCGGAGAGGCGCGCGGCGCCCGCGGCCAGCGCCAGCGCGGGCAGGAGGTAGGCGGGGATCAGCGTGTTGAGCAGCACCGGCCCCGCGACGGTCTGTCCGCCGAACAGCGGGTTGGCGAGGCTGAGGGCCGCCACCTCGAACCCCAGCGCGACGAGGCCGAAGATCACCGCGAGCGCGAGGCGCAGCAGGCGGAGCGGCCCGCCGCCGCCCATGCGCATGACCTGAGCCAGCGCGGCCAGCGTCCAGATCGTCGCGTGCAGGCCGGTGATCCAGTGCTCCTGCCCCGCGGCGTGGCCGGTCATGCCTTCGATCAGGTGGTAGAGCGTCAGCGATGCGGTCATGCCGCCTGCCGACCACGCGGCGCTTTCGAGGAAGAGCTTCGCGCGCGACCGGGCCTCCGGCAGGAGGGCGCGGGCGGCGAGCAGGGCGGCCAGCGTGCCGCCGTAGGTGAGGAACATCTCGGCAAAGCCCACCTCCACCGCCCAGTCGAGGCCGGGGTCGGCCAGCAGCCGGTACCCCAGGGCGGCGATCCCGGCAGTGATGAAGCCGGTCATCGGCGCGAGGTCGAAGCGGCGGTCGAGCGCGGCGGCGGCCAGCACGGTGGCCGCCAGCGCGAGGGTCAGCGCCGCATCGGTGAGGATGACGGTCAGCGCAAAGGCGAGGCAGGCGAGCGCCGAGAGCGTGGCCAGCGCGGCGCGCAGCCGGTCCGTGCCGTCGATCCGGGCAAAGCGCGCGGCGAGCGCGGTCATCAGCCCGCCGAGCGCCAGCGCGTGCAGCGCCCAGGGCCAAGCGCCGATGAGAGTGGCGGGCTGCCACGTGACTTCGAGCGCGAGGCCGCCCAGCGGGGCGATCAGGGCGGCAGCGGCGGCCCAGTGGGCCTTGAACGGGTCGCCCTTCAGGCTGCGCAGCGCGGCGGCGAGCGTCAGGACCAGAGGTGCCAGCATGGCGAGGGTGACGGTGAGCGGCAGGCGCTGTTCGGTCAGACCTTCCTGCGCGTCGAGCGTGGCGAAGAGCGTGGTCAGGACGGCGCGGTTCAGCTCTGGCGCCAGCAGGAGGAGGAGGGTCGCGGCGACAGGCAGGACGGCGAGGTCCTGAAGGCCGGGCGCCCTGTGGGACCAGAGCGTCAGCGCCGCGCCGAGGAGCGTCGCGAGGGCCAGTGCGGTCCACCATGCGGTCAAGCCGAAGGTGGCCGAGCTGAGCAGCACGAGGGTCGAGGCCAGCGTGGCACCGGCGGCCAGCAGCGTCGGGAAGGCCGGGCGGGTCTTTTCCAGCGCTTGCAGGAGGCAGGGCGCGGCGTGATCGGGCGTCAGGCTACGCGCCGGGATCAGGATCGCCAGCACAGCCAGCAGCGTGGCGTGGACGGCGTAGGCGGTGGCCATCGTCTCGGTCGGTTCGGCGAGCAGCAGCAGCGCGCCGGTGGCAAACCCGCCGACGAGCGCCAGGACAGAGACCCAGGCCCAGCGGCGCAGCGTGTCGATACCGAGGCCGAGTGCGGCGAGGAGCGCGAAGTAGAGGAGGAGCCATTCGGGCTGATCGCTTTGGCCGCCGACGAGGAAGGGCGCGGCGAACCCGCCCGCAAGCCCGATGGCGGCCAGAAGCGGCCCGTTGATCCAGCCGAGGACCAGCCCGCCGAGGGCCGTGGCAAAGAGCAGCGCAAGCGCCGGGCCGGGGTCGATCAGCCCGTAGAGCAGGCGCGCGGCGAGGACGCCGCCCATCAGCGAGACGAGACCGGCGGACGAGAGGGTGGAGGGCAGGTAGGCGGTGGCGCTGTCCTCCGTGTCGCCGGAGCGGCGGCGGATTCGCTCTCCTCCGAAGATCAGGGCGGCGCCGAAGACGAGCGCGGCGGCGACCCGGGCACGCGGGGTCAACAGGCCGGTTTCCACGCCGTATTGCACGAGGAAGATGCCCGCCAGCGCGAGGGAGACGGCGGCGATGGCGTAGAACCAGTTCTGCGCGAGCCAGCCGGTGAGGCGCGCCGCGATGGACGGGCCCTTCGGTTCGGGGGCGGGGGTCGCACGGGGCGACGCCGCGGGTTGGGGTGGTTGGGGCTGGGGTGGCGGCGCGGGCTCGGGTTCCGGCTCTGCGGGGCGTTCGGCGACGGCGGGCGCGGGCGTCGTTGCGGCTGCGAGGGTCTGGTCCGGCTGGTCCCGCCAGGGTGTCCGACCTGCGGTCAGGGTGTCGACCCTCTGGCGCAGTTCGGCCAGTTCCCGGAACAGGCGGGCCTGCCGGACGATGAGGACGATCACCACCACCGGCAGGGCCAGGAAGATGATGCCGACGAGGACGAGTAGGGCTTCCACGCGCTGCGCTCCGATTGTTCGTGGCGCACTCAATCACGCCGGGCGCGGCTTGGGAACCGGTGGGTTTCCTGACTTTTGGGCAGGGGGGGCGAACCCGCGCGTGCCGCGCGGAACCCCCACCCTACGGGGCGGTGCGCCCCTTGTCCTGCTGGAACAACCCGCTCAGCGAGGAGCGCACGATGGAACGGACGGAGGGCCGCTTGCCCGGGCCGAAGGGCAGGGGGCGGCAGACCTCCATCGCGGCGACGCCCACGCGGGCGGTGAGGGCGCCGTTGACCATGCCCTCGCCGAAGCGGCGGGAGAGCTTGCCCAGGATTCCCGCGCCGAAGATCGGTTCCAGCATGTCGTCGCCCACCGCCACCGCGCCGGTGGCCACGAGGTGCGAGAAGACCGCGCGGGTAAGCCGCCAGCTGCCCAGAGTGCCGGAGCGTCCGCCGTAGATCTCCGCGATGCGGCGGATCATCCGCAGGTTGGCGGTCAGCGCGGCGGCGACGTCGGCAAGGGCCAGCGGCACCAGCGCGGTGACGGCGGCGACCTGCCGGGCGGCGGCCTCCACCTCGCGCCGGGCCTGCAGGTCGAGAGGGGCGAGCAGTTCGTTTTCGGCGTGGGTGATGAGGCCCGAGGCATCGAAGATCTCGTCCCGGCGGGCGGCAAAGCGGTCGCGGCCCCAGCGCGTGTCCTCGCGCCCCTTGTAGAGGCCCACCAGCCTGTCGGAGAGGTCGCGAGCAAGGGCCAGATCGTCCTCGGCCAGTGCGGTGTCGGCCTGACGGTGCAGGGAGTCGATCTTCGACAGGCGGGCGAAGGCGGAGAGTTCCTTGACCACGATGGCCACACAGACCAGCAGGAAGGCGGCAAGGAGCGCGGTCACCGCCCAGCCGAGCGCCGGGTTGGCGGCGATCAGCCCGGTGGCGAAGTTCCACGCGGCGATGGAGACGAAGGTCCCCACGAGCGCGGCCAGCAGGCGCCAGAACCAGCGCGCGAGGGTGGAGACGCGTCGGGTGGTCAGGGCCGCGACGGTGGCCATGGCCGCCCCTTCGGGCGGCGGGGTCAGGTCGGGGACGGGCGGAACCTCTGACGGGGAGGGGGCGGCGCTGTCGTCGTCGAGGTCGATGAGGACGGGGCCCTTGCGCGTGTCGGTCATGGTTTGGATCCTGAAGCGGTGGAGCGGAGGGGCGTGGCCCCGTCGCGCGTGGCGCGACTCTCCCTTTGAAGCGGGCGTCCGGAGGGTGGCCCGTGAGTTTCGGCCTGCGAAATCCGGCCCGCGAAATCGGGCGGCCCGGTGCGGATGGTGCGGTCAGCCGGTGGTGTCTTTCCTGTCTGACGTGGCCTTCGCGTCCTTGCCGGTGCCAGTGCCGGATGCCCCGGCCGTCCCGCCTTCGGCAGTCTTGCCCTTGTCCCCGGTGTCGTCCTCGGCCATGTCCGCGCGCGTCCAGAGAAAGCGTATGTCTGGCAGGCCTTCCTCGTTGTGATCGCCGTCCGATTCCTCCACCGGGCGGAAGCCTTCGCGGCGGTAGAAACGCTGCGCGCCGCGGTTGGCCTGCAGGGTCCAGAGTTCGAGGCTGTCGCACTTCGCCTTGGCGTCGTCGAGCAGCAGGGTGCCGATGCCGCTGCCCTGCGCCTCGGCGGCGATGTAGAGGCTGTGGATGTAGCCGCCGTCGCGGGCGATGAAGCCCGCGGGGGTGTAGTCGACCTCGGCCACCGTGACCCAGCCCTTGTCGATCATGCGGCCCGCGTGGGCGATGTCCTCGGCGCCGGTGTGGAGCCGGGGCATCCACGGCTGGCCCGCCACCGCGCGGGTGATCATGTCGCCGACACGGCCCGCGTCGAGCGGATGGCCCGGACGCAGGCTGACGATCGGACCGGGCATCGGACCGGGCGCAGGGCCGGGGTCGCCGGGCAGGCCGGGGACCTCGGAGGGGATCTCCTGCGGCGGCAGGTCCGGCGCCGGGGTGCCCGGGATCTCTGTCGGGTTGCCGGGCTGGTCCGGTTCGGGCGTGCCGGGCACTTCGTCCGGTGCGTCCGGCGGCAGGTCGTGGCCGGGATCGGAGGGATCGGGCACGCCCGGCAGGTCGTCCGGGACCTCCTCGGGGGGCGTGTCCGGCGGCAGGTCCGGTTCGGGCGCGTCGGGCACCTCTTCGGGCCGCGGATCGGGCAGGTCGGGGGCGGGCGTACCCGGCTCTTCCGAGGGAGGCTGCTCCGGCGGCAGGTCGGGGTTCGGCTCGTCCCGTCCCCCTTCGTTGCGGGAGGAGGTGGGTTCGCGGGTCATGGCAGTCATCGTCACAGGCGGTCTCCGATCAGGAACTGGGCGGCGCGGTCGAGGCGGATGTGCGGCGGGCCCTCGCCGGGTTTCAACGTCAGCGGTGCGGGAGCGAAGGACATGATGGAATAATCCTGCCCCAGCCATTCGGAGGCGCCTTCGCGGGCAGGGGACAGCAGGTGCGCGGGATCCTCCGGCAATTCGCCGGGATAGAAGGCCGCGCGCTTGCCAGTGTCCAGCAGGGTGCCGCGCACGCAGGGCAGGTCGCGGCCCTCGTGGGCGATGACCTCTTCGGTGGTGGCGCGCAGGGCGGCGAGCGACAGGGCCTGCGTGTCGGCCCCGGCAAAACGTGCGCGGTCGCGGGCGTCGCGGGTCAGCGCCTCCATCACCGCGGTCAGGCGGGCGTGCTGGGTGTGGTGCAGGTGGTCGGCCTTGGTCGCGGCAAAGAGGATGCGGTCGATCCGCCGTCCGAGGAAGAGCTGCGTCAGGAAGGACGAGGCGCCGGGGCGGAAGGCGGTCAGGATGTCGGCCAGCGTGCGCCGCAGGTCCTCGACGGCGCGGGGGCCTGCATGGATCGCGCCGAGCGCGTCGACCAGCACGATCTGCCGGTCGAGCCGGGCAAAGTGGTCCTGGAAGAAGGGTTTGACCACGCGGGACTTGTAGGCGTCGAAGCGGCGCTCGAACTCCCGGTAGAGCGAGCCGCGCGATGCATTGACCGGCGGCAGGGGCGCGAAGGTCAGGACGGGGGAGCCGGCCAGGTCGCCGGGCAGAAGGAAGCGCCCCGGCCCGCAGTCGGAGAAGCCGTCGCGGCGGGCGGCGTTCTGCGCCTCCGTGTAGGCCTTGGCCAGACGCTGCGCCACGGGTTCGTCGAGCTTCGCCTCCGCCGCCTCGGTGGTGGCCATGGGCAGGAAACCGCCGGGATCGGGGCGGCGGGTCATGCGGTCCAGCATGTGTTCGGACCACTGGGCGTAGGACTTCTCCATCAGGCCGAGGTCCAGCAGCCATTCGCCGGGATAGTCGATGATGTCGAGGTGCAGGGTGCGCGGGCCCTGCAGTCCCGACAGGAGGCCCTGCGGACGCACCTTCAGCGACAGGCGCAGCTCCGACACGGCGCGTGTGCTGTCCGGCCAGCGCGGTTCGCGCGCGGTGAGCGCGGCGAGGTGGGTCTCGTAGTCGAAACGCGGGATGGTGTCGTCGGGCTGCGGCTGCAAAAAGGCGGTGAGGATGCGGCCCTCGGACTGCGCGACAAGCCCCGGCATCCGGGCGCGGTCCATCAGGTTCGCCACGAGCGAGGTGATGAACACCGTTTTCCCGGCCCGCGACAGCCCGGTCACACCGAGGCGCAGGGTGGGTTCGAAGAAGGTCTCCGAGATCGTGCTGGTTGCGCTGTCTATGCCCCGGGCGAGGCCGTCGGCGAGAGTGGTCAGGACCATGGGAGCCTTTGCAGTTGTTCGTTCTGAACTTAGGGTGCTGAGGCGGCCGCTGCCAGTGTCTTGCTTGGTCTTGCCGGTCGTGCGGGTGTAGACGCCGCCCGCGGGCCGCGCTAAGCGGCGCACATGCCAAGATACGCATTGCTCGTGGAATATGATGGCCGCCCGTTTGCGGGGTGGCAGCGCCAGGCGGCGCAGCCTTCGGTGCAGCAGGCCATCGAGGAGGCGCTGGCGCGGCTGGAGCCCGGCCCGTTCACCATCGCCGGGGCAGGGCGCACCGATGCGGGCGTGCATGCGCGCGGGCAGGTGGCGCAGTGCGACATGGCGAAGGACTGGGATCCGTTCCGGCTGTCGGAGGCGCTGAATTTCCATCTGAAGCCCGCGCCGGTGGCGATCCGGGCCTGCGCGCGGGTGGCCGACGACTGGCACGCGCGGTTCTCGGCGGTGGAACGGCGCTACCTGTTCCGCATCCTGATGCGCCGTGCGCCTGCCACGCTGGAAGAGGGGCAGGTCTGGCGGGTCATGCATCCGCTCGACGTGGAAGCGATGCGCGCGGGCGCGGCCTACCTTGTGGGGCGGCACGACTTCACCACCTTCCGGTCGGTGATGTGCCAGGCGAAATCGCCGGTCAAGACGCTGGATTCGCTGGAGATCGAGGCGGTGGACGGTCCCGCCGGGCCGGAGGTCCGGTTCTCTCTGCGCGCCCGGTCCTTCCTGCACAACCAGGTGCGATCCTTCGTCGGCACGCTGGAGCGGGTTGGCGCCGGAGCCTGGACGCCCGAACGGGTGCGCGAGGCGCTTGAGGCCCGCGACCGCGCCGCCTGCGGGCCGGTCTGCCCGCCGCAGGGGTTGTACCTGACAGGTGTCGGCTACCCGGAGGACCCGTTCGGGGGGTAAGCGCCATTTGGTTGTGCGCGTGTCGGTCAACTGGCTGTTAAGCGCGTCTGTCCCAGTCGGCCGTGCAGTTCTCGGAGGTCTTGCCAAGTGCGCGTCCTGTTCGTGCGGCATCCGCTGCCGCTGCCGCTGGTGGCCGGGCTGGGGATTGCCGCCAACACGGCGCTGATCCGGTTCCAGGGTCGGTCATGCCGTAAGCGCCAAGGGCCGCGGTTATTGCACCCGTTCGCCCGCCGTGATGGGATGACCGCAAACAACGGCAACCGGGGAGAACGGCCATGACAGGCGTCACGCAAGAGGACATCGCCGCTGCGCGCGACCTGCGGCACAGGCTGCACCGCGCGCCCGACCTCTCGGGCGAGGAATCCGCCACCGCGGCGATCATCGCCGACCACCTGCAGGCGCTCCAGCCCGCCGCGCTGACCACCGGCCTTGGCGGCACCGGCGTTGCCGCCACCTTCGGCACGGGCGACCGCGGCCTGCTGATCCGCTGCGAACTGGACGCGCTGCCGATCGTCGAGACCGGGCAGCCCGCTTGGCGCTCCGAACGCGAGGGCGTGGCGCATCTTTGCGGTCACGACGGCCACATGGCGGTGCTGTACGCCGTGGCCCGCGTCCTGTCGCGGCAGCCGCCCGACACGCGCGTGATCCTGCTGTTCCAGCCCGCCGAGGAAACCGGGCAGGGCGCCCGCGCGGTGATCGAGGATGCCCGCTTCGACACGCTCGGCGCGGACATGGCGGTGTCGCTGCACAACATGCCCGGCCTGCCGCTGGGCGCCGTCGCGCTGCAGGAGGGGCCGGTCAACTGCGCCTCGCGCGGGCTGCGCGTGCGCCTTTCGGGACGCACGGCCCACGCATCAGAGCCGGAAAAGGGCGTCTCTCCCGGTCTGGCGCTGGCCCGGCTTATCGCCGATTTCGGCGCGCTGAGCCGCGACCTGCCGACCGAACATCCCGACTTCCGGCTGGCGACCGTGACCCACGCCCGGCTGGGCGTTCCGGCGTTCGGCGTGGCGCCGGGCGAGGGCGAGATCATGGTGACCCTGCGCACCCTCTTCGACGACCGCATGGCCGCGCTGGAGGCGGAGGCCCGCGCGCTGGTTGCAAGGGCCGCCACGGGGCTGACCGCGGACATCACGGTGCACGAGGCCTTCGGTCATTGCGTGAACGCGCCCGAGGCCGTCGCCCTGCTGGAGCGCGCCACCCAGGGCTGCCGCCGCGTGTCCGAAGGAATGCCCATGCGCGCCTCCGAGGACTTCGGCCGCTTCGGCGCGGACATGCCGGCGGCGATGCTCTTCCTCGGGGCGGGGGAAACCTGCCCGCCGCTGCACGCCCCCGACTACGACTTCCCCGACGCACTGATCGGCACCGGCGCAGACATCTTCCTGCGCGCCGCCGCCGGTTTCGCCGCGCGCTGAACAGGGCCGCCCTCTCAAATCGCTTGCTTTCCGCGCCGGAACCGGTCAAAGACGCGCCATGATGCAAAAGACGATCATCCGACGAGCCTGAGCTCTTCTCCGCGTGCCTTTCCGGTGCGCCCGTCGTCCTGCGTCACCTTCCCGAGAACCGGTCCGTCTTGACTAAAGCCTGTGGGCTTGCCACCAATCGGACCTCTATTTCCAGAGGACATGAGCCATGATCCCTTCCGTTCTGCCGACCTACAACCGCGCGCCCCTGCACTTCGTGAAGGGCGAGGGCGCCTGGCTGATCGAGGAGGACGGGCGCCGATTCCTCGACCTCGGCAGCGGCATCGCGGTGAACGCCCTGGGCCATGCCAACCCCGATCTGGTCGCCGCGCTGACCGAGCAGGCGTCGAAGCTCTGGCACGTGTCGAACCTCTACGAGATCCCGCAGCAGCAGGCGCTGGCCGACAAGCTGGTCGAGGTCACCTTCGCCGACACGGTGTTCTTCACGAACTCCGGCACGGAGGCCTGCGAACTGGCGGTCAAGATGGCCCGCAAGTACTGGTACGAGAAGGGCGAGAAGGAAAAGGTCGAGATCCTGACCTTCTCCGGCTGCTTCCATGGCCGGTCCTCCGCGGCCATCGCGGCCTCCGGGTCGGAGAAGATGGTCAAGGGCTTCGGCCCGGTGCTCGACGGTTTCATCCACCTCGACTGGGGCGATCATGACGCGCTGCACGCCGCGATCACCGAAAAGACCGCCGCGATCCTGATCGAGCCGGTGCAGGGCGAAGGCGGCATCCGCCCGCTGCCCGACCAGTGCCTGAAAGGCCTGCGCACGCTCTGCGACGAAAAGGGCGTGCTCCTGATCCTCGACGAGGTGCAGTGCGGCGTCGGCCGGACCGGACGTCTTTTCGCGCATGAATGGGCGGGCATCACACCGGACATCATGATGGTCGCAAAAGGCATCGGCGGGGGCTTCCCCCTGGGCGCCGTGCTGGCCACCGAGGAGGCCGCCAGCGGCATGGTCGCGGGCACCCACGGATCGACCTACGGCGGCAACCCGCTGGGCTGCGCCGTGGGCAAGGCGGTGATCGACCGGATCTCCGACCCGGCCTTCCTCGAGACGGTGAACGCCCGCGCGGGCCTCCTGCGCCAGAAGCTCGAAGGGCTCATCGCCGCCCACCCCGACACCTTCGAGGAGGTGCGCGGCATGGGCCTGATGCTGGGTCTCAAGTGCACCGCCAAGGCCGCCGCCGCCGACGTGGTGAAGGCGGGCTACGCCGCAGAGGTCATCACCGTGCCCGCCGCCGACAACGTCGTGCGCCTGCTGCCGCCGCTGAACATCACCGAGGCGGAAATCGCCGAGGCGCTCGACCGCCTCGACAAGGCCGCGACCGCCTTCGAAGCCGCCTGATCTTCATCTTGGCAAAAATACCCTCGGGGTCCGGGGCAGCGCCCCGGTTCCTCCGCAAGAGCAAAGAATTCGACCGATGAACCACTTCCTCGACATCCACAAGACCGACAAGGATGCCCTCAGGGGCATCATCGACAACGCCCGGGCCGTGAAGGACGCGCGCAAGGGCAAGCCGAAAGTGGAACCCGACGACGAGCTGCCGCTGAAGAACCGCATGGTGGCGCTGATCTTCGAGAAACCCTCGACCCGGACGCGCACCTCCTTCGACGTGGGCGTGCGCCAGATGGGCGGGCAGACCATGGTGCTGTCGGGCTCCGACATGCAGCTGGGCCACGGCGAGACCATCGCCGACACAGCCCGCGTCATGTCGCGCTATGTCGACATGATCATGATCCGGACCTTCGACGAATCCGTGCTGGAGGAGATGGCCGAATACGCCTCCGTCCCGGTCATCAACGGGCTGACCGACCGTACGCACCCCTGCCAGATCATGGCCGACGTGATGACCTTCGAAGAGCACCGCGGCCCGATCGCCGGCAAGAAGGTGGTCTGGTGCGGCGACGGCAACAACGTCTGCGCCTCCTTCCTGCATGCCGCCGGGCAGTTCGGCTTCGACCTGACCTTCTCCGGTCCCGTCCAGCTCGATCCGGAGCCGGAATTCGTCGGTTGGGCGCGGCAGCAGGGCAGCAAGATCACCATCGAGCGCGACCCGGCCAAGGCCGTTGAGGGCGCCGACCTCGTGATCGCCGACACGTGGGTGTCGATGCACGACGCGCAAAGCGCGCGCGAGCGGCGGCACAACATGCTGCGCCCCTACCAGGTGAACGCGGCGCTCATGGCGCATGCCAAGGACGACGCGCTGTTCATGCACTGCCTGCCCGCGCACCGCGAGGAAGAGGTCACCTCCGAGATCATGGACGGCCCGCATTCGGTCATCTGGGACGAGGCGGAGAACCGTCTGCACGCCCAGAAGGCGATCATGCGCTGGTGTGTCGGCGGCTGATCCGTCACCTGCACGACACCCCGTAGGGTGCAGATTCTGCACCCTACGTCAGAACACCGCCTGCGCCAGCCAGTAGATGCTGCCGGCCCAGAAGGCGGGGACGACCGTCCAGACCAGCGCCCAGACCAGAGGTCGCGCCGGGTGCTGGTCCTCCCACCTGCGGGGGCCGCGATAGGCGACGAAGGGGGCGGTGGCGCCGATGCGGCGCGGAAGCTCGGCAGGATCGGGCGCGGAATCGGTCAAGGCAGCCTCTTCTTTCGGTTTCCGGTGCCATAACGTTACCGGGCCGTGGTTAATTTTCCCTGAGTGTCCTTCTGGCCACGGGGCCACGGCTGCGCCAAGGCCCGTCAGTACAGCTGCTCGGCTGCCCAGACGACCGCGACCAGCCAGACCACCGGCACCAAGGCCATGACCATGGCCCGCACCATCAGCAGGTTCAGGTCCCTGGTCTCGCCGCGGTGGGCCGGGCGCAGATGCGGCACGGGGACGAGGCGGCGTGGCGCCTGTCCCAGGTGCGAACGCAGCGGTTCGGGGGCGAACATCGGCATGTCATGTCCTTTCGCGATCTGCGACAGGCACTTAGCGAGGCATCCGTTAACGCGGTCCAAGGTCTTTGCGGCGCTGACGGGGCGATTTCACGTCCCGCGCGGTTTCGCGCGCAGCGTGGGATCGGCCTCTGTCGGGTCCTCAGGCCAGGGGTGGCGAGGGTAGCGCGCGCGCATTTCCTTGCGCACGTCGGCATAGGATCCGGACCAGAAGCCGGGCAGGTCCATGGTGGTCTGCACCGGGCGCTGCGCCGGCGACAGCAGCGTGACCTTCAGCGGCGTCCGCCCGACCATCGGGTGGGTCGTCTGGCCGAACATTTCCTGCAGCCTGAGCGAGATTTCCGGATGATCGCCGGAGTAGTCGATGGGAATCTGCCGACCCAGCGGCGTGGTGAAATGCGCCGGGACCGCTGTGTCGAGCGCCTGCATCTGTCCCCAGTCCAGCCGTCCGCGCAGCGCGGGCAGAAGGTCGAACCGCTTCCAGTCCTCGGCGGTCTTCACCCCGTCGAGGTAGGGCAGGAGCCAGTCTTCGAGGTCGTCCACCAGCGCCTCGGGCGACATGTCGGGCAGATCCTGTCCGGCCTCGCGGGCCAGCGCCACTCGGGCGAGGAACCTGTGGACAGGTCCGGATAGTGCAAGGCCGAGGTCGCGGACGCCGTCAAGCATCGCCCTGGAGATCGCATCCGTGGGGGCGTCCTTCCAGACGCGGTCGTCGAGCGCGATGGCGCCCAGCCGTTCCTGGCGGCGGGCGACCACGCGACGTTCCCGTTTTGACCACGCGCATGTATCGACCCAGCCGATGCTGTCGGCGAAGAGCGTGCGCACTTCGGACAGCGAGATCGCGATGGCCTGCCGGATCCTGGCCTCGCGCGGGTTGCCGTCCGTGTCGGTCACGACGATCAGCCGTTCGCCGGCCAGAGGATCGGCCTCGTCCATCACCGCGCCCTTTCCGCCCGACAACTGGAAGCGCGGCGCGTCTCCCTTGCGTCTGAGGCCGATGCGGTCGGGGTAGGCGAGCGCGGCCATTTCCGCCGCGGACCAGTGCCTGTCGGTATCCCGGGATTCCCCTGCCGTTCCAGCCCGTTTGGCACTTATCCTCGTGCTCTTGGCGAGCCGCCGGGCTTCCTGCCGGATGCGGTCGAGCGCGGGGCGGCGCAGACCGATGGCGCGGGTCTCCTGAAAGCGTTTCGGATCGGCCAGCGCCTCCAGCCTCAGGGACAAGTCTGTGGATGCTCCTGTGAGTGGATCGCGATCCGACAAGAGTGCGGCCGTTTCAGCGGCAGATGGACCGCAGGTCTGAAGCATATGGGCAAGCCGCGGGTGCAGCGGAAATGTGGACAACTGACGCCCGTGCGCGGTGATCCGGCCCTCGGCGTCCAGCGCGCCCAGCATTTCGAGCAGCGCGCGCGCCTCCGACAGTGCGCCCGGGGGCGGCGGCGTCAGGAAGGGCAGGTCCTCCGCGCCCCAGAGCGCCAGTTCCAGCACGAGCGACGACAGGTCGGCTGCCTCGATTTCTGCCGGGGGGAAGGGGCTTAACGCGCCTTCCTCACCCTTCGTCCAAAGCTTGTAGGCGGTGCCCGGGGCGACACGCCCGGCGCGCCCGGCACGCTGCGTGGCCTCGGCGCGGGTCACGCGCTCCGTCACCAGCCGGGACATGCCGGAGCCGGGATCGAAGCGCGCCCTACGTGCCTTCCCGCCGTCGACGACGACGCGGATATCCTCGATGGTCAGCGATGTTTCGGCGATGGAGGTGGCGAGCACCAGCTTGCGTCCGTCCGTTTCCGGCCGGATGGCGGCGCGCTGGTCCTTCAGGTCCATGGCGCCGAAAAGGGGGCGGATATGGGTGCCGGCGGGCAGTCGGCCCTTCAGCAACGCCTCTGTCCGGCGGATTTCACCTTCGCCCGGGAGGAAGGCGAGGATGCCGCCTTCGGTCTCTGCATGGGCCTTCACGATCAGGTCGGCCATGGCGGCGTCGAAGCGGGTCTGTTTCGGCAAGGGCGTGTCGCGCCAGACGGGCTCTACCGGGTAGGCGCGGCCTTCGGAGGTCACCACCGGCGCGCCCATGAGTTCGGCCACCGGGGCGGCGTCGAGCGTGGCGGACATCACCAGCAGGATCAGGTCGTCGCGCAGCGCACCCGCGATTTCGAGGCAAAGCGCGAGGCCCAGATCGGCGTTGAGGGAGCGTTCGTGGAACTCGTCGAAAAGCACCGCGCCGATGCCGCCAAGCTCCGGATCGGACTGGATCATCCGCGTCAGGATGCCCTCGGTCACAACCTCGATCCGGGTGTCCTTCGACACGGCGCTTTCGCCGCGCATGCGGTAGCCGACGGTCTGGCCCGGCTGTTCGCCCAGTTGCTCGGCCAGCCGTTGCGCGGCGGCGCGCGCGGCCAGCCGGCGGGGTTCGAGCATGACGATCCGGCCCTCGGTCAGGCCCGCGTCGCGCAGGGCGAGCGGCACGCGCGTCGTCTTGCCCGCGCCGGGCGGGGCCTGCAGCACGGCCCGGCCGTTGTCACGCAGGGCGGCGATCAGCTCGGGCAGGGCGGCGTCGATGGGCAGGGTCTGGGACATGTGCCCCTTATCCACACGCGGTGTGTTGAGGCAAGGGAGGCGGGTCGCCTCAGTTTTTCCGCGATGGTATGAACGGACAGGTTCACTCCGCCCGGCGTTTGCGTTTACTTCGTCGCAGAGGCTGACCCGGCAGGCGGTCGGGCCTTTCGGGGCCGGGCACCCGGTTTTGGGACATCGCGGTTTCGCGGAACGGAAGAAAAACGAAAGGCGAATGCAGGTGGTGAAGGTTGCAGAGGCCGGGCAGGGCGCTCAACTCCAGGCGATGAAAGAGGCTTTGCTGGCCGGGGATCGCCGGGCCCTGGCTAAGGCGATCACGATGGCCGAAAGCTCCCGGACGGAGCACCGGGAAACGACATCGCAGCTTTTGGGGGAACTGGCGGGCTGTGAGCGTCAGGCCCTGCGAATCGGATTGTCCGGAACGCCGGGTGTCGGGAAATCGACCTTCATCGAAGCCTTCGGGATGATGCTGATCGAAAAGGGCCTGAAGGTGGCGGTGCTGGCGGTGGACCCGTCTTCGGCGCGCTCGGGCGGTTCGATCCTCGGCGACAAGACCCGGATGGAGCGGCTGTCGCGCGAACGCAACGCCTTCATCCGTCCTTCGCCCGCGCAAAGCCAGCTGGGCGGTGTTGCGCGCCGCACGCGGGAAGCGATTGATCTCTGCGAGGCGGCGGGCTTCGACGTGGTGCTGATCGAGACGGTCGGCGTCGGTCAGTCGGAGACCATGGTGGCCGAGATGTGCGACCTGTTCCTTCTGCTGCTGGCGCCGGCGGGCGGCGACGAATTGCAGGGGGTGAAGCGCGGGATCATGGAGATGGCCGACATCCTGCTGGTCAACAAGGCGGATGGGGAGCTGAAGCGGCAGGCGGTGCGGACCTGCGCCGATTATTCCGGGGCGCTGCGGTTGCTCAGGAAGCGGCCGCAGGACCCTCAGGGCTTCCCGAAGGCGATGACCGTCTCTGCCATCGAGCGGAACGGGCTGGACGCGGCCTGGTCCGAGATGACGGCGCTGGCGGACTGGCGGCGCGAGAACGGGCATTTCGACGCGCGCCGGGCCGAACAGGCGCGTTTCTGGTTCGAGGCGGAGGTGCGCGACGGCCTGTTGGCCCGCCTGCGCGAACCCGGGCCGAAGCAGGCGATGGCGGAGCTTGCGGCAGAGGTCGCGGCGGGGAACCTGTCGCCCGGCCTCGCCGCCCGGCAGATGCTGGAGGAGCACCTCGGCCAATGAAGCCGCATCCGGTGTTCGACGGGACCCGCCTGAAGGCGACGGTCTTTCGGCCCCGGAGGAAGAAGCTGTTCGTCAGTTTCCGCCAACGTGTCGGCGACCCGGGCAGCTTCGACACGCCGCGCCCGGTGATGGGCTTCGTGACCCGCAGCTTCGCGCATGTGCACATCCAGTCCCGCGACAACGACTGGTTCATCAACGACGAGACGGAAGCGCTCGAGGCGGCCCTCGCGCGCTTTGTCGGCCGCTACGACGAGGTGGTGGCGATGGGGTTTTCCATGGGCGGCTACGGTGCCCTCAGGTTTGCCCGCACGTTGAAGGTCGACCGGCTGCTGGCGATCTCTCCGCAGGTGTCGATCGACCCGGATGTGGTGCCCTTCGACCGCCGCTACCGGGCGGAGGCAGAGGGCTGGAACGGGGCGCTCGGTAATCTGGAGGGGCGCACGACGGAGGTGCGCGGCGCGGTGCTGGTCGATCCGTTCAAGAACAGGGACGTCGCACACGGGCGGATGATCTGCGCGCTCTTCCCGCAGCTGACGCTGGTCATGCTGCCCTGTGGCGGACATCCGGCGACCCGGGCGATCCGGCAGGGGGGGCGCTTCGACTGGCTGAAGACCATGCTGGCCGAGGGGCTTGCCGATCCGCGTGAAATCGGCAGGGTGCACCGCATGGTCCGGCGCCGGTCCGAAAGCTACTGGCGCAACCTCGCGCAGGTCGCTCGCTACCGCGGTCGCGAGGGTCTGGCGCAACGGGCAGACGCCGAGGCAGAGGCCCTGACGGAGAGGGCTTGACGACTCCGCTCCATATGCCTAGAAGCCGCAGAACGAGATTCTGGGCGCCTTCCCTCAAACGGGCGGCGCCCTTTGATATTGGCGCGGTATGGGGCTGACAAGGCTCTGGCCGACTGACAATGAGGACGAAACGATGTCGCGTGTTTGCGAACTGACCGGTAAGGGCCCGATGGTTGGCAACAATGTCAGCCATGCCAACAACAAGACCAAGCGGCGCTACCTGCCGAACCTGAACGACGTGACCCTGCAGTCGGAGACTCTGGGCCGCGGCGTCAAGCTGCGCATCTCCGCGCATGCTCTGCGTTCGGTCGACCACCGCGGTGGCCTGGACAAGTTCCTGGCCAAGGCGAAGGACACCGAGCTGTCCGACCGCGCCCTGAAGGTCAAGAAAGAGATCGCGAAGGCACAGGCAACCGCCTGATTCCTTTGCAGGACGATTGCGACGGCCCCGGGTGGAGACATCCGGGGTCGTTTGCTTTTGTCGCATGACGCGCCTGAACCGCCCGGCTATAAGGCGCGCATGACACGGATGATGTCCCTGACCCGCGGGCTTCTGGCCCCCCTGCTGATCGTGGTGCTGGCGATGACCGGCTTCGCGGCCGGTGTGGCGCGTGGTCAGGCGACGCCTGTGGGTCTCGTGGAGATCTGCCGCGGCCTGACCGTGGTCAAGGTCGCCGTGGACGCCGACGGGCACGCGGTGGGGCATGTGCACCTCTGCGACGACGGCATGATGGCGCTGTTCGCCTCGGTCGGTCTCGCCGGGGCGGAGGACGGTGTGTCGTTCGTCTGGCAGGCCGTTGCAGGCGATGTTCGGGACACCGCCCTGACCAGCGCCGACAGGCCGTCCGCAACCGCGCGGGGGCCGCCGCTTTCCCTTTGATTTCAAGTCTGAACATCAAATGGAAAGGTACTGAAAATGATGAAATCCGTTCTGGCAGGCGCGGTTGCGCTGATCCTTGCCACCCCAGTCTTCGCCGATATCGAGGTCGTGGACGCCTATGCCCGCGCCGCGAGCCCCACGGCCAAGGCCGGGGCCGCCTTCATGGTGATCCGCAACACCGGGTCCGAGGGCGACCGCCTGATCGCTGCCGCCTCCGACATCGCGGCGCGGGTCGAGTTGCACACCCACAAGGACATGGGCGAGGGCGTCATGAAGATGATGCACGTCGAAGAGGGCTTTGCCGTGCCCGCCGGTGACATGCACGCGCTGGCCCGCGGGGGCGATCACGTGATGTTCATGGGTCTGACCCGCCCGATGGCGCAGGGCGACACGGTGACCGTCACGCTGACCTTCGAGAAGGCCGGCGAGGTGGTCGTGGACATCCCGGTCGATCTGGAGCGCGAGGACATGGGCGGCCACGGGGCCGGTATGTCCATGGGAAACTGAGAAGGTTCGGCGGCGCTTCGGCGCCGCCCGCCCCGTTCACCTGCCGATAAGCTCTTCGACCCAGGCTGGAATGGTCCGGGTCGCCGGACCGAGACGCCGCTGGTGAAAGACGTTTGACGTGGGTTCGAGGTTCAGCTCGATGCACTCCGCCCCGTATTCCGACGCCAGCTGCGAAAATCCCGCAGCGGGATAGACCTGTCCCGACGTGCCGATGGAGGCGAAGATGTTAGCCGTTTCAAGGTGTTCCGCGATCTCGTCCATGTGGTACGGCATCTCGCCGAACCAGACGACGTCGGGGCGGGCGCTGCGGGCCCCGCAGGCGGGGCAGGCGGTGTCCCGGTCGATCGTGTCGGGGGCGGTCCAGCGGTGATCGCAGCGGTGGCACAGCGCCGAATCGAGCGCGCCGTGCATGTGGATCACCCGGGCGCCCGCCTTCTCGTGCAGGCCGTCGACGTTCTGCGTGACGATGACGACCTCTCCGCCGTAGTCCCGCTGCAACCGCGCCAGCGCGTCGTGGGCAGCGTTGTGGTGGGCGGTGCGGGACTGGGCGCGGCGGGCGTTGTAGAAGGCCTGCACAAGATCCGGGTTGCGGGCGAAGGCCTCGGGGGTGGCGACGTCCTCGATCCGGTGCTGCGACCAGAGGCCGCCTTCGTCACGGAAGGTGGCGAGGCCGCTTTCCGCGGACAGGCCCGCGCCGGTGAGGATCACGATTTTCCCGTTCTGTGTCATGGACTTGTCCGTGGGGATTTCGCGCGGCATAGTCGCCGCATGACCCAGCGTATCCTCTTCGTCTGTCTTGGCAACATCTGCCGGTCCCCCTCTGCCGAGGGGGTGCTGAGGGTTAAGGCCGCCCAGAGGGGCATTAACCTCGATCTCGACAGTGCGGGGACGGGCGACTGGCACGCCGGAGAGCCGCCCTATGGACCGATGCAAAACGCAGCCAAGGCAAGGGGTTACGACCTCTCCGGGTTGCGGGCGCGGGTGGTCCGGGTGGAGGACTTCACCGACTTCGACCTGATCGTCGCCATGGATGCGGACAACATGGCCAATCTGCGGCGGATGCGGCCGGAGGGGGGCGCGGAGGTGAAGCTCTTCACCGACTTCGCGCCCGAAGGCTCCGGCTGGACCGAGGTGCCGGACCCCTATTACACCCGCGACTTCGACGGCGCGCTGGACCTGGTTGAGGCCTGCGCGGACGGCCTTCTGGACGCGCTAAGCCGTTGAGTTACGTGGGCTTTGCCGGGCCGTAGAGCGCCTTGGCCACGAACCACGAGATCGGCAGCGAGACCACGAAACCGATGGCCGCGGCGATGACGATGGGGGTGAGGGTGTCGTAGCCCGCGACGAGGGCCGCGATGATGAGGCTGCCGGCCACCGAGGTGGAGATCAGCGAGTAGAGGATGCTGGCGAGGCGGAACATTCAGACCTCCTGAAATCGGGTTAATCCTACCACATCTCGTATATTCCGGTTTTCTCATCTGTGCGTTGACCTGCGTCAAACCGGGGGCGCCCGGTGGCTTAACCCTTCGCCGTTTACCATTCCTTATGGTGAGTCCCGGCCGGTTCGGGGGGCCTTTCCGGCCGGTTCTTAACCCTTGGCCGAAAACCGGGGCAGGGTGCCCCGGATGTGGCATCGGAGAATCGGAGGGCGCATGCACGTCGAGATCAGGGCAATGAGCATCACGGAGTTCCGCGAGAACGTCGCCGCGCAACTGCGCTACGTCGAACAGACGGGCGGGCAGCTCTGGCTGCAACGCCGCGGCCGCGTCGGTTGCGCCGTGGTTCCGTTCTACCAGGTGAAGGTGCTGGACACGCTGCTGGGCGCCTCGGTGGAGGAGAAGGCGGACGGGTTGAACCGCGAATACGAGGCCCACGCGGCGGCAAAGCGCATACAGGCCGCAGAGGACCGCGCCCGTCTGGAACGCGGCCTTGGCGCCGGCGGCGCGGTGCGCACACGGATGCTGCGGGCGCTGCTGGAGGAGGGGTTCGATCCGTGGGAGAGCGATGGGGTCAGGAGGGGGACTTGGCGGTAGGTGGGGGGGGGGGGGGCGCCCGGGGGGCAGTCCATCCGAAAGACGGGCGAAGCCCCGGGGGAGCATTGGTGCGTGAATCACGCACCCTACGACGTTGACTGATCGTTAACAATGATCGGGGAGGGTGCTGCATGTCCCGATACATTCGACCCAATGTCACAGGCGCGACCGTGTTCTTTACCGTGACGCTGGCAGAGCGCGGAGATGACCTGTTGGTGCGCGAGGTAGATCGGTTGCGAGAGGCGGTGCGGCAAACGAAGCAGGATCATCTTTTTGGGATCGAGGCGTGGGTGATGTTGCCGGACCACATTCATTGCATCTGGCAGTTGCCTGCCGGGGATCGCGATTACGGAATGCGGTGGCGATTGATCAAGGCCCGGTTTTCTCACGGTCTGCCTGAGGGCCAACGGCGCGCCAGCCATGTAGCGCGCGGTGAACGCGGGATTTGGCAAAGACGGTTTTGGGAGCACCACGTTCGCGACGATGCGGAGCTTGCGCGATTGATCCGGTATTGTTGGATCAACCCGGTGAAACACGGCTTGGTGACACGTCCCGAGGATTGGCCGTTCTCGTCGGTGCATCGGGACGCGCGTTTCACGCCGGGCGCGATTGCTATGATGTAGGGTGCGTGATTCACGCACCATTCACCAGCCTATCCGGACAACCCGGTGCGTGAATCACGCACCCTACGGGGGATGGACAGCCTCAGCTGTCCATCTTGAGTGCGGAAATAAACGCTTCCTGCGGGATCTCGACCTTGCCGAACTGGCGCATCTTCTTCTTGCCGGCCTTCTGCTTTTCAAGAAGTTTCTTCTTCCGGGTGGCGTCGCCGCCGTAGCACTTGGCGGTCACGTCCTTGCGGAGGGCAGAGAGAGTCTCGCGCGCGATGACCTTGCCGCCGATGGCCGCCTGGATCGGGATCTTGAACATGTGGCGCGGGATCAGGTCCTTGAGCTTTTCGCACATGGCGCGGCCGCGCATCTCGGCCCGGTCGCGGTGGACCATCATCGACAACGCATCGACCGGCTCGTCGTTGACGAGGATCTGCATCTTGACGAGGTTGTCCTCGCGGTAGCCCACGAGCTGGTAGTCAAAGGAGGCGTAGCCCTTGGTCACCGATTTCAGCCGGTCGTAGAAGTCGAAGACGACCTCGTTCAGGGGCAGGTCGTAGACCACCATGGCGCGCTGCCCGGCGTAGGTCAGGTCGAGCTGGATGCCGCGGCGGTCCTGGCAGAGCTTCAGCACGTCGCCC
This sequence comes from Sagittula sp. P11, assembly GCF_002814095.1. NCBI lineage: Bacteria > Pseudomonadati > Pseudomonadota > Alphaproteobacteria > Rhodobacterales > Roseobacteraceae > Sagittula > Sagittula sp. P11. The sequence continues at coordinate 3,016,039 of NZ_CP021913.1, forward strand.
AGATAGTCGTCGGGCACGAGGATGGTCGCCTTGATGCGCGGCTCCTCGATGTGGTCGACCTTTGTCATGTCGGGCATGTCGGCGGGGTTGTGGAGGTCGACCTTCTCCCCGTCCTTCATGTAGAGGTGGTAGATCACGCTGGGCGCGGTGGTGATCAGGTCGATGTCGTACTCGCGTTCGAGCCGGTCGCGGATCACCTCGAGGTGCAGGAGCCCGAGGAAGCCGCAGCGGAAGCCGAAGCCGAGGGCGGCGGAGGTCTCCATCTCGTAGGTGAAGGAGGCGTCGTTGAGGGCCAGCTTCTCGATCGCGTCGCGCATGTCCTCGAAGTCGTTGGCGTCCACGGGGAAGAGGCCGCAGAAGACCACGGGGATCGACGGCTTGAAGCCGGGCAGCGGGGTCTCCGCGCCCTTCTTCTCGGTGGTGATGGTGTCGCCGACGCGGGTGTCGCGGACCTGCTTGATCGAGCCGGTGAAGAAGCCGATCTCGCCGGGGCCCAGTTCCTTGACGTCCTGCATGGCGGGGCGGAAGACGCCCAGCTTGTCGACGCCGTAGCGGCCGCCGGTCTTCATCATGCGGATGTTGTCGCCCTTGCGGATCGTGCCCTCCATCACGCGGATCAGCACGACGACGCCGAGGTAGGGATCGTACCAGGAGTCGATCAGCATGGCCTTCAGCGGCGCGTCGGGGTCCTTTTCCGGCGGGGCGGGCAGGCGGGTGACGATGGCCTCCAGCACCTCGGGGATGCCGACGCCGGTCTTGGCGGAGATCAGGCAGGCGTTCGAGGCGTCGATGCCGATCACGTCCTCGATCTGCTCGGCCACGCGGGCGGGTTCGGCGGCGGGCAGGTCGACCTTGTTCAGGACCGGGACGATCTCGTGATCCGCCTCGATGGCGGTGTAGACGTTGGCGAGCGTCTGCGCCTCGACCCCCTGGGAGGCGTCGACCACCAGCAGCGAGCCTTCGCAGGCGCGCATCGAACGGCTGACCTCGTAGGCAAAGTCCACGTGTCCGGGCGTGTCGATCAGGTTCAGCACGTAGGTGTTGCCGTCCTTCGCCGGATAGTCGATGCGGACGGTGTTCGCCTTGATGGTGATGCCGCGCTCGCGCTCGATGTCCATCGCGTCGAGCATCTGCTCCTTCATGTCCCGCTCGGCCACGGTGCCGGTAAGCTGGATCAGCCGGTCGGCCAGGGTGGATTTCCCGTGGTCGATATGGGCGACGATGGAGAAGTTGCGGATCAGGTTCTGGGGGGTGCTCATGCGGGCGCTCGAGTCCTTCGGGGAAGGGCTTGGGTTTGATGGGTGCATATGGCTTGGAAAGGGGGGAATGGCAAGGGTTGTGCGCAGGACGGCGTAAGGCAGCCCCGATGGCGTCCTGCCGAGACGTACTGCCGGGAGCGACTGTTGGAGCAGAGCATTCGCAAGAAGTCCGTGCTTGCTGCTTGAATTGGCGCCCACTGGCTTCCAGCCTAGCAACTCGACCCTACGATAACTCCGGAAAAGTTCCCGCGACGCTTGCAAGAGTACCTCGATGACCGCTACAGAGAGTAGTGTACACGCACGCGAGCTACTAGATGCTGAACGATCGTTTGCCACCTTTTGTGAGAGAAAACTACTTCTGTGGGGAGTGGCATCACGCCAGTGCAGTCATGGCAGGAGACCATCCTAACGAGTGGTCTGATTTGATGAATGCACTGAGCATCTTTCGTCTAAAGAAATCATACATCGCGGCAGGAGGAGGGCGGAAGACCAAATTGGCTGACGACTTCGATACGCTCTTCATGTCTAAGGGATGGAAAGAAAAGAAATTTGATACACGCGTTGCGGTTGACGATCAGGAGTACGACACTCCAACCCACAAAATTGACATGTACAAGAACGGTGTGGCCATAGAACTCGAATGGAACAACAAGACCGAGTTCTATGATAGAGACCTCAACAACTTTCGGCTGTTGTATCATCTGAGGACGGTCAATGTCGGCGTTGTCGTGACGAGAGCGGATGAACTACAGGAGATTTTTAACGATCTTGGCAGAGGATCGTCGTATGGGCCGTCAACGACGATTTTATCAAAATTGGTAGCGAAGGTTGAAGGTGGCGGAGCCGGGGGCTGTCCGGTCCTTACCTTCGGCATCCGCAAGAGCCTCTATCGGGAGAACGAATAAAGATGACAGCAGGCGACGATCTCTTGAAAGAATTGGCCGGGCGCAAATTCCAAACCATTCTTGCAGACCCACCGTGGCAGTTTCAAAACCGCACTGGAAAGATGGCCCCAGAGCACAAACGGCTAGCACGTTATCCCACCATGACGCTTGACGATATTTGCGACTTGCCAGTTGAAGCGGTGGCAGGTGATCCAGCGCATTTGTATTTGTGGGTTCCAAATGCGCTTCTGCCTGAAGGTTTGAAGGTCATGGAGCACTGGGGCTTCAAATATAAGTCTAACCTTATCTGGTACAAAATCCGAAAGGATGGTGGTCCAGACCGGCGAGGGGTTGGCTTCTATTTCAGGAATGTAACTGAAGTTCTGCTGTTCGGTACGCGCGGAAAAAACGCGCGTACGTTGCAACCGGGGAGATCACAAGAGAACATCATTTCGGCTCAAAAACGGGAGCACAGCCGAAAGCCGGATGAACAATATGATTTGATCGAGCGGTGCAGTTTTGGCGAGCGGCTGGAGTTGTTCGCGCGCGGTCCTCGTGCCGGCTGGACTGTTTGGGGCAATCAATCTGACGAGTACGCTCCGACATGGGCTACATACGCCAACCACTCACAGTCCAAGGTTATTCCCCTTTCGAAGCGGGCAAATAAGGCCTCCTGAAAGAGGTTGCAAAGTCGCCGTCCCATTCCCCGGTAAGCCCGTCTTTACCCATCTGCCTTAGGCAGGGGGAAAGGAGGCGTCATGCAGCAGTCTTTTCCCATCGCCGGCGATCCGCCGCAGGAGATACTCGACCAGCTTGTCGCCCTGCATGGCGCTGGGCAAAGCCTTGTGGTCGCGGAGGAGACGGGCAAGCTGTTGCAGGCCTTCCCGGCGTCTTACGTGCTCTGGCAGATCTATGGCGGCGTTCTGCTGGCGCTGGGCCTGTTCGCGGAGGCGGAGAAGGCGCTGGGGCAGGCGGCGGCGCTCAGGCCCGACCTGTCGGAGGCGCTGTCCAACCACTCTGTCGCGCTGCGCGCGGTCGAGCGGATCGACGAGGCGGAGGTGCGGGCGCGGGGCGCGCTGGCGCTTGCGCCCGAGGCGACGCGGGCCATGGTGGAACTGGCGGCGGTGCTGCTCTACCGCGGCGAGATGGCGGAGGTGCAGGCGCTCTGCGAGCAGGTGCTGCGGCAGGAACCGGACAACGCCGCGGCGATGAACAACCTCGGGGTGGCGTTGCAGGCGCAGGGGCAGGCGAAGGCGGCGCGCACCGCCTTCCGCAAGGCGGTCCGGGCGGCGCCGCGGTTCGCGGAGGCGCACAGGAACCTCGCGGCGGCCAAGACCTGGACGGCGGAGGATGCGCAGCTCAGGCAGATGCGGGCGATTGCCGACGACCCGCTGACCCCGCCGCCCGAACGGATGCGGATCTGCGCGGCGCTTTTCACCGCCTATGACCGGCTGGGCAAGGAGGCGCAGGCCTGGCGCTGCCTGTCGGAGGCCAACGCCCTGCGCAAGGCCCGGCAGGGTTACGGGATCGCGCAGGACCGGGCGCTGTTCGCGCGGCTGCGCGAGGTCTTCGGCGGCCTCGACCCGCTGGAGGCGGAGGCGGGCGCGGTGGTGCCGGTCTTCATCCTCGGGATGCCCCGGTCGGGGACGACGCTTGCGGAACAGATCGTCTCTGCCCATCCGGAGGTGACGGGCGCGGGCGAGCTGGGCGTGGTGAACGCGCTGGCGCAGCCCTTCCTGTCGGGCGCGGCGGCGCCGGACGCGGCGGCGCTGGCGGCCTTCCGCGAGAGTTACCTGCAGAGCGTTGGGCTGCGGGCGGAGGGGCGGCGCTTCGTCACCGACAAGATGCCCCACAACTTCCGCTACATCGGCCTGATCGCCGCCGCCCTGCCGGAGGCGCGGATCGTCCATGTCACCCGCCGGCCGGAGGCCGTGTGCTGGTCCAACCTCGCGCATTACTTCGTGTCGGAGGGGCTGGGCTATGCCAACGATCCGGACGACGTGGCGGCCTACCACGGGCTTTACCGCGAGTTGATGGCCTTCTGGGGGGCGCGCTGGCCGGGACGCATCCGGCGGCTGGACTACGAGGCGCTGGTCAAAGCGCCGGAGGCGGAGACGCGCGCGCTGATCGCGGACCTCGGGCTGGCGTGGGACGCCGCCTGCCTGCGCCCCGACCTGAACCGGCGGGCGGTGCAGACCGCCTCCACCGCGCAGGTGCGACGGCGGGTCTATACCGGCAGTTCCCGGTCGTGGCGGCGCTACGAACCGTACCTCGACGGTGCATTTCACCACCTGCAGGAGATCGCGGATTCTTGAAACCGCGGCGCATCTGACGCATGATAGGCGTCAGAGCAGTCCCGGGAGAGATGGCACAGCCACACCCGGCCGTTAGGACAGGTGGAATGACAAGGATCTTGCTGGGCACGATGCTGTGCCTGACGCTGGCCGCATGTGGCGGTGGCCGGAGCGACAACCGGAACAAGGGCTACAACACGACGGTGGCCCCGGCCTTCGCCGCGGGGCAGGTGGCACGGGCGTGCATGTCCTCTGGACGCAAGGCCGCCAACGTGCAGCTGTGCGGCTGCGTGCAGGCGGTGGCCGACCGCGATCTCAGGGGCGGCGACCAGAGCATGGCCGCCAGCTTCTTTTCCGACCCGCACCGCGCGCAGGAAATACGCCAGTCGGACAACCCGCATCACGAAGAATTCTGGAAGCGCTACAAGGTCTTCGCGGAACGGGCAGAGCAGACCTGCACCGGCCTCTGAAGCTGGGCGCGGCCTGGCTTTCGGCCGGGCGGTGGGGATTGTTGGGGCCTGTGCGCGCGGGCCTTCACCTTGGAGGCTGGCCGCGCTTCGCCTCGGCGCGATGGCCGGGGTGCGGTGGCGAGATCGGGCATGCGAGCACGCGGCGTGATAGCCCGCGCCGCGACACAGGTGGACCGAAACCCCGATATATCCGGACATTTGACACCTTACGCGCGCGCCGCAGGCGCGCGCGGGTCGTCGCGCGTCAGCGCGGCGAAACCTGCTCGGGGCGGGGACGGGCGACCTCCACGATCCGCGTCACGAGGCAGTCGAGGCTGTCCGTCCAGGCCACGTCGTCCGGCAGCAGCGGTGCCGCCAGGGAGAGTTCCGTGCAGGCGATCAGGATGTGGTCGGCGCGCGGCAGAAGCTGCTCTGCAGCCCTTGTCAGCGCCGGGGCGATGTCCGTGGCCGAGGCGCCGCCCTTGACCGCGCGGATCATCTCCAGCACCGGGCCGTCGTCCTCGGGCGCCACGTAGGGCTGGCGGAGGTAGCTGTCGAAGATCCCGGTCAGCCGGGTCGCGGGGGAGGCGAGGATGCCGATCCGGCCCTTGCCCTCCAGCGCCTTCGCGGTCTCCGAGAGCATGTCGAGGAAGGGCAGGGTGCAGGCGGCGCGGATGCCGTCGGCATAGGCATGGGCGGTGTTGCAGGGCATGGCCAGGGCGTCCGCCCCGGCGGCCTGCAGGTCGCGCGCCATGGCCTGCAGTGCGGGCAGGGGCGAGGGGCCGGTGCCTTCGATCAGCGCGGCGATGCGCGAGGGCACGGCGGGGTTCTGGTGGACGATCAGAGGTACATGATCGGCGTCGTCACGGGCCGGAACCGCGTCGAGCACCTTCTGCATCAGAAGGATCGTCGCCTGCGGCCCCATGCCGCCGAGGATGCCGACCGTCGTCATGCCGGGCGGCGGAAGACTTTTCGACGAAAAGTCTTGGTGCTGGATGATTTTTCGAGAAAAATCATCGGGGCCGCCGGGTGGGTCATGCGCGCGCTGCCTTCTCGAAGCAATGGGTGTAGCCGGTCAGGCCGATGGCGCCGCCGGTGTGCAGGAAGACCACGCGTTCGCCTGCCTTGAAGTGGCCCTTGCGGATCAGGTCGATCAGGCCCGCCGCGCCCTTGGCGGAATAGACCGGATCGAGCAGGATGCCCTCGGTCTTCGCGAAGATGTCGATGGCCTCGAGCGTGCTTTCGGCGGGCAGGCCGTAGCCGTCGCCGATGTAGTCGCAGTTCGCCACCACGTCCTCGCGGCCGACCACGCCTGCGCAGCCCAGCTTCTCGGCGGTGGCGCAGGCGAGCTTGTAGACGTTGCTTTCCTGCGTGTCCTGCGGGGCGCGCACGCCGATGCCCAGCACCGGGATGCCCGCGTTCAGCGCCTTCAGCCCGGTGACCAGCCCGGCCTGCGTCCCGGCAGAGCCCGTGGCGTGCACGATGTGGTCGACGGCAAGGTGCGCCTCCGTCACCTGCGCGAGGAGTTCGAGCGCGCAGTTCACGTAGCCCAGCGCGCCGGTGGGGTTCGAGCCACCGCCGGGGATGGTGTAGACCTTTGCGCCGCCGGCGCGGCGGTTTTCGGCCACCTTCTCCATCTCGGCGTTCATGTCGCCGCCCGCCGGGCGGTGTTCGATGCTGGCGCCGTGCAGCACGTCGAGGAGGACGTTGCCGTTGTGGCGGTAGTTCTCGTGGGTGTAGCCGGTGCGGTCCTCCAGCAGGAGGTGGCAGCCGAGGCCCAGCCGGGCCGCAGCAGCCGCCGTCTGGCGGGCGTGGTTCGACTGCGTCGCGCCCTGGGTCATCACCATCTCGGCGCCTTCCTGCACCGCCTCCGCCATCAGGAATTCCAGCTTGCGGGTCTTGTTGCCGCCGGTCGAGAGGCCGGTGCAGTCGTCACGCTTGATCCAGAGTTCCGGCCCGCCCAGCAGTGCCGAGAGTCTTGGCATGGGTTCCAGCGGCGTGGGCAGGTGGGCGAGGCGGAGGCGCGGGAAACGGGTGAGGTTCATGGTGCGGTCTTTCGTCAGGCCCGGAGGGCGGTGGTCGGGGGAACGGCGGTCAGGCGCGCCTCGGCCGAGAGCGCGTGTCCGGTCATGCCTTCGGCGCGGGAGATCACGCTGGTGGCACGGGCGAGGGCGGGCAGCGCCGCGTCGGTGGCGCGCTGCCATGTCACCGTCTTGAGGAACTTGTGGACAGAGAGCCCGCCGGTGTAGCGCGCCGCGCCGGAGGTGGGCAGCACGTGGTTCGGGCCGGAGGCCTTGTCGCCGAAGGCCACCGTCGTTTCGGCCCCGAGGAAGAGCGAGCCGTAGGCGGTAAGCCGCCCCTGCCACCAGTCGAGCGCGGTGGTGTGCAGGTGCAGGTGTTCGGGGGCTGTGCGGTCGGCTTCCTCGGCCATCTCCTCGCGGCTGTCGCAGAGGATGATTTCGCCCATGGCGTCCCAGGCGGCGCGGGCCGTGTCGGCGTTGGTGCCGCCGAGGCGGGCGCAAGTGTCCGGCATCAGGTCGCGCACGCGGCGGGCCAGCGGTTCGTGATCGGTGATCAGCCAGCAGGGCGAGGTCGGCCCGTGTTCCGCCTGACCGGCGAGGTCCAGCGCCACGAGGCCCGCGTCGGCGGTGGCGTCGGCGAGGATCATCAGGTCGGTGGGGCCGGCGAGGGTGTCGATGCCGGTCGGACCGAAGAGTTGGCGCTTGGCCTCCGCCACGTAGGCGTTGCCCGGCCCGGCGAGGATCGCGGCGGCGGGCGTGCCGAAGAGGCCGAAGGCCATGGCGGCGATGCCCTGCACCCCGCCCAGCGTCAGGATCGTGTCGGCCCCGGCGAGGTCCATGGCGTAGAGCGTGGCGGCGTCGATGCCGTGGGCGTCGCGCGGCGGGGCCACGGCGGTCACATGCGGCACGCCCGCGGCCTTCGCGGTGGCGATGGTCATCAGGGCGGAGGCGATATGCGCATACCGCCCGCCCGGCACGTAGCAGCCCGCCGCCGAGACGGGGATCGAGCGTTGCCCGGCGATCAGGCCGGGGCGCAGCTCGGTCTCGAAGTCGTGGAGCGATGCGCGCTGCGCCTGTGCGAAGGCGGCGATGTTGGCATGGGCGTAGGCCAGCGCCTCCTTCAGCTCGGACGGAACGCGCGCGGCGGCGGCCTCGATGGCGGCTCGCGGGGTGACGATCGGGCCGGTCCAGCCGTCGAGGCGCCGGGCATAGTCGCGGGCGGCGTCGTCGCCGCCGGTGCGCAGCCGGGCGAGCATGATCCCGACGGTGTCGCGGGTGTCGCCCGTTGCGGCAGGGGGCAGGCCGGGGGCGGATTTGATCATTCGGGGCATCGAAGGGTCCTTGACGGGCGGGATGACAGAATTGTTGATGAAGGTGCATATTCGTGTTTTTCGAATATGCGGATGTTCAGGAGGCGCCGATGCTGACCAAGGGTGTGACCCTGCGCGGGCTCGAGGTGTTCGAGGCGCTGGCCGAGAGCGGATCGGTCGCGCGCACCGCGGAACTGACCGGGCTGAGCCAGCCCGCGGTCAGCCAGCAGATGCGCAACCTCGAGACGGCGCTGGGCGTGGAGCTTGTCGACCATGGCCGCCGGCCGATGATGCTGACGCCCGCGGGCCGCGCCTTCCTCAGCCGGGCGAAGGCGGTCCTGCGCGAGTTGCGGCTGGCGCAGAGCGAGCTGACGGTGATGGATCTCGCGCATCTGGCGGTGCTGAACCTCGGGGTGATCGACGATTTCGACAACGACCTGACGCCGCGGCTGGTGACGATGCTGGCGGAGAGCATGACGCGCTGCCGGTTCAAGCTGATCACCGCGCCGAGCCACGAGATCTCGGAGGAGATCCGCGCCCGCCGCCTGCACCTTGCCATCGCCGCGTCTAGCGGGGAGGTCATGCCCGGCGTGGTCGAATACCCGCTGGTGCGCGATCCCTATATCTTTGTCTGCGCGCGCGGGGCCGTGCAGGCGGCTGGCAGCATCGAGGCGCTGATGCACGGCGCGCCGCTTCTGCGCTACGACCGGGCGCAGGTGGTCGGACGGCAGATCGAGGCGCATCTGGCCCGGCAGAAGCTGACCTTTCCCGAACGCTTCGAGATCGGCGCCCACCTGTCGCTGATGACGCTGGTGGCGCGCGGCGTGGGCTGGGCCCTGACGACCTCGCTCCAGTACATGCGGGCGGGGCGGATGCACGACCGGATGGAGGTGCATCCGTTGCCGTTCAGCCCCTTTGCGCGGACGATCTCGCTTTATGCCGGGTCGGACTGGACCGACGAGGTGCCGCGCGACGTGGCGCGCACGATGCGGATGCTGGTCAGCGACATGGTCATCGGTCCGGCCTGGGCAAAGCTGCCCTGGCTCGAAGGCGATCTGAAGATACTGGACGGCTAGGGACCTGCGCATGGTGTACAGGTTGTCGCACCTGTGCGCGCTGTCCAGAGGGCCGCGCGCTCATTTGCGAACGTCATCCCGCATATTCGGATTTCCCGAATATAGCGTTCTGCGGACCGGGGCCCGGGGGCGTCGCCGATGCTTCGGTGGGCCGCCGGGAAACCGTGCCGCCGCCGGAACGGGGGGACGATGCCTGCCGGTGCCGCCGGAGAGTCGGTCCCGTGGCGCGGAGATTCTCCGCGCCCGCTTCAGGACACGGCGGAGAGGAACGCCCGGACGGAGGCCTCGAACCCGCGCGGGTCGTCGGCGTGCAGCCAGTGGCCCGCTTGCGGCATCTTGGCAAAGCGCGCCTTTGGGAACAGGCGGCGGATGGTGTCGCGGTGTTCGGGCAGCACGTAATCCGACTGTCCGCCGGACAGGAACAGCGTCGGGCCGGTGTATTCCCCGTCGATCTCCGGGAAGCCGAGGATCTTCGCCATCTCCGCCTCGAGCGCGTCGAGGTTGTACTTCCATTTCTTCGCCTTCACGTCGAGCGACTGGGTGAAGAAGCTTTGCAGCGCCTTGTCCTCGACGTGTTCCGCCAGTTGCGCCACGGCGTCCGAGCGGCGCTCCACCTGTGCGAGGTCGACCTCGCGCATGGCGTCGATGAATTGCTGCTGGCTGTGGCCGTAGGCGACCGGCGCGATGTCGGCCACGAGGAGCGAGGCGACCTTATCCGGGTGCATCAGCGCCAGCGTCATCGCCGCCTTGCCGCCCATGGAGTGGCCCACCACATGCGCGCGGCCGCCGTGGGCGTCGATCAGTTCGGCCAGATCGGCGGCTAGGTCGGGGTAGCCGTGGCTGTCCGATTGCGGGCTGTCGCCGTGGTTGCGCATGTCGGGGGTGAGGACGAAGTGTTCCTCGGCCAGCCGCCGGGCGATCACGCCCCAGTTGCGGCCCGATCCGAACAGCCCGTGCACGATCACCAGCGGCGTGCCCTGCGGCGTCCCGTATGTCAGCGTGTTCAACATGCCGCCTAGATAGGACGCGGCCGGGACGAGGGCCAGAGCAATTGTCGACGGACCGGGAACGCTGTGGTCACGGGTCTGCAATTGAGGCGGAAATGCGGCGGCGGGTAGTGTCCGTGCATGCAGGTGGAACGGGACATGGCGCGCCGCGTGGCGCGGGTCGAGCGGCTTCTGGCGCGCAGGATGGGGCTCAAGCGCGGTTCCCTTGCGTTGCGGGTGAAGCGTGCCCGGGGTGCCCTGCCTGACGACGTGCGCCGCGATCTCATGGCTTTGGTGGCGGCACGGAAGGGCGCGGGACATCCGAAGATCGCCCGCCAGATCGACGCGCGCGCCATGGCCGAGGCCGAGCGGCGTGTCACGCGGTTCCTGAACGGCCCGGTGCTGCGGGACCGCCGGATGAGGCGGCGGGTGCGCTGGACGGCGGCGATGGTGCTGAACCTTGCGCTGGTCGCGCTGGGCGCGGCGTGGTTCGCCGTGTGGATGGGGCTGGTCTGAGGCGGGGGCAGCAGGCGCCCCGCGCCGTCCGGATCAGCCGCGCATGGGCGCTCCGCTTCCATAAGTCGCGCATGGGCGCTCCGCTTCCATCAGTCGCGCATGGGCGCTCCGCGCAGCCGGAGGAACAGGCTTTCCTCGTCGTCGTTGCGGAAGAAGGGCACGGAATCCGGCGGGGTGTCGTCGGTGGCGCGCGCCGCGATCTCGGCCAGCACCACCTCGGTGATGAAGGGCATGTCGTAATCGCGGATCTCGTCCACGGCGATCCACTGCAGGTGCGACAGCTCGTCCGTGGCGTTGGAAAAGTCGTCGGGGTCGGACATCAGCGCCTCTGCGTCCAGCAGGAAGAAGCGCGCGTCGAAGCGGCGCGGGCGGCCCGGCGGGGTGATCGCGCGAAACACGAACTGCAGCCCCTCGGCAGAGGGCCGGTGCCCGGTGCCCGCGAAGCTGAGCCAGTCCGGGGGCACGGCGCCGGGCCAGGGCGCGGGGGTGCCGAGGATCTGGCCGGTTTCCTCCCAGAGCTCGCGCACCGCGGCGGCGGCCAGCGCGCGGGACATGCCGGGGGCGGAGTCCTCTTCCAGCCGCGCGGCGCAGAGCGACGAGAGCGGCCGGGCGAGGTTGATCATCGCGTCGCCCCTGTCCACGGCCCCGCCGGGGAAGACGAACTTGTTGGGCATGAAGGCGGCCTTCGCGCCGCGCTGGCCCATCAGCACCCGGGGCCGGGTCCGGCGGTCGCGCAGCACGATCACGGTGGCCGCGTCGCGCAGGGCGGTCTTGTCGGGGATCTGGTCGGCGGGCGGGGCGGTTGTCGTCATGGCGTCTCCTCCGGGCGGTCAGCCGGGGCGCGCGAAACCGTGCATCCCCCGGGCCCACTGGAAGGCCACGATCGCCCCTTTCAATCGGGGCAGAAGGTAGAGGGAAAGCGCAACGCAGCCAACTGCAAAGATCGTGAAGAGCACGAGCGGATCGGGGCGCCATGCCTCGAACACGATCAGGAGCAGCGGTGCCATGATGTGCCCGACGATGAGGATCGTCAGGTAGGCCGGGCCGTCGTCGGCCCGGTGGTGGTACAGTTCCTGCCGGCAGACCGGGCAGGTGTCGCGCACCTTGAGGTAGCCGGACAGGAGCGGTCCGGAGCCGCATTTCGGACAGCGCCTGCGCCAGCCCCGCCAGAGCGTCGGCCAGATCGGCGTGTCTGCTGTGATGTTGCCTGAGTGCCGCATGGAAACCCGTCCCTCCTCGAGCGCGAAAGATGCGCGCAAGGTACGGCTTATGAAAGGGGGCGAAACGTCCTTGCGGCGGCGTGTCACATTCGCACCGTTTGCGCTCACGCCGGAGTGATGGGGTTCTGCGCGTTTTTCGTGCGGTGGTCCGACGGAAAGCGCGGCCGCGTCCGTGGAACCCTGCAGAGACGCCGGTGAACGGCGCTCGGGACAGGTTCGACAGAAACCATGGAGACTACGACAATGACCAGGACGACTTCGACCCTCTGGATGACCGCGGCGCTTGTGGCGGTGCTGACCACCGCCGGTGCGGCGCAGGCCCGTGACTTCGGGCGCGGCCCGGACGGGGCGCACGGCGGCATGGGTCCGCACGGCTTCTTCCCGGAAGAGATGTTCGCCGCGGCGGACGCCGATGGCGACGGCAAGATCACCGAGGACGAGATGAAGGCCGCTGCCGAGAAGCGCTTTGCCGACGCCGACACCAATGGCGACGGCATGCTGAGTGCCGACGAGATGGTCGCCCGGGCCGAGGCCCAGCGCGAGGCGCGCCGCGTGGAGCGGATGACCGAGCGCAGCCAGGCGATGATCGACCGGCTGGACTATGACGGCGACGGCATGCTGAGCCTCGACGAGGCGCAGCGGCAGGCCCCGGCGGACATGTTCGACCGGATGCTGGAGCGGCTGGACACCGACGGTGACGGCGCGCTGAGCCAGGAAGAGATCGCGGCGGCCAAGACGAAGATGCGCGAGCGGCACGCCGACCGCGGCCATGGCCCGCGCGGCGAACGTGGCGAACGCGGAGAACCCGGCCAGGGCCGTTTCCCCTGGCGTCACGACCGCTGAGTTCATGAGTGCGCCCCCCGGGTCGGCCTTTTGGCCCGGGGGCATTGCGTGGTGACACGGTTGGGGTTAGCGCAGATGGGTACGGAACCGGGATGCCATATGACGCCATGAGCGACTGTGCCGAGGAGGAGCTTCTCGCGGCCTATGCCGCGGGCGACGCCGCTGCGGCGCGCGCGCTGACGGCGCGTCTGGCGCCCCGTGTGCTGGCCCATGCCTACCGGATGCTGGGCGGCGACCGGGCCGAGGCCGAGGACGTCACGCAGGAGGCGCTTCTGCGCCTGTGGCGCGCCGCGGCCGACTGGCGGTCGGGAGAGGCCAAGGTCTCGACCTGGCTTTACCGGGTGACGGCGAACCTCTGCATCGACCGGATGCGGCGGAAGAGCCGCGCGGGTCCGGCGCTCGACGACATACCGGAGCCCGAGGACGACCGGCCCTCGGCCGTGCAGCACATGCAGCAGGCGGCCCGGGCCGAGGCCCTGCAGGCCGCGCTCGACGAGCTTCCCGAGCGGCAGCGCCAGGCGGTGATCCTGCGGCATATCGAGGGGCTGGGAAATCCCGAGATCGCGCAGATCATGGACATCGGGACACGCGCCGTGGAAAGTCTGACGGCACGGGGAAAACGGACTTTGGAGGCGCTTCTGGCCGGGCGCAGGACAGAACTGGGGTACGACGGCGATGACTGATCCAAGGGACGACACGATGCCGGGGGCCGCGGACGACCTCTCGGTCTTCTTCGAAGCGGCACGGGCCGAAGCGCCGGTGCCCGACGGTGATTTCATGGCGCGGCTGACCGCCGATGCGCTGGCCGAAATGCCGGTGCCCGCGGCGCGCGCGCCGTCGCCGGGGTTCTGGATGCAGGTCCGCAGCGCGCTGGGCGGCTGGGCCGGGATGACCGGGCTGGCGGCGGCCTGCGCGGCTGGCATCTGGATCGGGGTGAACCCGCCCGCGACGCTGGACGCGTACTGGGGGGACAGCACGAACCTCGGGGAGGTGGGTGTCGACCCGCTTTCGGGGTTCGAGCTGGCGATGTTGGAGGGATGAGCGGCATGGCCGGATCGCAAGGCAACCGCGTGCTGCGGATCATGCTTTTCCTGTCGCTGGCGGCCAACCTCGTGGTCGCCGGTGTGGTGGTGGCCTTCCTGTGGAACGGCCCGCCGCCACCGCCGGGACGGCCCGATGGCGGGGACCCGGCGCTGCCCTACACCCGGGCGCTGGACGAGGATCAGCGCGACGAGGTGCGGCAGGCGCTGCGCGACGCCTTCGTGAACGACCGCAAGGAGGCGCGGAGCGTGCGGCGCGACGTGTTCGCCGATTACCGTCAGGCGCTGGAGGTGCTGCGCGCGGAGCCTTACGACCCCGCGGCGCTGGAGGCGCTGATGACCGCGCAGGCGGAACGCAGCGCCGGTTTCCGCAAGCGCGGACAGGAAGTGCTGAGCGCCTATGTCGCGGAGATGAGCCCGGAGGAACGCGGCGCCTATGCCGACCGTCTCGAAGAGACGCTGGCGCGGTTCCAGGAACGGCGCGCGCGGCATTTCGAAGGGCACCGCCGTAATGACGGCCCGCCACAGGACTAGGAACGGGATGCGCGCGCCGGGGGTTTCCGGCGCGTTTTTCTTTCCGGCATTGTCCGAAAGGGTGTTGCCGCTGCGGGCGGTCTGCCTTCGCTCAGAGGTGCGGCAGGCCCCATGGCGGGATCGTCGCCCCGTCGGTGCCGGTGTCCTGGCCGCGCAGCGGTTCGGGTGGCGCGAGCCGCGGGTTCGGCTTCGGCGCGGGCGGCAGGGCCGGGACGACCTTCGGCAACGGCAGCGCGAGGACCGTGTCGGCCATGACCACCGTGTTGCGGCCGCCGTTCTTCGCGGCGTAGAGCGCGGCATCGGCGCTGGAGATCAGGTCTGCCGGCGTCTCTGCGCTGCGCGAGACACCGATGGCCACGCCGATGGACAGCGTGACGGTGATCCGGCGCCCATCTGGCAGGCGGATCGGGTTCTTCGCCATCAGGCTGCACAGCCGTCCGGCGGTCAGGCGGGCCGCCGTGCGGTCGGTGTCGGGCATCGCGACGAGGAATTCCTCCCCGCCCCAGCGGGCGATCAGGTCGGCGGCGCGCAGGTTGTCGGTCAGGCGCTGCGCCAGCGTCACCAGCACCGCGTCGCCCGCCGCATGGCCGTAGTCGTCGTTCACCTGCTTGAAGTAGTCGAGATCCGCCAAGAGCAGCGCGTAGGGCCTGCGCGACCGTTCAGCCCGGTCGGCCAGCCGCGAGACGTGGGGCAGGGCGTAGCGCCGGTTGTAGAGCCCGGTCAGCGGGTCGGTGACGGCGGCGCGCAGCCCGTCGCGCATGTTCGCCCGGAGCCTGTCGCCCAGACGTTTGCGGGCGATCTGCTTTTTCAGCCGGATCGCCAGTTCGTCCACTTCCAGCCCGTCGGACATCAGGTCGCTGGCGCCCATGTCGAGGGAGGAGGCCGCCTCCCTCCGCTGATCGGGGAGGGCCACGTAGACCAGCGCGGACCGGCGCGTGCTGCGGTTGGACCGCAGTTGCGGCAGGAGCGACAGCACATCGCCTGCGGAATGCTCCGTCTCCAGCAGGACGACCACGTCGGGGTGGCGCGGGTTCTCGCGCATGGCGTTGTCGGGATCGACCAGTTCGATGTGGTCGTCGGAGCGGCGGCGCAGCGCCTCGATCCGGGCGCGCACGGAATCGCCGGGCCGGTCGGCGATGATCCGCACCTGCCCGGGCGTGGTGAAGTCGGCGGCCTGTTCGGCCAGACCCAGCGCGCGGCGGGTGTCGTCACGCAGCTGAAGCTCCGCCTCCGCGTCGCGGGCGCGCAGGAGAGAGCGTAGCCGCGCCAGCATCACGATGTCGTCGATCGGCCGCGACAGCACGTCGTCGGCCCCCGCGGCAAGCGACGCCAGCCGTTCGTCCGCCTGGCCCGCGGGATGCACGATGATGACCGGGACGGCGGGACCGGGGCGGGAGGCACACCTGTGCCGGATCGCGGCACAAAGCGTGCGCCCCGACATGTCGGGCAGGTCGGAGGCCGCGATGACGACGTCCGGATCGGCCTTGCGCAGCATCGCAAGGGCCGCCTCGCCGGAGGCGGCCTGCACGACCTCGTAATAGGCCGCAGACAGTTTGACGCGCAGTATGATGCGGTTGGTCGGCACCGCATCGACCACCAGGATCCGGCCTGTCATCTGTGTCCAGCTACCTCGTGTCTCGCACCGTGAGTGATGGCGCATGCTTGAACTTCTCGGCCCCTTCAGATTTGGTGAAATTTGGTTAAGAAACCCTTTCAAGGTGGCGTGGGAATTGAGCTTTACGCAGGAAAGTGCCGAGACGGTCAGTTTGCAGGCAATGGCATGGCTGGCAGGCAACGATGAACTATTGCCGGTGTTTCTGGGCGCTTCGGGTGCGTCTGAGGTGGACTTCCGCAATGGCCTGGGCGACCCGGTCTTTCAGGCCGCGGTGCTCGACTTCGTGATGATGGACGACGCCTGGGTCATGGCGTTCTGCGAATCGGCGGGATTGCCCTACACGGTGGTCGCGCAGGCCCGCGCGGCCCTTCCGGGCGGAGGAGAGTGGCATTGGACCTGAGCGTCGACGCCGTCCTGTTCGACAAGGACGGAACGCTTTTCGATTTCTCTGCGACGTGGGACGTCTTTGCGGCGCGGCTGATCGCGCGGCTGTCCGACGGTGACGCGGCGCGCGCGGCGCGGGCCGCCGACGTGCTGCGGTTCGACCTCGAGGCTGGGCGCTTCCTGCCCGACAGTCCCGCCATCGCAGGCACCAACCGCGAGATCGCGACGCTTCTGGCCTGGGTCCTGCCGCAGGACGCGGCAGAGCTGGAACGGATCATCGTCGAGGAAGCGGGCCGCGCGCCGCTGGTGGAGGCGGTGCCGCTGGTGCCGCTTCTGGCAGAGCTTGCGGCGCGGGGCATGCTGCTGGGCGTGATGACCAACGACACGGAGTCGGTGGCGCGCGCGCATCTGGCAGAGGTCGGCATCCTCGGACAGTTCGATTTCGTCGCGGGTGCCGACAGCGGCTGGGGCGCCAAGCCCTCGCCCGATCCGCTGCTGGCCTTCGCCGAGCGTGTGGGCGTCGCGCCTGAACGGGTGGCGATGGTCGGCGACAGCACACACGACCTTCTGGCCGGGCGCGCCGCGGGCATGGTCTGCGTCGGCGTGCTGACCGGCATGGCCGGGCCGGAGGTGCTTGGCCCCCACGCCGAGGCGGTGCTGCCGGACATCGGCCACCTGCCGGGCTGGCTCGACAGGCGCCCCGGCCGCAGGTGATCGCGGCAGGCCGCCCGGCAAAAACGACCACATGAGTCGTCTTTCGGCAGGCAGAGGGCGCAGGTTCGCTGTGTGATGGGGGTGTCGCTGCCCACCGGATCCCAGGGAGAGAGCCATCATGCCGGAAGACTCCGCGCCGAAACGCCGCCGCCACGGAGGCCGGGCCGGGAATTCCCGCCGGGGGGCCGCGGCCGTGGCCCAGGGCCCGTGGCGGATCCCGCGCAATGCCGACCGCCCGACCGAACCGCTCAGCCCGGAATCGGTGATCCGCCTGCACAACGCCACCATGCGCATCCTCGAAGAGATCGGGATCGAGTTCCTGCATCCCGACGCGGTGAAGATCCTCGGGGACGCAGGCTGCACGGTCGACGGAGAGAACGTCCGCATGGGCCGCGACATGGTGATGGAGATGGTCGGCAAGGCGCCCGCCACCTTCACCATGACCCCGCGCAACCCGGCGCGCGCCCTGCCCATCGGCGGCGACGCGATCCTTTTCGGCAACGTCTCGTCGCCGCCCAACTACTGGGATCTGGAACTCGGGCGGAAGGTCTCGGGCACGCGCGAACAGTGCCGCAACCTGCTGAAGCTCACGCAGTACTTCAACTGCATCCATTTCGCCGGCGGCTACCCGGTGGAGCCCTGCGACATCCACCCCTCGGTGCGCCACCTCGACGTGCTGCACGACAAGCTGACGCTCTGCGACAAGGTGGTGCACGCCTATTCGCTGGGGGCGGAGCGGGTGGAGGACGTGATGGAGATGGTGCGCATCGCGGGCGGGCTGAGCCATGAGGCATTCGACGCCAGCCCGCGGATGTACACCAACATCAACTCCACCTCGCCGCTGAAGCACGACTACCCGATGATGGACGGCTGGATGCGCATGGCGCGGCGCGGGCAGGGGCTGATCGTCACGCCCTTCACGCTGGCAGGCGCCATGGCGCCGGTGACGATGGCGGGCGCCGTCGCGCAGTCGCTGGCAGAGGGGCTGGCGGCGGTGGTGCTGGCGCAGGTTATCCGGCCCGGCGTGCCCTGCGTGATCGGCACCTTCACCTCCAACGTCGACATGAAGACCGGCGCCCCCGCCTTCGGCACGCCGGAGTACATGCGCGCCACCCAGATGACCGGCCAGATGGCGCGCTACTACGGGCTGCCGATGCGCTCCTCCGGCGTCTGCGCCGCCAACGTCCCCGACGGGCAGGCGATGTGGGAGACGGAGCATTCGCTCTGGGCGGCGGTCCAGTCCGGAACGCACATGGTCTACCACGCGGCGGGCTGGCTGGAGGGCGGGCTGATCGCCTCGCCCGAGAAGTTCGTCATGGACTGCGAGGTGCTGGGCCAGATCCAGCGCTACATGGAGCCGGAGGTCTGGGACTGCTCCGACGAGTCGCTCGCGCTGGAGACCATCCGCGAAGTCGGCCCGAACGGGCACTTCTTCGGGGTGCAGCACACGCAGGACCGCTACGAGACCGCCTTCTACCAGCCGTTCCTGTCGGACTGGAAGAACTACGAGGCCTGGGAGGCCGCGGGCGCCGTCTGGACGGCGGAACGTGCCCACGCGGTCTTCAAGCGCATCATCGACGAGTTCGAGGCCCCCCCGATGGAGGACGCCGTGGCCGAGGAACTGGCCGCCTTCGTCGCGAAACGCAAGGAAGAGGGCGGCGCGCCGACCGATTTCTGACGCCATCCCCGCTGCCCCGGACGGCCCGGGAGGGCGGCCCCGGCACCACGGCGCCCCCGGTCTGACTGGCGCGCGCGTCCCGCTCCTTCACCTTGGCTGAAATACCTGTTTCCGCCTCTGCCAGGGTGCGCGGATCAGGGGTTTCCGAGGGCCGCCTCCGCCCCGAAACTCGGCACAATTGCAGATGTTATGCGCGTGTTAAGCGTCGTTCCCGCATGGTGCCGCCGAAAGCGGAGCAGCGGTCATGCATGGTCTCATCCTGAGAACATTCCAGGTCTTTGTGCAGGACACCTACGGGCAGTCCGCGTGGGAGGCGATCACCGCCCATGCCCAGTTCGAGGCCGGCGATTTCGAGGCGATGCTGAACTATCCGCCGGAAACCTTCGACGCGATAATCGCCGCCACGGAAACCCGGCTGGGCAAGAGCAGCGACCTCTTCCTTGAGGACGTGGGCACCTACCTCGTCTCCCATCCCAACAGCGAGGGGCTGCGCCGCCTGCTGCGTTTCGGCGGGGTCGACTACATCGAGTTCCTGCATTCCCTCGACGACCTGCCGGACCGGGCGCGGCTGGCGGTGGCCGACCTCGTTCTGCCGGATCTCGAACTGCGCGACGTGGGGCAGAACACCTTCCGCCTCGCGGTCGGAGAGGGGCTGCCCGGCTTCGGCTTCGTCATGGTGGGCGTGCTGCGCGCCATGGCCGACGACTACGGCGCGCTTGTGCTCATGGATGCGGAACGCCCGGGCGCAGGCGGACAGGAGGTGGAGATCACGCTGGTCGAGACCGCCTTCTCCGCGGGCCGCTCCTTCGACCTTGCCGCGGGCGGCACGCAGGGAGGGGCGGCGTGACATCCCTGCCCGAAGAGGTCCTGCACGCGCTCTGCCCGATGCACGCCGTCCTGTCGCCCACGGGGCACATCGTGCAGGCCGGTCCGACGCTCCACAAGCTCAGCCGGCGGCGGCTGGAGAACGCCCGGTTCCTCGAGGTGTTCGAGGTCTACCGACCGCGCGCGGTGACCGACATGGCGGGCCTGCGCGCGGCCCAGGGCCGCAAGCTGCACCTCCGCCTGCGCGACGGTGTGCGCACCGCGCTGAAGGGGCTGGTGGTGGGCACCGGCGACGGCGGCGCGGTGGTCAACCTGTCGTTCGGCATCGCGGTGGTCGACGCGGTGCGCGATTACGCCCTGACCAGCACCGATTTCGCGCCGACCGACCTGGCCATCGAGATGCTGTATCTGGTGGAGGCGAAGTCCGCCGCCATGGACGCCTCGCGCAGCCTCAACACCCGGCTGCAGGGGGCGATGGTCGCGGCGGAGGAACGCGCCTTCACCGACACGCTGACCGGCCTGCGCAACCGGCGCGCGCTGGACACGGTGCTGGACCGGATCGCGCGGCAGGGGCGGGCCTACGCGCTGATGCACCTCGACCTCGATTTCTTCAAGGCGGTGAACGACACCCATGGTCACGCGGCGGGGGATCACGTCCTGCGCCACGCGGCACGGATCATGCTGGAGGAATCGCGCAAGGACGACACGGTGGCGCGGGTCGGCGGCGACGAATTCGTGATCGTCTTCGCCAACCTGACGCGGATGCCGCGCATCGCGGAGATCGCCGGCCGCATGATCGAACGGATCGAACGGCCCATTCCCTGGGGCACGGCGGAGTGCCGAATCTCGGCCAGCATCGGGATCGCGATTTCCGAGGGCGAGGGGCTGCAGCCGCCGGACATCATGGACCGCGCAGACACGGCGCTCTATGCCTCCAAGCGTGCGGGCAGGGCGCAGTTCCGCTTCTACGACACGGACATTGCGGGCCCGCCCGCACCGCTTCGGAAGATGGAGTGATTTTTTCGGGAAGAAGGTCTTGATCCTCCCGAACCGGCGCAGTAAGTAGCGCGCCACGGTTGGGGTGTAGCCA
Organism: Sagittula sp. P11; assembly: GCF_002814095.1. NCBI lineage: Bacteria > Pseudomonadati > Pseudomonadota > Alphaproteobacteria > Rhodobacterales > Roseobacteraceae > Sagittula > Sagittula sp. P11. The sequence goes on from NZ_CP021913.1 coordinate 3,036,777, forward strand.
AGTGGTAAGGCAACGGTTTTTGGTACCGCGTACCGTAGGTTCGAATCCTACCACCCCAGCCAAATCTTCCTGAATTTGGTATTAGCCCAAGGTTGGAACCTATCCGGTTCATCTTGATGTCTTGCCGGTGCCAGACTGGAACTTGGCAACGATCCGGCAGTCCCATCTTCCAGAATCCTTCCGAACTTACAGATATTTGCGCTCGCATGACCTCGTCTCTAAGCTGAGGCCTGACGAACACAGAAGCGCACAGGTATGGCCAACTGGTATTCGGCCGACCTGCACTTCGGCACCACCGCATCATCGACGTTGACCTGCCACTGAACTTTCATCCAGCCACGACCGGAGCCCGGTTAGTGTTTACGCCGGTTGGCGCAGGTTGAGCAATCGCCCGGCGCGCGGAGCTTTCATCTCGCGCAGCGGGGCGGGCGATTGCGGTGGTCAGGGTCCGCGCGTAGGCAGCCGGGGTCTGGTAATCCAAGGCCGAATGGGGGCGCTCGGTGTTGTAGTCCGTAGCCCAGGCTGCGATCACGATCCGCGCATGGGCCAGATTGCGGAACATGGTCTCGTTGAGCAGCTCGTCGCGCATCCGGCCGTTGAAGCTTTCGACGAAACCGTTCTGCATCGGCTTGCCCGGCGCGATGTCGTGCCATTCGACCCGGTGCTCGGAACACCACCGCAGGATCGCGTTACTGGTCAGCTCCGTCCCATTATCGCTGACAATCATGCCGGGCTTGCCGCGGCGCTCGATCAGGGCCGTCAGTTCACGCGCGACACGGCGCCCTGAGATCGAGGTGTCCGGGATCGCCGCCAGGCATTCCCGGGTGACGTCGTCGACCACGTTGAGCACGCGGAAGCGCTGGCCGTTGGCGAACTGGTCATGGACGAAATCCAATGACCAACGGGCGTTCGGTCGCGCCTCGACCAGGATCGGTGCCCGCGTTCCGACCGCCTTGCGCCGCGCCTTCCGCTTGCGCACCGTCAGCCCTTCTTCGCGGTAGAGCCGATAGATCCGATTGATCCCCGAGGGCTCGCCCTCGCGGCGCAGCAGCACGAACAGGCGCCGGTAGCCGAACCGCCGACGCTCGTTGGCCAGGTCCCGCAACCGGCCGCGCAGAACCGTGTCCGGCGCGCGCTGAGATCGATAGCGGATCATCGTGCGATCCGCGCCGACGATGTGGCAGGCCCGCCGTTCCGACAGGCCATGCTCAGCCTGAAGATAGGCGACGACTTCGCGCTTCACCGCGGGCCCTACCACTTTTTTGAAACCAGATCCTTCATCGCCGCCAGATCCAGCATCTGTTCGGCCAGAAGCTTCTTCAACTTGGCGTTCTCATCCTCAAGCGCCTTCAGCCGCTTGGCCTCTGATACCGTCATGCCACCGAACTTGGCCTTCCAGTTGTAGAAGGTGCCTTCCGACATGCCGTGCTTGCGGCATAGATCGGCGCACTTCGCGCCGGCCTCATGCTCGGCCAGGATGCCGATGATCTGCTCGTCCGTGAATCTCGTTCGCTTCATTGTCCGTCCTCAGGTTGGGCCGGACTCTAATCGACGGTGGAGGAAAAATCCCGTGGCAGGTCAGGCAGTGGAGTGAACTCTTCGGGCGTTCGGTAGCCCAAGGCTGAGTGCAGTGTCCTGGTATTGTGGACCTGCTCGGTGAAGATCGGAAATGGTTGGACGACATCGGCGATGACGCTAGCCTCCGCTTCCTCGTTGGTCCGTTCGCCCCGATCGAACTGCGTCAGCCGAAGGTGGATAAGGTTTGCGGGTATTTGGTGCGTGCGCTGTGCATCCCGCCGACCAATTCCGCCGGCGCGGATGTCTTGGCAAAGCTGAAGTTTGAAAGGCGTCGAATGCCGGCGATAGAGACTTCGTGATGTCATGAGCCTTCTCCAGAAAAGGACCTTTCAGCGCATCAGATTCTTATGCTCTCATAGTCCAGGCCGAGGGGTTCACTCCAAACCCGGGTCATTTCCGGGTGGAAATCATCAAACAGCGGCGCTTCTGTTGGCATGAGGGGACGCGCCTCGATCCACTTGGCAAAGCGCGGGCCTGTGATTTGGGGTGAGCTATGCGGCCTCCTGCGGGACTGCCATGGTATCCGCGATGTCCCAGGAAACCCAGACCTGCGCATCGCCCGGAAGGTCGGGCAGGTCGCGATCCCGGGCAATCAGCTTCCACGACTGGCCTTCGACGGTGACGAGACAGGTCGCCATGGCCCCGGCAAAGACGCGCTGGTCAAGCCTTGCCGGCAGGGCATTGCCGGTCGCGGGGCGTTCAACGCTCAGGCGCAACGCCTCGGGACGCACCGCGAAATGGTGACCCGGCGTCGGCCCCGGCAGCGTCACCCGGTCGAAGACGGCCTCCGGCAGCCAGTTTGCCTCGCCGAGGAAGTTGGCGGCGAAGGCGCTGTTGGGGCGATCGTAGACCTCGCGCGGGGCACCGGCCTGCACGATCTGCCCGTCGCGCAGGATGCCGATACGGTCCGACAGGGTGAGCGCCTCTTCCTGGTCGTGTGTGACGAAGATCGTGGTGATGCCGATCTCCCGCTGGATGCGCTTCAATTCGATCTGCATGTCGACGCGCAGCGTCTTGTCCAGCGCCGACAGCGGTTCGTCGAGCAGCAGGACCTTGGGATTGGTGACGATTGCACGGGCGAGGGCCACGCGCTGGCGTTGGCCCCCCGAGAGCTGGTGCGGCATGCGCCCGCTCTTGTCGCCAAGCTGAACGAGGTCCAGCACCTCGGCAATGCGGCGCTTTTCTTCGGACGCCTCGACCTGGCGCACCCGCAGGCCAAAGCCCACGTTGTCCGCCACCGTCATGTTCGGAAACAGCGCATAGCTCTGGAACATCATGCCGATGTCGCGTTTCTCGACCGGGACACGCTCGACGTTGCGCTCACCGATGCGGATGCTGCCGCTGTCGGGGAAGGAGAACCCGGCGATGGTGCGCAGCAGCGTCGTCTTGCCCGAACCGCTGGGGCCCAGCAGGGCGAAGAACCCGCCGTTTTCGAAGGTGATCGACACGTCGTCCAGCGCACGGGCCTTGCCGAAGGTCTTGGTGACATTGCGGATTTCGACGGATGACATCAGCTGTTTCCTCCGAAGCTGGATTTGCGGGTGGCCAGGAACATGATCCCCATCGACACGGTGATGATGATCGTCGAGATGGCGTTGATTTCCGGGGTGAACCCCTTGCGGATCGCGGTGTAGATCAGCACGGGCAGGGTGCTGTCGCCGGGTTCGGCAAGGAAGTAGCTGACCACGAACTGGTCGAAGCTGACGGCGAAGGCAAAGAGCGCCCCCGCCACGATGCCCGGCGCGATCCATGGCAGTGTAACGCGGCGCAGCACGGTCCAGGCGTCGGCCCCCATGGAGCGCGCCGCTTCTTCCAGCGTGACGTCGAAGGAGGCCAGCCGCGCGGTGACGGTGACGATGACGTAGGGCAGCGCCAGGGCGACATGCCCGATCAGCACGGCGGGCGTGCCGCGCCCGATGCCCACCGCGAAGAAGAACACCAGCATGGCGGTGCCCGTGATCAGCCACGGAATGGCGATCGGCGGGAAAAGCAGGAGTTGCAGGATGCGCTTGCCGGGGAAGTCGTAGCGGAACAGCGCAACGGAGGCCGCGGTGCCCAGTGCCGTGGCGATTGCCATGGTGGCAAAGGCGATGGCGACGGAGCGCAGGCTGGCCGCGATGATCTGCGGGTTGTTGGCCATGTCCGTGTACCAGCGGGTCGAGAACTCGAACGGCAGCTGGTAGAAGGGCGAGGCGTTGAAGCTCATGGCCGCCATCACCAGGATCGGCGCGTAGAGGAAGACGAGGATCAGGACGAGCCAGACGCGGCCCAGAAGCGGAAGGATCGGACGTCTCATGTCTTTGCCTTTCTCAGGATCGGGCTGGCCAGACCGAGGATCACCAGCACCACGGCCAGAAGCACGAAGCTGAGCGCGGCGCCGAGAGGCCAGTTGTAGACGGCGACGAACTGGTCCTCGATGACGGTGCCGTAGTAGGTTCCGTAGCGACCGCCCAGGATGCGCGGCTCCATGAAGGACCCGACGACCGGGACAAAGACCAGAACCGCACCGGCCAGCAGGCCCGGAAGCGACAGCGGCAGCAGCAGGCGGCGCAGGATGGTCAGCGAACTGGCCCCCATGGACCGCGCGGCATCGACGATGTCGTCGTCAATCGCCTGCAGCGCCAGGTAGGACGTCAGGATCACGTAGGGCAGGTAGCTGTGGACGAGCCCGATCACCACCGCGCTCGGGGTGAACATCAGGTCGAGCCGGATGTCCCAAGGCAGGATGGCTTCGATGGCGCGCTCCAGCACGCCATTGCCGCGCAGCACGATGGCCCAGGAGAAGATCCGCACCAGCGAGTTCGACCAGAAGGGGAGGATCACCAGCAGGAACAGCGTTTCGCGGGCGCGGCCCTTGATCGTGCGGGCCAGCACCAGCGCACAGGGATAGCCGATGAGGATGCAGAAGAAGGTGACGGTGAACCCGAGCTTCAGGGACTTCCACAACAGGGAGGCATAGACGCCGCTCTCACCGAACTTCAGGTAGTTCCCGAGGGTGAAACCCCAGTCCGGGGCGTCCTGCGGCAGGTCGGTGAGAAAGCTGAAGAACAGCATGGCCGAGAGCGGCAGGAAGACGGCAAGGGTCAGCCAGAGATAGGCAGGCGTGAGCAGCGTGAACAGTCGCCGCCGGTCCTCCGGCGCGAGGGTGTCGGCCATGGGGAGCTCCTTGGAAGGGGCCGCACGGACGCGGCCCCCGGACAGTGAATGGAACAGATATGTCTGCCGACAGGCTTACTGGGCGGCCTTCAGACCCTGCCATACCTCGAGGTATTTCTCGCGGGTGGCATCGTCGATCGGCGCCTGGAAGTGGACACGGGCGGCAACCTCCGGATCGCCCAGGACCGCCTTGTTGAAGGCGTCGTCGGGCAGCGCTTCGGCGGCCGCGGCATTGGCCGACGCCGGAGCCCCCTCGGCATCCCACTTCACGTAGAATTCCGGGTCGATCATGTAGTCGATGAACTGCAGCGCGGCGTCCTTATGGGTGGAGGTTTCCGGGATCGACAGGCCATCGAGCCAGCCCACCGCCCCTTCCTGCGGGATCACGAACTGCACCGGCAGCCCCAGCGAGGCCGAACGGCTGGCCGAGCCGGACCAGTAGGTCGCGGCATCCAGTTCGCCCGCGGCCATGAACTGGTTCCAGTCATTCTCGCTGCTCCAGAAGGTGCGCAGGTTGGGCAGCAGTTCCGCGACCTTGGCGGCGGCCGCGTCGATGTCCTTGATGTCGTTGATATCCTGCCCGGTGGCGAGCGCCCCCAGTTGCAGCGCCTCGACGGCATCGTCGCGGATCGAGACGCGGCCGGCATGGGCCTCGTCCCAGAGCGCGAGGATCGAGGTCGGGGTCTCGTCCCAGGCTTGCGTGTTGATCGCGAAGGAGGTCAGGCCCCAGGTCCACGGCACGCCGTAGGTCTGACCGTCGGCGTTCAGCTTGGGGTCGGCGGCGAAAGCTTCGGGGATGTCGGAGAAATTCTCGATGGCCGTGGTGTCGATGGGCGCGATCAGCCCTTCGGAGATCGCCTGCGGCGTGAAGGCCGCGTTGATCATCACCACGTCATAGGCGCCGGGATTGGTGCGCAGCTTGGTCAGCATCTCCTGCTCGGAGTTGAAGTACTCGTGCACGACGGTGTGGCCGGTGGCCTCGGCGAAGGCGTCCACCGCCCATTTCAGGTCGGTGCCGTAGCCCTGCCAATTCAGGACGCGGATCTCGTCGGCAAGCGCGGCCGAAGCGGTCATCGCCAGGGCTGTGGTCAGAAAGAGGGTCTTCATTTTCAGGTCTCCAGGTTGAGGGTCGGCCGTTGATCGGCCTTTTCGTCGTTGAGGATGGCCTCGACCGCGCTGCGGTCGGGGGGTGTTGCGGGGCCGCGTTCGAGTGTCGACAGGGCGGCGGCGACATTGGCGTAGCGGGCGGCGCGCAGCGGATCGCCGTGATGGCTCAGTTCCGCGAGAAAGCTGCCGATATGGGTGTCCCCCGCGCCGTTGGTATCGACTGTCGTGACGCGATGCGGAGGGATGGCCTTAACCGTGTCGCCGGTTGCCAGCAGGCACCCTTCGGAGCCCATGCGCACCAGCGCGCCCTGCCGCCCCTGCGCAAGATCGCGGGCTGCCTGCTGCGCATCGCCGCGCCCGGTCAGCACGGTCGCCTCGGAGGCATTGGCACTGATCCAGTCGGCACGGGCCATGGCACGGCTTAGCAGCGACGTGTCGAGAAGGTGCACCACGGGAGAGGGATCGAAGGCCAGCGTGACCGCCGCGGGCAGGGCGGCAATCCAGTCGACCAGTGCCTCCGCCGCCTGCGGGTAATGCAGGGAATAGCCCGACATCAGCACGTGCGAGACGCCGTCGAGGTCGATTGCGCCGAGGTCATCGGCGCGGATCGTGCCTTCCGCTCCGGGAAAGCTAATGAAGGTCCGCTCGCCGTCCGGCTCCAGCAGCACGGTGCAGCAGCCCTGGTCCTGCGCGACGCGCGCGCGGGCCGTTCCGATCTCGAGGCGCGCCAGTTCCGCTGCCACGCGGTCGGCCATCGGCCCGGTCCCGAGCGATCCCGCGAGAACGACGCGCTGACCCGCCGCCCGTGCCGCCGCCATGGCGTTGAACCCGCCGCCGGGCAGCATGGCAAAGCCGGTGCAATGCGCCTCCTGCCCACGCTGCGGCAGGGCAGAGACCGCATACACCAGGTCGACCACCGGCCCAGTCATCTGCATCAGCGTCCCCATCAGGCGGCGACCCTGCGCAGGGCCAGCAGCGGCTCGGCCAGCCCGTCGAGATCCGCTGCATTGGCGGCGCGCAGTTGCGCGATGACGTCCGCGGGCAGGGTCAGCCCGAGCGCGCCCCCCATGGCCCCGGTGATCGCACCGATGGTGTCGGTGTCGTCGCCGATATTGGCCGCCATACAGAGCGTTTCGTGCAGGGGCAGGCCCATGCTCAGCAAGCCGAAGGCGCAGGCCACGCTTTCCCGGCTGGCAACCGAGGTGCCGATCCCCGCAACCAGTGCATCCTCGCCGGTCCGTGCAAGCTCGACAGCCCGCAGGATGCGCCCTGCCATGTCCGGTTCACCCTTGGGGTGACCCGCCTGTTGCCCGGCGCGCGCGGCGTCGACCGCACGCGGCAGGGCGTCCGCAAAGGTCATGCCCGCGATGCCGCAGCTGATCATCATGGCCACGGCGGAGGCGGCCGCGATGGCCTCTCCGGTGTTGTGCGTCACGCGGCAGGTCTGCACGACGCGGGCGACCAGAGGCGGGACCTCGGGTGGCGTGGACAGGCCCACGGGGGCAATCCGCATTGCCGCGCCGTTGGTGGTTCCGTTGAGGCCGGTCTCATCCGGATGCGTGCCGTTTAGCAGCGCGGCAATCGCGGCCTTCGAAGAAGGGCCGAGCAGGTCCGCCAGCCCCTTGGCGCGGACGTCCGCCTCCCAGTCCAGCAGGTCCTGCGCCCATCCTGCCGCATCGAATCCATCGGGATCGCGCAACAGTCGCTGCGCCAGGAGCAGGGTCTGCTCCGTGTCGTCGGTGATCTGTCCGGCAGCCAGCCCATGCGAGACGGGGTGCCCTTCGAAAGGCGGCACGAATCCGGTGATACGCCCGTAGTGCTGCACGATGGTCTCGCGCGGCAGGGTTTGCGCGGGCATTCCCAGCGCGTCGCCTGCGGCCAGTCCCAGCAGGCAGCCCTGAGCCCGGGTCAATGCGGTGTCCGACATCTGAAGTCCTGTTCAAAAAGTCATGTGGAGGCCGAAAAGCTCCGGGTCGAGGAAGCTTTCGACGAATTCGACGGGATGATCGGTCGCATCCCGCGTGAGACGGCGCAGGCGCAGCATCGCGGTGCCGGGGTCGCGCCCCATGAGAGCGGCATCCTCGGCTCCGAGCAGCGGCAGGACATTGGCCCATTCCTCCCCCGAAGCCGGGAAGAGCCCGCGCGCGGCGAGGGTCTGGCTCAGCGAGCCGCCATCCAGTCCGCATTCGATCAAGGCCGCGAAGTCATCTCGCCACGGCACCCGCGCCCGTTCCAGCGACAGGCCACGACCCGTCTCTTCGCGGAACCGCAGCCGATCGACGGCCAGCATCGGACCTTCGAGGCGGATGGGGCAGTCGAGGTCCATCTCGACCCGGGCGATCTTGAGGATGCGGGTTCCCATCCGCAATCCGACGGAAGAGAGAGCCAGCGACCAGCCCGGACCGCTGTCGATCACGTTTCCCGCATAGGTGACAAAGGATCCGATGCCGACCTTGGTCTGGATCAGGCCCTTGTCCGCGAGGATGCCGAGGCTCTTGCGCACCGTTGTCCGCGAGACAGCGAAGCGGTTGACGAGGCTGCTCTCGCTCGAGAGGGCCGACCCGTCCTGAAGCTGACCGGACCGGATCTCCGCCTCGATGAGGCGGGCGATGCGTTCGGATTTCGACTCGGGTGTCTTGTAGTCTGGCTGGGACATGTTCCCTCCTGTTACTCAAAGTGTAGACAGGTAGATACAGGTGTGGCGAGTCTTTTATTGGTGTGAAACTGATATTTCTTCTGGAAAAGAAAAACGCCCGAGAAACGGGCGCTGATCTGGAGAGCGTTCAGTATACAGGTTGCAACAGGTCAGAGCGTCTCCAAACAGCTGGCGACATCGTCGGCATCGGTGACGTCGGCGTACTTCTCGTAGAGGTGGGCGTCATGGGGTGCCTGCGCCCGGTCGGCACAGCAGTCCGCCGGGACCAGCACGTTGAAGCCCGCCTTCACGCGGCCCGAGGTGGCGCGCCCCAGTCGATCAGCATGTCGGTGTTGACCCCGGCCAGCAGCGACCCAAGGGTGGAGCCGAAGAGGGACGGGGCGGCCTTCTTCTCCATGATCAGCCCTTAGGGCGCAGTTGCGCCAGATCCTGCGCGAGCGTTGTGACAGCGGCCCGGCCCGACAGGTCGCGGCGGATGAAACGGGCCAGGAGTTCCCAAAGACCGGGCTCCGCGCGGGCGATGCCGATGACCGGCTGTCCCCGCGCAGTCAGAAGACGCACCGGTTCCAGTCCGTTTCGCCGGCTGGCTCCGGTCACGACGACGGGACGTAGGTCAGGCATGGTCAACCTCCGCGGCTTCAAACGCCTTCCATCCGTCTTCGATGGCGGGAAGGATCGCGACGAACTCGAAATAGGGCTGAGCGAACAGCGGCGTGTCGCGCAGCCGTTCCATCGCCGTGTTCATTGCGCCAGCGGAGTCCGCGGTCAGCATCCAGATATCGGAACACATGGCGGAGAAGGCTTCGCAGTCGAACTGGCGAAACTTTATGTCCCCGCCCGGGACGGCACCGATGGCAATCTCCCGGCGTCGCGGTCTGGGCAGCGCCAGCCAGGAAGGCAGCGCGCGCACCAGCAGGAAAAGGGTCAGGGGTTTGTAGCAGGACTTGGTTTCGGTCATTGATCCGGCCTTTCGGGTTGCAAAAAATAGGCAAGCACCGGCAGTATCCAAGCAATTGCTCAGTTTCTCTACTCGCATCGGAACCGCATGTCTGCCGTCGCGCCACAGCCCAGAAAATTACCGAAGCAACGCCGCGCGGTCGAAACCTGCGCCGCGATTGTCGAAGCTGCGGCTCGCATTCTGGAAACGCAGGATCCTGACGCGCTGAACACCAACCGGATCGCCGAACGCGCCGGCGTCAGCATCGGGACGCTGTATCAGTACTTTCCCGACAAACAGGCGATCCTCGTCGCGCTCATCCGCCGTGAACGGCAGGCCCTCCTGGCTGAGCTGCGTGCGATCCAGGACAACGGAGAAGAGGCCTTGAGGCAGATGGTGGCCGCCTCTGTCCGTCACCAGTTCGCGCGGCCGAAACTGGCCTCCGCGCTGGAACATATCGAGGTCTCCTTCCCTCTGGGGGAAGAAGCCAACGACATGGCAAGAGAAATCGCTTCGATCTCTTCGGGGTTGTTGTCCCGGCGCTTCGGTCAACTCAACTCGACCGATCTTCTGACCGCCGTTATCATTGGCCGGTCGCTGGTGAACGCTGCCGGCGAAGGTGTCCTGCCGGAAGAGGGACTGCCGGAGCGCGTCACGATGGCCTTGGAGGCGTACCTGTACGCCGTTTCTGGTGGCGGCTGACGCGGGCGCAGAAACAACGTCTGCGCCCCCGCATGAACTCAAGCCCCGACAGCCGTGATGCGGCTGCGTACGGCCTGCCATTTTGCCTGACCTTCGATGGATACCCCGTGGGAGAACAGGTCGTAGGTAAAAGTCTCCACCGGACGGCCCCTAGCAATCCTGTCGGGAAGGTCGGGATTGTTCATCGCCGCCTTGCCGATCGCCAGGAAATCCGCCTCACCCCTGTTCAGCACATCTCGGGCCAGATCCGGGTCTTGCAACCCGCCATTGGCGATGACCGGCAATCCGGTGGTCACGCGGGCAAAGTGGCAAAGGTTTTCTCCACCGGGCGTGCTGCTGTGGTAGGCATAGCCCTTGGTCTCACTGGCGAGATGAATGAACCCCGCGCCGGCCTCTGCGACCGCCGTGAAAATCCGCTCCGCATCCTCCAGACCGCCATGCCAGAAATAGTCCGGCTGGGTCGCCTTGGCCTGCGACACGCGGACCCCGGTCAGGAAATGCCCGCCAGTCGCCGCGCGAATATCGGTGATGATCTCGGCTGTCAGGCGGATCCGGTTCTCGACCGAGCCGCCATACGGCGCGTCCCGCAGGTTGGTCTCTGGCGTCAGGAACTGGTCGAGCAGGTAGCCGTTCGCGCAATGCACCTCGACCCCGTCGAACCCGGCCGACTGCGCGCGCACGGCCGCCTGTACAAATCCGGCCTTGATGTCGTGGATGTCCTGTCCACTCAGCTCTCTGGGCGTGCCGTAAGGGCCGCGGTTCGGTCCGTAGCCGTCGAGCATCTTGCCCGTGGGGCGCACGGCCGAAGGTGCATGCGGCACGTCGACCGCCTGGGACACGGCACCGGCATGGATCAGCTGGAGTATGATCCGGCCCCCGGCGCGATGTACGGCGTCGGTGACCCCCTGCCAGCCCGCTTCCTGCGCATCGGTGCAGAGACCGGGTTGATTGCCGTAGGCCTGCGCATGGCAAAGGTCGGTATAGGCACCCTCGGCGATGATGAGACCGAAGCCGCCCGTCGCGAAGCCGGCGTAGTAGCGCGCCATCGCTTCGGTCGGGATGCCATCATCGGTGGCGCTGGCGCGGGACATGGGCGCGACGACATAGCGGTTCGCGAGTTGCAGATGCTGGAGCGCGCCGGGGCGAAGCGCCGGATGAAGGGGTGGGTGGGTTGTCATGTGCGTGGCCTTCTGTTGCAGACCTCGACAAACTGGCGGGCACATGCAAAAGCCGCAAGAATGCACAATTTTGGCCTATACTATCTAAAATGTAAGTAAGGAACATGCGATGCCGGCCCCCTTCAACAAGGAACAGTTGTTCTGCCCGACGGAAACCGCCTTGGGCATCATCGGCGGAAAGTGGAAGGGGATGATCCTTTGGTGCCTGTCCCGACGCACCATGCGGTTCGGAGAACTGCATCGTGCCATGCCCGACATCACGCAGCGCATGCTGACCAAGCAGTTGCGTGACCTTGAGGCCTTCAGGATCATCGACCGCAAGGTCTATCCCGAGGTGCCGCCCAAGGTCGAATACTCGCTGAGTGCGCACGGCCTGGCGCTCAAGCCGATCCTTGATGATCTCGAACTCTGGTCGAGGGACTATCTGGAAACGAATATCAAGCCCGAGGCCGGGCGGTAGAGGTCTCGGCCCTCAGTCGACGATGAAAAGCTTCGCGCCTGTTTCCGATGATGATCGGTGCGGGGAGTCTCCGAAATCGGAAACCTGATAGCTCATCCCGGCGGTCATGGTGGTGCGGCGGCCGTCCTTCAGTTCTGAGACGAGGGAGCCCTCCAGAACCAGAAAAACGTGGCCGCGATCACACCAGTGGTCAGCCAGGTATCCGGGCGAGTATTCGACCATGCGGACCCGCAGGTCGCCTGCTTCAAACGTCCGCCAGGTCGCGATGCCGGTTTCGCCCGGATAGTCGACAGGATCCACTTTTGACCAGTCCGTCACGGAGAAGGGCATTTCAGGCAACTTCATCGGGAACTCCCCAGGCAATTGCTTGACCAGATAGCCGGACGGTATCGTCAGAACTTCCGGGTCACAAGATTGAAGGCGTTGCGAACAAAGGCGTTTTCGCGCCCGCCTGGCCATCCCGAACTTGCAGATACTGTGCCGACGCGCATGAAATCTGGCTGGCCCGCCGGCATTCTCTTCGGGCTGATCATGCGACTTGCCGAGATGCGCGTTTAGCGCGGGTTGGATCTGTTGTTAGGCGATGGTGTCAATTGCATACTTAATGGGTCCCTCGTCCATGTGTGGCGCAGTTCTGTGACGATCACGAGCGGCCCCATGCAGGGTTGGTCTGGACCATGAACCTCCCCCTCCAGTCCAGCGCTCGGGACCGCCCTACGCCGCGGAACTCCATGCCGATGAAGCCCGGTCATCCCGAATGCCGACGGCTAATCCGCAACGCACCGCGCAAGGCCCGCGCCTGAAGCGGTTCGGTGAGGCGGGGCGCGGGTTCGAAGCCCATTCGCTCCATCGCCTCGCCTTCGGCAGGATGCGGGGGCTGCGTCACCGAGGCGCCGACAAGCGCGAGGAGCGCGCGGGCGTTTCCTGCAGCATTGCCGAGCGCCGATAGCGCCGGAAGAAGCTGCTTCTCGACCGCGTCGAAATCTGTGCCGAGCGGGAAGTCGGGTAGAACCGTCTCGCGAAAGGCGCCGAGCCAGCGGGCAATCGCCTCGGGGGTGTTGTGTCGCTGCGCTGCCGGGATCTCGTAGTCCGCGTCGATCTTGCCTGCGGTCTTGGCCTCTTCCAGCAGGCCGTCCTGAAACCGGCTGTCGGCGATGGCGAGCAGACGCTTGATCACCTCTTCATCGGTCTGGCCGCGCAGGTGCGCCGCGCCGTATTCCGTCACCACGATGTCGCGCATGTGGCGGGGCACGGTGGTCACGGCAAGCTGCCAGACGAGGTTGGAGGTGACCTTGCCCTTGCTGTGACGGGTGGCGGGCAGGGTCAGGATGGCGTGGCCGTCCTCAAGCGCAAAGGCCTGCTCGAAGAAGTTGAACTGCCCGCCCACGCCGCTGACCACCTCCCCGGGCTTTGCCGCGTCGGACATCGCGTCCCCCAGCAGGCTGACCTGCATGCAACCGTTGACAAAGCGCGCATGGCACCGCGCGGCGCGCTTGGCCGCCTCGTCGCCGTAGAGCGCATTGGTGAAGCTGACCGGCATCATCGCGATCTTCGCACGCTGCCCGGTCGGCATCGCGCGCAGGCGCTCGTACATGTCGCGCGCATCGACGAAGAACCCGGCGTGGATGGTGGCGCCGTCCACCTCGCGGCGGATGACGCCCTGCTCGAAAAGGGCCAGCATCCCTCCGACCAGCATCTCGGTGACGCCGTAAAGCCCGGTGTCGAAGGGCTTGGTTTCCGAGCCGGTCAGCGGCATCGGGGCCGCGTCCCACAGCGGGCCAAGCGCGCCGCGATCCCGGGCGAGCAGCGCGTTGGCGACCGCATCGCCGATGGCGCCGATCCCGATCTGAAGGGTGCCGCCGTCGGGCACCAGCCGCGAGACATGCAGGCCGATGGCGTGCTGGCTGTCGGAGACCGGGCGGCGCGGCACCGAGAAGAGCTCGAAGGGTTCGGTGGGTTCGAGCAGCATCTGTACCGCCTCCGGCGTCAGCTCGGCGGGCCCTTGCATGAAGGGCAGCGCCTCGTTCACCTCGCCCACGGCGATGAAGTCCATCTCGCCCTTGCGGCGCAATTCGAAGAGATCGGCGGAGATGTCGGTGTTGCACGACAGGCTGAAGCGGTCGCCCTCCCGTGCGAGCAGTTGCGCCAGCACGTTGGGCCGCTGCGCGATCAGCACGTCGCGGGCGTGGGTGTAATTGGCCGAGATGTAGTGGCGCTGTGCGTAGTCGTTTCCAAGCCATGTGCCGGCCTGAAAGAAGAACTCCGAGACCTCGATGTTGTCCGGCAAGCCGTCCCCCCCGATCAGCTCGGCATAGAGCAGCGCGGGGTAGCGCCCGAAGAGCCTGTCCATCGCCGGCTCGAGAAAGCGGCGCTCCATCTCCGAGCCGGGGTTTGGGCGGCGCAGGGTGAGCGCGGTGAAGATCGACAGTTTCAGCCCCGGATCGTCCACGGCGGCGCGGGTCAGGGCGTTGACCAGCGTGACCGGCTTGCCGAGGCCAAGCGGCAGGGCCAGCCGCACTTCACCGCCGACCCTGTCGAAGATGGCGCGGGCCATCGCATCGGCGTCGGTGAAGCGCGGCCCGCCCTCAGTCAAGGGTGGACCAGCCTTCATCCGGGGCGAAGCGCGGGCCATGCGCCTCTTCCAGCTCTTTCAGCCGGGCTGCGATCTCGTCGCGCCCCCGGGTTTTCGCATAGTGCATCGGCCCGCCGCGGAAGGGCGCGAAACCGGTGGCGAAGATCATGGCGCCGTCCACTTGGTCGGCACTTTCGGCCACGCCCTTGCGCAGAACCTCGACGCAGGCGTCGAGCATGGGCAGGATCAGGCGGTCGGTCAGGTCGTCGGGGGCGTCGTCGAGGCTGGCATCGGGGTGGGGCGTGCCCTCTGACCAGTCGTAGAAGCCCTGACCGGTCTTCTTGCCCAACTCCCCGGCCGCCACCTTGGCGCGCAGGCTGTCGGAGATCTCGGCTATCGGCTTGTCGAGGCTGTCGCGCAGCGACTCGGCCACGTGCAATCCGATGTCGAGGCCGACCTGATCGGCCAGCGTCACCGGCCCCATCGGCATGCCGAAGCGCAGCGCGGCACTGTCGATCACCTCTTTCGGAACGCCCTCGTCCATCAGCACCATCGCCTCCATCAGGTAGGGCGTGAGCGCGCGGTTGACGACGAAGCCGGGATAGTCGGCCACGCGGGCGGGCAGCTTGCCGATGGACACGCAGAAGGCCGCAAGGCGGCGGGCCGTGTCGTCCTCGGTGGCGCTGCTGCGGACCACTTCGACCAGATCGACCTTCGAGACCGGGTTGAAGAAATGCAGCCCGGCAAAGCGCGCCTTGTCGGCCACCTGCGCCGCAAGCGTATCGACCGACAGGCTTGAGGTGTTGCTGGCGAGGATCGCGCCGGGTTTGAGCGTCAGGCTGTCGTAGACCTTCTTTTTCACGTCGAGGTCTTCCGGCGCGGCTTCGATCACGAGGTCGGCGCTGGCGAGGCCGTAGCCCTTCGGGTCGGGCATCAGCCGGTCGAGCGCGTCGCGGGTCTCGATGCGGCTCAGATGCTTGTCGTCGCAGATCTTGGCTGCCAGCTTCAGGGCCTTGCCCAACGGCGCGGTCTCGACATCGCCCAGCGTCACCCGCTTGCCCTTGATTGCTGCCATCGCGGCGATCTCGGCGCCCATGGCACCGGCCCCGATCACATGGACATGCGCGATGCCATCGTCGCCGCGGCCCGCGTCCTTCAAGCCCTGGCGCAAGAAGAACACGCGGCGCAGGTTCTTCGAGGTCTCGTTGTCGAGAAGCCGCGCGAAGGAGGCGATCTCGGCCTTCTGCATCTCGACCGGGTCGTCGCCATGCTCTTCCCACAGGTCGATGAGCGCGTGCGGGGCGGGGTAATGCGCCTTGGGCGCTTTCTTCTCGGTCTGGCTGCGCATCTGCCGCGCGGCGAGGCTGCGCGCCTGATCGAAGCCGAAGGCGCGCGCCTTCAGCCCCGGCGCGGGCGGGGTGATCTCACCCTGCGCGGCGGCCAGCACAGCGGCGGCGACATGGCGTTCCTCCACCACCGCGTCGGCGATGCCGAGCGACTTCGCCTTCTTCGTATACGCCGTCTTGCCGGTCAGCATCAGCGTCATCGCCTCGGTCGGGTCGATCAGGGCGGGCAGGCGGACGGTGCCCCCGAGACCCGGATGCAGGCCAAGCAGCACCTCGGGAAAGCCGAAGGAGGCGCCCGGCGTAGCGATGCGGGTGTCGCAGGCCAGCGCCAGTTCGAAGCCCGCGCCCAGGGCCGCGCCGTGGACGACGCAGATCGTCGGACAATTCAGCGCCTCGATCCGGTCGAGCACGGCGTGGCCCTGCTTCAGCAACTCCTCCGCGCCGCCGTCGGACAGGGCGTCGAAGCTGGCGATATCGGCCCCGGCGGCAAAGCCCCCGGGTTTCGCCGAACGGATCACCAGTGCCTTGGGCAGGTCCGCCTCGGCGGCGGCGACATGGCCCTCCAACTCGCGGATAACATCCTCGGAGATGGTGTTCGTGCCGCTGTCGGCCTTGTCGAGCGCCAGCCAGAGGATGCCGTCGCCGTCGCGACCCGCGCGCCAGTTGCCCTCGCGGCACGTGGCGCCGCCAAGCTCCAGCTTCGTTTCGCCCAGGAATTCAAGCACATGTCCGGTCATTGCACGGCCTCCAGCAGCATGGCGCCGCCCAGCCCGCCGCCGATGCATTCGGTGGCGATGCCGCGCCGGGCGCCGCGCGCCTTCATGGCGTTGGCCAGATGCAGCACGATGCGGTTGCCGCTGGTGCCCACCGGGTGGCCAAGCGAGATCGCCCCGCCGTCGACGTTCAGGCTGTCGCGGTCGATCCGTCCGAAGGCGGCGTCGTAGCCCAGCACCTCGCGGCAAAAGTCGTCGTCCGCCCAAGCGGCAAGGCAGGACAGCACCTGCGCGGCAAAGGCCTCGTTCAATTCCCAAAGGTCGATATCCTCGGCCCCCAGCCCGTGGCGTTGCGCGATGGGGGCGGTGGACAGCACCGGACCAAGACCCATGATCGAAGGGTCGAGCCCGGCCCATTCGCTGTCCTTGATCTCGGCCAGCGGGGTCAGGCCGTGGGCCTCCACCGCCCGCTCGGAGGCGAGGATACACCAGCTCGCGCCATCGGTGATCTGGCTCGAATTGCCCGCCGTCACCTTGCCGTAGGGCTTCTCAAAGACCGGGTTCAGCTTGGCCAGCCCCGCCATGTCGCTGTCGGGCCGCACGCCGTCATCGTGGTCGTAGACGGTACCGTCGCGGTCGATGGCGGGCATCACCTCGTCTGCGAGCCGCCCTTCGGTCTGGGCGGCGGCCAGTCGATGGTGGCTTTGCATGGCGTAGGTATCGGCGGTTTCGCGGGTGATGCCGAAGCGGTGCGCCAGCACCTCGGCGGTCTGCCCCATGTTCAGTTCGGTGATCGGGTCGGTCAGGCCGCGTTCCAGCCCGATGACGGGCTTGAAGAACTCGGGCCGGATGCCCGCCATCGCCTTGGCCTGATCGAGCGGACCCTTGGCGGTGCTCATTCTGCCGAACCACTCGACGGCGGACTGGCGCAGCACCAGCGGCGAATGGCTGAGGGCCTCGGCCCCGCCCGCGAGGATCATCTGGTGAGAGCCGTCGCGGATGTAGCGGTAGGCGGTGTCGATGCTCTGCATCCCCGAGCCGCAGTTGATCTGCACGCTGAAGGCCACAGTTTGCTCGCCCAGACCCAGCCGCAGGGCGGCGACGCGCGAGGGGTTCATCTCGTCGGCGATGACGTTCACGCAGCCGAGGATCACCAGATCGAAGGCGGTGCGGTCGAAGGGCTGACGCGCCAGCAGCGGGCGGCCACATTGCACCGCCAGATCGACGGGCGTGAAGGGGCCGGGGCCGCCGCGGGCCTTGAGGAAGGGCGTGCGTGCGCCGTCGACGAGAAACACGCGTTGGCTGGCATGGGGGCTCATTCCGCGGCCTCGCGCGGGGTGTCGCCCCGGTTGGTGTCGCGGTTTGTGGTGCGGTTCGGGAAGAGGTCGGTCAGTGCCTCGGGGGTGAAGTCGTCGACGGCCACCACCTCGTCCACCAGCGCCTGCATGGCGGCGATCTCGGCCAGTTCGGCCTCGCTGAGGATGCCCGCCTCGAGCGCTTCCTGCGGCGTCTTGCGTGCATCGCGCAACCGCTTCATCACCGGGGCCATCTCGACCACCTTGGCGTAGCACTGGTTCAGCACCTGCACGCCGTCACGGTCGCAGCCTTCGAAGACGCGGCCGGTGATCCGGTCGCGCGCCTCTGAGGGTTCGTAGATCAGCGCGCTCACCGCTTCGGTCAGTTGGTCGTCGGCCCCCCGGCGCGGCGATCCCGGCCGAGTAATGACCCGCAGCACCCAGGCCGCCCAGCGGGCGGGCAGGTTGGCGATCACCTCGTCCAGCGCGATCTGGATGCGCTTGAAGCCTTCGGCGGCGGCATAGCGCAGCGCGGGCAGGTCTGCCTCCTGACGGCCTTCGTCCTCCCAGCGTTTCAGCGCGGCGGAGAGGATGTACATCTCCGACAGGATGTCGCCCATGCGACCCGAGATCATCTCCTTGCGCTTGAGCGCACCGCCCAAGGTCAGGAAGGCGAAATCCGCCGTCAGCGCATAGGCCGCCGACCAGCGCGACAGTTCGCGATAGATCGGGGCGGCGGCGCCCGCGTCGGGGGCGGGGGCAAAGCGTCCGCCGGTCAGCGCCCGGCCCCACGCCCGGAACAGCGTCCGGGTGGTGTGGCCCACATGGGCCCAGAAGCTCTTGTCGAAGGCCTCAAGCGATTTCTCGGGGTCGGGCTGCTGCAATGCCATCATGTTGTCGAGCATATGCGGATGCGCCCGGATCGAGCCCTGCCCGAAGATTATCAGAGAGCGGGTGACGATGTTCGCCCCCTCTACGGTGATGCCGATGGGGACGGCACGGTAAAGCGGCAGCAGGTAGTTCGACGGCCCGTCGATTACCGCCTTCCCGGAATGCACGTCCATCGCGTGGTTCAGCGCGTCCCGCATCCGGTAGGTGGCATGGGCTTTCATGATCGCCGAGATCACAGAGAGCGCGCGGCCCTCGTCGAGCCCGGCGCAGGTGAGGCGGCGGGCCCCGTCCATGGCGTAGCAACCCGCGGCAAGCTCTGCCATCGGCTTCTGGATGCCGCCGAACTTGCCGATCGGCAGGTTGAACTGCTGACGGATGCGGGCATAGGCGCCGGTCGTATGCGCCGAAAGCGCGATGGCTGCACAGCCCATCGAGGGCAGCGAGATGCCACGCCCGGCGGCGAGCGCGGACATCAGCATCATCCAGCCGCGCCCGGCATAGTCTGGCCCGCCGATGATGTTTTCCAGCGGGATGAACACGTCCTTGCCGGTGGTCGGCCCGTTCATGAACATGGTGGAGGAGGGCAGGTGCCGCCGTCCGGTCTCCACCCCCTCCAGATCGGTGGGGACGAGGGCGCAGGTGATGCCGATGTCCTTGGTCTCTCCCAGCAGCCCGTCCGGGTCGCGCAGCTTGAAGGCAAGGCCCAGCACGGTGCAGACCGGCGCCAGCGTGATGTAGCGCTTGGCCCAGTTGAGCCGGATGCCGAGCACCTCTTCGCCGTGCCACTCACCCTTGCAGATGACCCCTTCGTCCACCATCGCCGAGGCGTCGGAGCCCGCTTCGGCACTGGTCAGTCCGAAGGCCGGAAGTTCGCGCCCGTCGGCGAGGCGCGGCAGCCAGTGCTCCTTTTGCGCGTCGGTGCCGAACTGGTGGATCAATTCGCCGGGCCCGAGCGAATTGGGCACCATGACCGTGACCGCCGTGGCGACCGAGCGGGTGGAGATGAAGCGGATGATCTCGGAATGGGCGAAGGCCGAGAACCCGAGCCCGCCGTGGGCCTTGGGGATGATCATGCCGAAGAAGCCCTGCTGTCGCAGGAAGGTCCAGACCTCTTCCGGAAGGTCGGCGTCGGCGTGGTTGATTTTCCAGTCGCTGATCATGCGGCAGAGGTCGCGGCAGGGTCCGTCGAGGAAGGCTTGTTCCTCTGCGCTGAGCGTCGGCGCCTTGACGGCGAGGAGCTTCGACCAGTCCGGATTGCCCGAGAAGAGTTCGGCCTCCCACCAGACTTCCCCGGCGTTGAGCGCCTCGCTTTCGGTCTGGGACAAGGCCGGCAGAACCCCCTTCGCCCAAGCGTGAATGGGCTTGGTCAGAAACCTCGAACGCAATCCTGTCATGTAGCCACCTCCTCCAACAAAACGTCAGCCGTGCGGATGGGGTTCCGAACCGAGGGGGCGGCAGTCGGAGCGGTCAGGCCCAATCAGGCAAACGCGAGGGGGTCGCACAGACGGCCCCTCAGCCGCTCCCGCTGCCAAAGTACCACGCGCCGACCGGCCTAGTCGTTCCGTCCCGGCGTCTGGTAGATCGGATCGACGATGGATCTGTTCGGTTCTGAAGTCCAGATTTTGCAGATGTATTCGTAGGGCGTGAGCCCGCTGAGTGTCTTGAGCCGATGAGCGAAGTTGTACGCATTCAAGAAGTCGGCGAGGTGGCTGCGAAGCTGATCGTGGGTGCCGTAGTGGAAGCGTTTGACGGTGGCGTCTTTGATCGTCTGGTTCATCCGCTCGACCTGGCCGTTGGTCCTTGGACGATTGGCTTTTGTCAGCCGGTGTTCGATCCCATTGGCTTCGCAGATCATGTCGAAGCGCATTTGCCGAGAAAAGGCGGTGTTCCGGTTGCGCGGCTGATCGGCGAACTGGATGCCGCTCACCATCGGGCTCGGATCGATGGCTCGCTCGGTCGGGATCGTGTGGATGCGGCAAGGAACGGCTTCCAGAAGGTGCTCCGGGAACTCCCATGCGGTCCGCCTGTCGGCCTTCTCGACCAGCTGGGCAATCGCGAACTTGCTGGTCCGGTCGTGGCTGGGGCGCAGGCCTGTTTCGATTTCGGTGGGATACGAGGCTGCGACTGGTCCGCGCTATGCCTTGCTGCAAGCCAACGGTCCCGCGCAATCCTTGGGAAGCTGCGATAATCTGGGCCGAAAATTTCCTCATAAAAAGTATATTTATAACAGTATGTAAGTGAAAAGATTATCGTATATCGACAAGAAAAGATTGCATTTCGACATAAAAAGTTTGCATCGCGACATGCCGGCAAGCATGACTCCCCGTGACACGTGCCCAAAGCCACCGGGCACGCAGGGGAGGAAACGTGCAGGACGAGAACGAAACCAGTCGGGGATCCGAGACGTCGCTTGCGAAGGCCATCCGGCTTTTGCCGATCGTCGCGGAGCGCAATGCGACCGGGGTCAACCTGTCGACGATCGCGCGCAAGGCCGACCTGACGACGGCCACCGCGCGGCGGCTGCTTCAGGGGCTGGTGGATGGCGGGCTCCTGAGTTTCGACCCGTATTCGAAGATCTACACACTGGGCATCGGGCTGTTCGATCTGGCCGGGGCGCCCGGTTCGCCGCGCCAGTTCGACAGCCTGCGGATGAACCTGCGCCCCGTGGTGGAGGAAGTCGCGGCGGTGTCCGGCGACACGGTCTATCTGACCGTGCCCTTCGGGGACGAGGCGATCTGCATCGACACCGCGACCGGCTCCTACCCGATCTCGGCCAACACTTTGCATGTTGGGTCACGGCGTCCCTTGGGCGTGGGGGCGGGCAGCGCGGCGATCCTGGCCGCCATGCCGCAGGACCGGCGGGACAGGCTGATCGCGTCGCACCGGGAGGTCTATGGCCGCTACGGCGAGCTGACCACGGCAGAGGTGCGCCGCATGGTCGCCCACTGGCAGAGCCACCGGTACCTCGTGAACAACTCGATGATCATTGCGGGCGTCAGCGCGATTGCCGTCGCGGTCTTCGACGCGTCCGACACCTTGCTGGCCGGGGTGTCCGTCTCTGCGCTGAAGACGCGGCTGGGCGGACAACGGCGCAAGGACGTCGTTTCCATAATGACGGACGCGCTGGAGCGCGCCGGCTTCAAGACCTGAGGGAAGATCCATGTATCCCATCCATTTCTTCGACCGCGCGGCGCGCCTCTGGCCGGATCATGTCGCAGTCGAATGCGGCGGTGAGGTCGTCACCTACAGCGACCTGCACGGCCGGGTGCAGGCCCTGGCGGCGGGGTTGCAGGCCATCGATCCGGAGTTCGGCTCGCGGGTCGGCATCTGCTGCTACAACACGGTCGAACACCTCGTGGCGTGGCTTGCGGTTCTGGCGGCGGGCAAGGTCTGGGTTCCGCTCCAGCCGATGAACGCGCAGGAGGAATTGCTGAGGTCGGTGGAGTTCACCCGGGCAAGCATCGTCATCGTGCAGCCGGAGACGGCGCAGAAGCTGTCCGGCGCGCAGGCGCGGTTCGTGATGGCCGACGCCCGTTCGGACAAGACCGACACGACGGCGGCGCTGTGCCGGACCCATGCCGGGCAGGCGCCGAAGGCGGGCAACCTGCCGCTGTCGGCGACGCAGGCCATCAAGTTCACCGGCGGGACCACCGGGCGCCCCAAGGGCGTCATGCAGCCCTACCGGGCTTGGAACACCAACATCGCCATCCAGATCGCCGCATGGTCGCTGGGCGAGGGGCAGCGCTACCTTGCCGCGGCGCCGATCACGCATGGCACCTCGACCTACATCCTGCCGACGCTGGCGACCGGCGGCACACTGGTGCTGCTGGACCGCCCGCGCCCGGAACAGACACTGCATTTCCTGCAGGCAGAACGGATCACCACGACCTTCGTGCCGCCTACCGTGCTCTACATGCTGATGGAGCAGCCGAACGTGCGCGATGCTGACTATTCGCATCTGAAGAACCTGATCTATGGCGCGGGTCCGATGCGGCCCGAGGCCATCGGCCGTGCGCAGGAGATCTTTGGCCCGTGCCTCGCGTCGACCTACGGCCAGACCGAAGCGCCGCAGATCGCCACGATGATCTCGGCCCGGGAACTGGCCGATCCGGAGAAACGCACATCCGTCGGGCGCGAGACGCTGCTGTCGCGGGTCGAGATGATGGGCCCTGACGGGCAGATCCTGCCCACCGGCGAGACCGGGGAGATCGTCATTCGCGGCGACCTTCTGATGACCGGCTACTGGGACCAGCCCGAGGCGACCGAGAAGGCGCTGAAGGACGGCTGGCTGCACACCGGCGACCTCGGGATGAAGGACGCGGACGGCTACGTCTACATCCGCGGCCGCGCCAAGGAGATGATCATCACCGGCGGGTTCAACGTCTATCCCGCCGACGTCGAGACGGTGATGGGCGAACACCCCGACATCGTCGATTGCGCCGTCTTCGGCGTGCCCGACGACAAGTGGGGCGAGGCCGTGCATGCCGCGGTTCAGGTGCGCGACGGGGCACGGGTGTCCGGGAAGGAGATCATCGCCTTCGTCCGGGAGCGGCTGGGGCCGGTGAAGACGCCGAAGTCGGTACGCTTCATGACGGATCTGCCGCGCAACGCCATCGGAAAACTACAGAAATCGCAACTCGCCGAACAACATCTCGCCGAGATGGCGGTTGCAGTGAAGGAGGGATGACCATGCCCACGCAGGCGCCGACCACGTCCTTGTGCCGTTACACGGACACAGAGATCTTCTACCGCGACCGCAATCTCGTCGACGACCTGTTGTCGGGTCAGGCGGACTTCGTCTCGGTGATGATGAGCCACATCCTCGGGCGCGAGGTGACGCCCGCGCAGCAGCGGGTGATGCACGCCATCCTGATCGTGATGATGGAGCATGGCCTGACGCCGAGCGCCATCGCCACGCGGTCGATCTACATGTCGGCGCCGGAGAACCTGCAGGGGGCTGTGGCCGCGGGTCTTCTGGCCGTGGGCAGCCAGTTCGTCGGCACGATCGAGAACAATGCCCGCCTTCTGGCAGAGCTCGTGGACCTCGACACCGAGGCGCAGGCGGCCCGCGCGGCAGAGATCGTGCGCGAGCATCGTACCCGCAAGGCGCATCTGCCGGGCTTCGGCCACCACCTGCACCGGCCCGACGATCCGCGCGCGCTGAAGCTGATCGAGATCGGCAAGGCCGAGAGTGCCTCGACCCGGTACATCGACGCGCTGCTGGCCCTGTCGGCGGCCGTCGATGCGGAGTTCGGGCGGCATATCACGATCAACGCGACGGGCGCCACGGCGGCCCTGCTGGGCGACATGGACATCCCCGTGGAGCTGATGCGCGGCTTTGCCGTCATCTCCCGCGCGGCGGGTCTGGTGGCGCATATCGCCGAAGAACAACAGAAACCGTCCGGCCGCTTCATCTGGGAGACGGTCGACAAGGCAATGCCGTTCGGAGACTGACACCATGACGGATCATGCTATCGTGACAGGCGGGGCGCGCGGTATCGGCGCGGCGATTGCCGAAAGGCTCAAGGCGGACGGCCTGTCGGTCGCGGTGGTCGACCGGATCGCGCCGCAGCATGGCCACGCCGACGCGTTCATCGAGCTGGACCTTTCGGACGTGGAGGCGACGCTCGACGCGCTGACCCGTTTCTGCGAAGGGCGGCGCGTGACCCGGCTGGTGAACAACGCGGGCATCGTGATGCCGGCCACTGTCGAGGAGACCGATCCGGCCTCCATCGACCAGGTGTCCGCCGTCAACCTGCGCGCGCCGCTGGTCTGCCTGCAGGCGGTCCTGCCGTCGATGAAGGCGGCGGGGCTGGGCCGCGTGGTCAACATCTCGAGCCGGGTGGCCTTGGGCAAGGAATTGCGCACCGCCTATGCGGCGACCAAGGCCGGGCTGCACGGCATGACGAAGACATGGGCGCTGGAACTGGGCCGCCACGGCATCACCGTGAACGCGGTCGGGCCGGGTCCCATCGCCACCGAGCTGTTCAACAAGGTCAACCCGCCGGGCGATCCGCGCACCGAGAAGATCATCGAAACCGTACCCGTCAAGCGCACCGGCACCCCGGAGGACGTGGCAGAGGCCGTCGGCTTCTTCTGCTCGGAGGGGGCGGGCTTCGTGACGGGGCAGGTCCTGTACGTCTGCGGCGGCATGACCATCGGTTCGGCATGACTGCCATCGGCAGCAGGCCGGAAGACAAGACTGATTCAATCTGGAGGAGGAGAATGAAAATGAACATCAACAGAAGGCACACGCTTGCCGCGCTCGGCGCGGTTTCGATGCTGGCCCTGGGCACGGTTGCCCAGGCGCAGGAATATCCGACCAAGCGCATCACGATCATCGTGCCCTACAGCGCGGGCGGGTCCACCGACATTCTGGCGCGCCAGGTGGCGGACGGTCTGACCAAGGTGCTGGACGAGACCGTGACGGTCGAAAACCGTCCCGGTGCCGGCGCGACGCTGGGCACGACCATGGCGGCCAAGGCGCGAGCCGACGGCTACACGCTGTTCATGGGGCAGGTGTCGTCGCACGGCATCGCTCCGGCGGTCTACAAGAACCTGCAGTACGATGCGGTCGCGGACTTCGCGCCGATCAAGCTGCTCATCACCATCCCGAACGTCATGGTGGTGAACAAGGAAAGCCCCTACCAGACAGCGGCAGAGTTCCTCGACGCGGCCAAGGCCGAAGGCAAGACCTTCGGGTCTTCGGGCGTCGGCAGCTCGATCCACCTGTCGGGCGAGATGTTCAAGTCGCGCACCGGGGCGAACATGACGCACGTGCCGTTCCGCGGCAGCGGCGAGGCGGTGCCCGCGCTTCTGGCGGGCGACGTCGACGTGATGTTCGACAACCTGCCGTCGGCCATGCCGCAGATCCAGTCCGGCGCCCTGCGCGCGCTGGCGGTGACGACGCCCTCGCGGTCCGACAAGCTGCAGGACGTGCCGACGCTGGACGAACTCGACATCCCGGAACTGGACGGTTTCGCGGCGCGCTCGTGGTTCGGTCTGCTGGCGCCTGCCGGCACCGACCCGGAGATCGTGGCAACGCTGTCCACGGCGCTGGACGAGGTCATTGCCAGCGAGTCCTTCGTCACATTCGCCGACACGCGCGGCGCGCAGATCGAAGGCGGAAGCCCGGAGGAGTTCGCCAAGTTCATCGAGGACGAGCTGTCGAGCTGGAAGACGGTCGTCGATGAGGCGGGCGTGACCGTCGAGTGACATGCCATGCTGCAAAGGCGGCCCGGTCGGGTCGCCTTTGCGGACCTGATACGTCGGCCATAGGGAGGGGCGGACAATGAGCGACACGTCGCAGGGACCGGACGCCCGGAAAGGGCGCCGCCGGGAGATCATCTTTGCATCGCTGACACTGATCGCGGCCATCCTGTTCGCGGCGATCGTCATACCGGCAGGTGTGACGACGCCCGCGTCGGTCAAGCATCTGCCGCTGTCACCGGCATTCCTGCCGTATGTGCTGACCGCGGGGGTCGCGCTGTTCGCGCTGGTCCACCTGCTCGAGGCGGTGTTCGCCGCGCATATTCCCGACGAGGACGCGGCCGCCCCGAACGTGCACGCGCAGTGGAAGCCGCGCCTGCTGGCCCTGTGTGTGCTGCTGCTGATCTACCTGCTTGTGCCGGAGACGCTGGGGATGCTGCTGACCTCCATCGTCGTGACCATCGTGCTGATCGCGATGGGCGGGGAGCGCAGGCCCCTGATCCTGCTGGGTGTGGGCATAACCGTGCCCCTGCTGATCTACCTTTTCTTCGTGCATGTGGCGCAGGTGCCCATGCCCGCCGGCATCTTCGAAGACTGGATGTGACCCATGCTTGAGAACATCGCAACCGGGTTCCAGCTTTTCCTGACCTTCCAGAACCTTCTGGCCATCACCATCGGCGTCTGCCTCGGCGTGACGGTTGGGGCCATTCCCGGCCTGACCGCGACGATGGCCGTGGCGCTGGCGCTGCCCTTCACCTTCAACCTCGACCCGGTGACGGGCATCCTGTTGCTTGTGGGGGTCTACAAGGGCGGGGTCTTCGGCGGGTCGATCACCGCGATCCTGATCCGCGCGCCCGGCACACCCGCCGCCGCCTGCACGCTGCTCGACGGCTACCCGCTGGCGCAGAAGGGGCAGGCGGGCAAGGCGATGAACATGGCGCTCTACGCGTCCTGCATCGCGGATTTCCTGTCGAACCTGTCGCTGATCTTCTTCGCGAGCCTGATTGCCGGGCTGGCGCTGGCCTTCGGCCCGCCGGAGTACTTCTGGCTGATCTGCTTCTCGCTGACGGTGGTGATCTCGATCTCCGGATCGTCGCTGACCAAGGGCCTGATCTCCGGCCTTCTGGGGCTGCTGACCTCGACCATCGGGCTCGACCTCGTCTACGGCACGCAGCGGTTCACCTTCGACAATTTCAACCTGATGGCAGGGGTCAGCTATATCCCGCTGCTGATCGGCCTCTTCGCGCTGCCCGAAGTCATCGACTTCTACATGCGCAAGATCGCCCCGCATACCATCAAGGCCGCCGACCGCAGCCGCGTCACGATGGAGGAGTTCAAGGGCAGCCTGCTGACGATCATCCGCGGCAGCTTCATCGGTGTCATCATCGGCACCATCCCCGGTGCCGGGGCGACGGCGGCGGCCTTCCTGTCCTACGGCGAGGCGCGGCGCACGTCGAAATCGCCCGAGACCTTCGGCAAGGGCAACATCGAGGGCGTGGCCGCCTCAGAATCCGGGAACAACGGCGTGGCCGGGGCGACGCTGATCCCGCTGCTGGCGCTCGGCATCCCGGGCGACGTGGTGACGGCGGTGATCCTCGGCGCCTTCATGCTGCAGGGGCTGACGCCTGGGCCGCTGATGTTCCAGGACAACATCACCATCATCTACGCCATCTTCATCGGCATCATGCTGAGCTCCATCGTGCTGTTCGGTTCCGGCAAGCTGGCGATCCGCTACTTTGCCAAGATCGCCGACATCCCGCGCCACATCCTCCTGCCGGTGGTCCTGCTGTTCTGCGTCTTCGGCAGCTACGCCGTGCAAAGCCAGATGTTCGACGTGGGCGTGATGCTGGCCTTTGGCGTGCTGGGCTACATCATGATGAAGATCAACATGGCAGCGGCGCCGTTCCTGATGGGCTTCATCCTCGGGCCGCTGTTCGAGGACAACTTGCGGCGGTCGTTCCTGATTTCCGAGGACATCGGCATCTTCTTCCGCAGCCCGATCTGCTGGATTTTCATCGCGATAACCGCATTCTCGCTGTTCGTGGGCGTGCGCCGGGAACTGCGCATGACACGCGCCAAACGCAGCGCCCTCCGCTCGGCGGAGGCGAAATGACAGGGAGCTCCTCCATGCAACTGAAGGATCGCGTGGCCATCGTCATCGGCGCCGGTGCAATTGCCGAAGGGATCGGGATCGGCCGGGCCATCAGCATGGGGCTCGCGCGCGAGGGGGCCTTTGTCGTCTGCGCCGACGCCAACGAGGACGCGGCGGCGCAGACGGTCGACCTGATCCGCGAAGAGGGGTTCAACGCCGAGGCGGCGGTCGTCGACGTTCTGGACGACGCCAGCATCGACCGTCTGGTGCAGGGCGTGGCCGACCGGCATGGCCGCATCGACATCCTCCACTGCAACGTGGGTCTGGGCAAAAGCGGGCCGTCCGGCCAGACCACGCCCGACGACTGGCGACGGATCAGCGATGCCAACCTGACCTCTCTGCACGTCTCGGCGCAGGCGGTTCTGCCGCACATGCGCGCGCAGGGCAGGGGGGTCATCACCGTGACCTCCTCCATCGCCTCAATCCGCAACGTGGGATATCCGCATCTGGCCTACTCCGCGACGAAGGCGGGCGCGAACCAGTTCGCGCGGGCGCTGGCGGTGGAACTGGCCCCCGAGAACATCCGCGTCAACGCGATCATCGCGGGGTTGATCGACACGCCGCGCATCGGCGTCACGCTGGCCAACAGCTATGGCGACAAGTCCGGGCAGGAGATGCGCGCGGCCCGCGCCCGGCAATGCCCGATGGGGCGGATGGGTTCGGCCTGGGACATCGCGGAGGCGGCGGTCTTCCTCGCCTCCGACAAGGCGGGTTACATCACCGGCACCGAGCTGATCGTCGACGGCGGGCTCTCCGCCAGCGTCCGGCAGGTGGTGGACGGCTGATGCGCACGCGGCAGAGATGACGGCGAGGGACGGGCTGAACCTCGTCGTGGCGCTGGGACTGCTGGTGGCGGCGACGGCGCAGATCGCTCTGCCCCTGCCGCTGCCCGGAGTGCCGGTCGCCCTGCTGCTGGGCGTCTTCGTCTTCGTGAACCGGCGGGAGGTGACACGCTCTGCCGCCGTGATCGGCGCAATCGTCGGCGTGCTGTTCGTCTGGTCGCTGGTGACGGGGATCCTGGGGCCGTCCGGGGCGATGGCGCGGGTCACCTTCCTGTCGGTGCTGCTCATGTCGCTGAACATGCTCAGCCGCGCGGCGTCACGCTCCCCCGATGTGCGCGACGCGGCCGAGGTCGTGGCCAGCCGCCCGCGCGGGGCGCGCTACCTCTTCGTCACCGTAGGCACCCACGTCTTTTCCATCTTCCTCAATTTCGGGGCGGTCAGCGTCATTGCCGCGCTTCTGGCGCAAAGCCGAGAGACCCTCGTGCGGCAGAACGCGCTGAGGGACCTGACCCTGTCGATGATCCGCGGGTTCGGGGCGATGCCAATGTGGTCGCCCCTGGCGCTATCGACCATCATCACCCTCTCGATCCTGCCGGAGGTGGGCTATTTCGAGGTGCTGCCCTTCGGCCTCGCCGCCGCCGGGTTCTACATGACCGCAGGCTACCTCATGTCGCGCAGGGGCGCCGCGCCGCAGCCGCCGTCCGCGACGCGCGCCATGCCCGGACGCGCGGATCGCCGCGTGCTGGGCCAGGTGGTCCTGCGGGTCGGCCTGCTGGTCTGCGGCGCCATCGCGCTGCAGCAGGTCACCGCCCTGACCCTGCCCGAAGCGGTGCTGTTCGCCGTGCTGGCCTTTGCGCTGGGGTGGTGGGCAATGCAGTCCGGCGATCCCCGCCGTCCCGGTATCGCGCAGGAGGCCGCGGCCTCTGCCGCCACAACGGTCAACGAGATCGTCATCGTGGGCGGCGCGGGCTTCATCGGGGCGGTGATATCCGAGGCGATCTCCCGCCAGACAGGGGGCCTGCCGGTGCCGCCCGATGCGGTTTTCCCGCTGGCCGTGGGGCTGATTCCCTTCGTGATGGTCGGGGCGGGCCTTATTGCGGTCAATCCCATCGTGTCGACCAGCATCCTTCTGGGTGTGCTGCATCCGCTCGTGCCCGAAAGCATCCTGATCTGGATGGCCGTCGCGGCCAAGACGGGCTGGGGGATCACCGCCGCCGCCTCGCCCTTCACCGCGAACGTGCTGATCGCGGGCCGGGTGATGGGCCTGCCGGGCGGCGAACTGGTGCGGTCCGACAACCTCCGGCTGACGCTGCTGATGCTGGGGGTCACCAGCCTGTTCTGCGCCGCTGCAACTT
The DNA here is from genome assembly GCF_002814095.1 of Sagittula sp. P11. Taxonomy (NCBI): domain Bacteria; kingdom Pseudomonadati; phylum Pseudomonadota; class Alphaproteobacteria; order Rhodobacterales; family Roseobacteraceae; genus Sagittula; species Sagittula sp. P11. Next base: position 3,066,866 of record NZ_CP021913.1, read on the forward strand.
ATCTGTCCCTATGAAGGTGAACACCATGCCAACCACAATGAACGCCGTTTTCGCCCGTGAACCGGGTGGCCCCGAAGTGCTGGAACTGCGCGAAACGCCGATGCCCGAGCCGCGCGGCGGCGAAGTGCTGATCCGGGTCGAGGCCGCCGGTGTGAACCGCCCCGACCTGCGCCAGCGCCTGGGCGGCTATCCCCCGCCACCGGGCGTGAGCGAGGCGCTGGGGTTGGAGGTCGCAGGCGAGGTCGTGGAGGTTGGCGCTGGCGTGGAAGGCTACCGGCCCGGTGACAAGGTCTGCGCGCTGGTCGCTGGCGGCGGATACGCGGAATATTGTGTCGCCCCGGTGGAGCAGGTCCTGCCTTGGCCGAAGGGCCTTTCGGCGGTCGAGGCCGCCGCGCTGCCGGAGACGTATTTTACCGTGTGGACCAACCTGTTCCGGATCGGCGGTCTCCGGGAGGGGCAGACGGTCCTGATCCACGGCGGCGCCAGCGGGATCGGGACGACCGCCATCCAGCTTGCGCGCGCCTTTGGGGCGCGTGTCTTTGTCACCGCCGGGACGGAGGAGAAATGCGCCGCCTGCCGCGAGCTGGGCGCAGAGGCCGCGATCAACTACCGCACCTCGAAGTTCGACGAGGAGATCGCGCGCCTGACGGAGGGGCGTGGCGTCGACGTGATCCTCGACATGATCTGCGCCGATTACCTCGCGCGCAACCTTGCCTCCCTCGCCATCGGCGGGCGGCTGGTCGTCATCGCGTTCCTCGGCGGCGGCAAGGCGGAGGTCGACGTCGAGGGCATGGTCCGCAAGCGGCAGACCCTGTGTGGCAGCACGCTGCGCCCGCAAACCCCTGCCGAGAAGGGCCTGATCGCCGCCGACCTCGCGCAGCACGTCTGGCCGCTGCTGGAAAGCGGCGCGGTGAAGCCGGTCATCCACCGGGTGTTCCCGCTTTCGGACGCCCCGGGCGCGCATCGCGAACTGGAGGCCGGGCAGCACTTCGGCAAGGTCGTCATGACGGTCTGATCGGCTGGACGCGGCGGCCGTCTGGTTGCCGCGTTCCGGGTGCCAAGATGGGTCTGTAGTGGAGCCCGGAGGCGGGACCGTTGCGCCCGTGTCTTCGGCACCTCGCGGCCGTCCGGGCGGATTTCGTGAAAAGCCGGTCCTGCCCGCTTGATTTCCCGAAACGCGACAGTGAAAATGGAATGCCATTTTTTGTCAGTGTATCGGATCGTCTGATGGTCGAGGAAATCGAGGGCACACGCGCGACGGACGCGCCCACGGCGACGGCGCAATGGGTGGCCGACATCCTGCGCGACAGGATCGTCAAGGGCGTCTATCCGCCGGGATCGCGCATCGTGGAGCGCAAGATCTCTGCCGAACTCGACGTGTCGCGCACGCCGGTGCGCGAGGCGTTGAAGCTGATCGACGCCGACGGCCTTATCGCAATTTCCCGCAACAAGGGCGCGCAGGTTCTGCAGTACGGCGCCGCCGAGGCGCTGGAACTGTTCGACGTGATCGCCTCGCTGGAAAGCCTCGCGGCGGAGAGGCTGGCCGAGACCATCGACGAGGAGGCGCTGGACACGCTCGAAGAGATGCACGACCGGATGCTGACCTACCACAAGATCGGCAACCACGCGGATTACTTCGACACGAACTCCGAGATCCACGATTTCATCGTGGAGCGTTGCGGTAATGGTATCGTGTTCGAGACGCACCGCAGGCTGATGGCGCGGGCGCGGCGCGGGCGGTTCCTGGCGATCATGAAGCCCGAGCGCCTGACAGAGGCCGTGTCGGAGCACGAGGTGCTGATGCAGGCCATGCGGCAGCGGGACCCGGAGCACGCGGCGCGGATCTGGCGACAGCACCTGCTGCACACCGGCCAGACCGTCGCCGCGCTTCTCTGACCATTCAGGCGGCTGCGGCCCGGGCCCAGAGCCCGTCCGACACGCCCTGCGCCTCTGCCACCACCTCGGCTGCGTCGACACGGGTGGGTCTGCGGTCGCGCACCAGCCAGTCGCCCTGCACCATGACGTCCGTCACGTTGCCGGCAGAGCCGGAGTGCACGAGGACGCCGACGCCATCGATGACCGGGCGCAGGTTGGGCGCAAGCGGATCGAGCAGGACCAGATCGGCGGGGTCGCCCACCCGCAGGCGCCCGGTGGCCGCATGGCCCTTCAGCGCGTCCGCCCCGCCGGAGGTCGCCCAGCCGAAGACCTCTGCGGCATCGAGGTCGAAGGACATGCCTGCGCGCCAGCGTGCCGTTGCGATGGCCATGCGCATCGCCTCGAACATGTCGGCGGATTTCGTGTCGGTGCAGAGCGTGATGGTGGCCCCTGCGTCGCGCAGCGCCTTGATCGGCGCGGCGGCCCCGAAGCTGGCGTTGCCGATGGGGGCATGGGTCACGACACCGCCCGCCGCGCCGAAGCGGGCGATGTCGCTGTCGGACATGAAGATGCAATGCGCGGCGATCAGGTCGGGCGAGAGCAGCCCCAGGTCGTCCAGGAATTCGGTCGGGGTCATGCCCTCGCGGGCGAGGAGCTGATCCACCTCCATCCGCGACTGGCTGAGGTGGGTGTGCACCTGTTTGCCCGTGCGGTCGGCAAGGGCGCGGAACTCCGTGAACATGTCGCGGGAGCAGCTGTCCGGGGCGTGCGGCGCGAGGATGGTGCCGATCCGCTCGTGCCCGTCCCACTTCGCCACGAGGTCGAGTGCGGCGCGCAGGGTTTCATCGCCCAGGGCAGGGGCGCGTTCGAACCGGCCCTCGGCCAGGGCGGCGGTGTCCATGTCCATGACGCGGCCGCCGATCATGGCGCGCAGGCCCATCTCGTCTGCGGCGCGGGCCAGAGCCTCCGGGCAGCGGTAGTAGTCGACGATGGTCGTGGCCCCGGCCATCAGCATTTCCAGAACGCCCAGCCGGGCAAGTGCCAGCGCCTCTTCCTCTGACAGCCAGTGCCCCTGCGGGACGCCGGGGATGTAGGCGGGGGCAAATCCCCTGTCCTCGACCATGCCGCGCACGATCATCAGGGGCGAATGGTTGTGGCTGTTGACGAAGCCGGGCAGGCACAGTGCGCCCTTGGCGTCGGTGACCTCTGCGCCCTCGGGCGTGGCAAGACCTCGGCCGATCTCTGCCACGAATCCGTCGTCGCCAATGACGATCTCCGCGTCCTTCAGGACAGGTGCGCCGGGTGAGACGATCGTGACGTTTCTCAAATGGGATGCCATTTTGATTTTCCTTTAGCCTACGAGTTGGGCGTCACCGCCGGAGAGGGCGTAAAATTTGACGTCTTTGTGTTTTCGAGCCGCCGATTGCGGGTGGAGCCTCGCATCTGGCCCTCAGAATCGAGCTAAGACAAATGGCATTCCATTTTCAAGTCGGCAGAAGAACCGGCGTTTCAGACACCGAAATGGTCTCATGACCCGAACAGAGAGGAACGTCATGACACAGATTCAGAAAGCCGGACTCACGCGCCGCACCCTGCTGCGCACTTCCGCCATGGCCGCCGTCGGCACGCTGGCGGCCCCCTCCATCCTGCGCGCCCAATCGGGCGAGATCGTCATCGGCTGCGCCGGCTCGCACACCGCCTGGATGGAAGAGATCGTCGCACCGCACATGAAGGAAACGATCGGCGCCGACATCCTGTTCGAGGGCACGAAGTCGTCCGTGAACCTCGAGAAGATGGCGTCCAACAAGGATGCGCCGTACCTCTCGGTCGTGCAGATGGACGACCCCGTGATGATCCAGGCGGTCGAGGCCGACCTGCTGACCCCGATCACACCCGACGCCGTGCCGAACATGACCGACCTGCGCGCCGACGCGGTGCATATGGACGGCATGTGGTGCAACTACGTCCAGCCTTGGGCGGGCGTCGCCTACAACACCGATTTCGCCGAGGGCGTGCCGTCGTGGGAGGCGCTCTGGGCGCCGGAGAATGCGGGGCAGGTCATCATCCCGTCGCTGCAGAACACCGAAGGCATGTGGACCATGTTCGTCGCCGCGATGCTGGGATCGGGCAAGCCGTTCTCGGAGGCGCAATACGAGGTCGACGCGGCCTTTGCCAAGCTGGAAGAGCTGAAGCCGAACCTGCTGTCGGTCTACACGACCATGTCTCAGGCCTTCAACCTGCTGGAGCAGGGCGAGATTTCCATGCTGGCGGGCAACTTCTCGTCCTACACGCTGCCGCGCAAGGCAGAGGGCGTGCCGGTCGATCTGGCCGCGCCGAAGGAAGGCATCTTTGCCATGCCGTCGGGCATCTGCCTCGTGAAGGGCGGGCCGAACCCGGAACTGGCGCAGGCCTACGTCAACGAGATGCTGGGCGAGACCATGCAGGCGGCGATTGCCGATTTCGCTTCGTCGGTCCCTGCGAACACCACCGTCACCGCGGGCGCCGTCATCCCCGAGGGCGTTGAGATCTACTCCCCCGACTGGGCATTCGTCGCCGAGAACCGCCGCGCGTGGATCGAACGCTTCGACAAGCTCATGGCGCTCTGAGGCGGACTGCGGACATGGCTCTGGATCAAGGCAAACCGGTTTCCCGTTACCTCGACGTCGTGGGCGTGGAGAAATCGTTCAAAGGCACACGGGTCATGTCCGACATGAATTTCCGGGTGAACCGGGGGGAGCTTGTGTCTCTCCTCGGTCCCTCGGGCTGCGGCAAGTCCACGCTGCTGCGCATCGTCGCCGGCCTTCTGGAGGCGGACGAGGGATCGGTGGTGCTGGACGGCCGCGACATCACGCGGTTCCCCGCGCACAAGCGCAACGTGTCGGTCGTCTTCCAGAACTACGCGCTGTTCCCGCACCTGACCGTGGCCGAGAACGTGGCCTTCGGGCTGCGCGCGCGCGGCATGGCAAAGGGCGCCACGGGCGCGCCGGTGGCGGAGGCACTGTCGCTGGTGCGCATGACGGAATTTGCCGACCGGCCCATCGCGGCGCTGTCAGGCGGCCAGCAGCAACGGGTCGCTGTGGCGCGCGCGCTGGTGGTCGGGCCGGATCTGCTCCTGCTGGACGAGCCGTTCTCGGCCCTCGACCGCAAGCTGCGCGAGACGATGCAGGTCGAACTGAAATCCTTGCTTCTGGATCGCGGCATCACCGCCATCTTCGTGACCCACGACCAGGAAGAGGCGATGGGCGTCTCCGACCGGATCGCGGTGATGAACGCCGGCCGGATCGAGCAGTTTGCCGATCCCTCGACGCTTTACGCGCGGCCCACGTCGCCCTTCGTGATGGACTTCGTCGGCCTCTCCACGCGGATCACCGGCACGGTGGCCGAGCAAGCCGGAGGAACGATCACCGTCGATACGCCCTATGGCAAGCTGCGCGCCAAGAGCGGCGCCGCCGTCGGCACCCGGGTCCTGCTGGGCGTCCGGCCCGAGCTGATCTCTGTCGGCGCGGGAGAGAACACCATCACCGCTAGACTGGTCGACGTCATGGTGCTGGGCTCGAAGACCGTGTTGCACGGGGCGGCGCAGGAGGACGACCGGGTGCTGTGCGAATTGCCCGGTATCCGCAGCGGCCTGACCCGCGGACAGGAGGTCACGCTGGGTTGGGGCGTGGAGGACACGCTGGCCTACGAGGTCGCGGCATGACCTCTCGCGTCGACCGCATCGCGCTTCTCGCCGTGCCGGGGCTGGCTTACCTCGCGGTGATCTACGCGCTGCCGCTGCTGATGCTGCTCGCCAAGTCGGTGCAGACGGCCGAGGGGTTTTCGCTGTCGGAATACCGCGCCTTCTTTGCCGACGAGTACAACCTTCGTGTCCTCTGGCGGACGTTGCGGGTCGCGGCGCTGACGACCTTGCTGGCGCTTTTCATCGCCTATCCCACCGCCTTCGTCATGAGCCGCGCCAAGGGGCCTTGGCTGACCGTTTTCCTCGTGGCGATGGTGCTGCCCATGTCGCTGGGCGTGGTGGTAAAGGCCTTCGCCTGGTCGATCCTGTTCCGCGCCAACGGCTTCATCAACACGACGCTGCAATGGATCGGCCTGACGGAAAAGCCGGTGCGGATGCTGTTCACCGAAACCGCGCTGGTGATCGGTGCCGCGAACGTCTTCCTGCCCTTCATGGTGCTGCCGATCTACGCCGTGGTGCGCCAGCTTGACCGCGGACTGCCGGAGGCGGCGGCCTCGCTTGGCGCCGGGCCGTTCTTCCGGTTCTTCAACGTCACCCTGCCGCTGACCCTGCCGGGCGTGGTGGCGGGGTCGGCCTTCACCTTCTCCATGGCCATCTCGATGTATGTGATCCCCTCGCTGATCGTGGGCGAGCGCCAGCAGACCCTGTCGATGCTGATCGCCCGCAGCTTCCTCTACCTGCGCAACGAGCCGTTGGGGTCGACCATATCCGCCGTGCTGCTGGGCATCGCGATCTTCGTGGTCGTGTTCTCGAGCTGGCTGGCCCGTCGCCTCGGAGCGCGCCAATGACCCAGACCGACCGCATCTTCCGTGTGCTGAGCTGGATCGTCGCCCTCGCTTGCGTCGTCTTCCTGATGCTGCCGATCTTCATCACGGTGGCCGCGTCCTTTTCGGCCTCGCCGGTCTACACGCTGCCGCCGCCGGAATGGTCGCTGCGCTGGTACGCCTTGCTGGAACGGCGCTCGGGCCTTTGGGACGCGGTGGTGCTGTCGCTGAACCTGGCCTTCGTGTCGACGCTGATCTCGCTGGTGCTGGGCACGCTTGCCTCCATCGCTGTGACGCGCGGCAACTTCCGGGGGCGGGAGGCGATTGCCACCTTCGCCGTCTCTCCGCTGATGATGCCGGGGCTGGTGGTGGGTGTCGCGCTCCTGCAGTTCTTCCGCGAGATCGGGCTGCGCGACGCCTATGTCTCGCTGCTGCTGGGGCATATCGTCATCACCTTGCCCTTCGTGATGCGCACGCTGCTGGCGTCGATGGCGCAATTCGATTTCTCGATGATCGACGCGGCGCGGACGCTGGGGCTGAGCTATCCGAAGGCGATCCTGAAGGTGCTGGTGCCGAACCTTGCGCCGGCCTACCTGACCTCGGGCCTCTTCGCCTTCCTCGCGTCGATGGACAACTACCCGATCTCCATCTTCCTGACCGATGCGCGCAACAAGACGTTGCCGATCAAGATGCTGCAATACCTCGAGGAACAGCCCGATCCGTCGCTGGCGGCCATGTCGTCGGGGTTGATCCTGCTGGCGATCCTCGTGCTGGTCTTCGGCGCGCGCACGGTCGGCCTGAACCGCATGATCCAGGGGTGAGGACATGAACGACCGACGCGATTTCAAGGGCTACTTCGGCGCAGAGCCCGCGCCCTGCTGGCCAGATGCCGCGCGGCTTGCGGTGTCCTTCGTGGTGAACGTGGAGGAGGGGGCGGAGCTTTCCATCGGCGACGGCGACCCGCGCAACGAAAGTGTCTACGAGATCCGCGAGGAGGTGGAGGGCGCACCCGATCCGTGCATGGAGACGCACTTCGCCTACGGCACGCGGCAGGGATATGCGCGCATCGCAGGCGCCTTCGACCGCTACGGGGTGAAGGCGACCTTTTCGACCTGCGGCCGGGTGGCAGAGCGCAGCCCCTGGCTGATGCAGGACATCGTGGCGCGCGGGCACGAGGTGTCCTGTCACGGCTGGCTCTGGCAGCGGCACGCGCACATGACAAGGGCAGAGGAAGAGGCGGATATCGAGCGCACCCATGCCGCGATCAGGGCGGCCTGCGGCGTGGCGCCGGTGGGCTGGCACACGCGCTCTGCGCCTTCGGTCAACACGCGCGATATTCTGATCGCGCGTGGCGATTTCCTTTATGACAGCGACGTTTACGACGACGACATCCCGCGGATGGCCGGTGGTCACGTGATACTCCCTTACGCGTTCGACACAAACGACATGCGGTTTTCGCCCGGTGGCGGCTTCGTCCAGGCCCGGGATTTCAGCGAGTACGTGATCGGTGCCTTCGACCGGCTGTATGCCGAGGGTGGGAGGGCAGCGCGCATGATGTCCATCGGCCTGCACCTGCGCCTGATCGGGCGGCCGGGCCGGATCGGCGGGCTGGAGGACGTGCTGGCCCATATCGCGGCGCATGACGACGTCTGGATCGCCCCGCGGCGCGAGATCGCGGCCTGCTGGGCCGGGGCGCAGAAGGGCGCGGCATGAACCCCATGGACCTCTCCGCCGCGGAACTTGCCGCGCGTGTCCGTTCAGGCGAGATGACCCCGGCGCAGGTGGGCGGGGCTGCGCGGGCGCGCGTGGCGGAGCGCAATCCGGCGCTGAACGCGATGACGGTTCTGAACCCCGCGCTGGAGGATGAGGCGGCGGATGTGGCCGCGCGTCTCGCCGCCGGAGAGGATCTTCCGCTCGCGGGCGTGCCGGTGGTCATCAAGGACAACATCTGGGTCAGGGGACTGCCGGTCACGCAAGGGTCCCGCCTGTTCGCGGATTTCGTCGCCCCGGAGGACGCGCAGGCCGTACTGAGGCTGCGCGCGGCGGGGGCCATGATCCTCGGCATCGCGACCTGTTCGGAGTTTGCCTGCAAGGGCGTGACCAACACGCCGCTTCAAGGCAAGACCCGCAACCCGGTGGACCCCGGCCTCACCACGGGCGGATCGTCCGGTGGGCCGGTGGCTGCGGTGGCGGCGGGCATGGCGCCGCTTGCGCTCGGCACGGATGCGGGCGGGTCGTCCCGGCGTCCCCCGGCGCACACCGGCCTTTACGGCTTCAAGCCGACGCAGGACCTCGTTCCTTACGGGCCCGGCTTCGAGGAGCCGGTGGACGGCATCTCGGTCATCTGCCCGATTTCCCGGACGCTGGAGGACATCGCGCTTGCCATGTCGGTCTTGTGCGATCTGCCCCCCGGCACGCCCATCCCCGGCCCCTATGCGTGGAGCGCGGATTTCGGCCTTGGCCAGCGCCTCGACGCGGACGTCGCCGCCGCCTTCGACACGTTTGTCAGGTGCCTTGAGACGCAGCGGTTCGGGATGACGGAGGCGGCGCCGGAGTGGCAGGGGCTGAACGGCGGCTCCGTCATGGCCTTGCAGCATGCCGGTCTGGCGCGGTTGTTCGGTGCGGCCTGGCAGGAGGACCCGTCTGTTTTCGACCCGGACCTGGCTGTGCAGATCGAGACCGGGCTGGGACTGGAAGACGCGTCAGTTGCCGATGCGAAAAGCGCATCGGCCCGCATGGGCGCCATCCTGAACGGCTTTCTCGACCGCTTCGGCTTGGTTGTGGTGCCGACGACGCCATGTCCCGCCTGGCCCGTCGATCAACTGGCCCCGCAGGAGATCGGCGGACAGCCCTGTGCGCCGCGGGACCACGCGGCCTTTACTCCGCAGGCCAACCACGCGGGTTGTCCCGCGCTGACGATCCCCTTTGCCCGCACACACGCGGGTCTGCCCATCGGGCTTCAGATCATTGCCGCGCGGGGGCGCGACGCCGACCTCCTCGCGACCGCACGGACCATCACGGCCGCCATGGCCCCGAAAGAGCACGAAAGGGCCACCTGATGCGCATTCTGCTGGTCAATCCCAACATGACACAGGCCATGACGGACACCATGTCCGACATCGCCCGAGGCCTTGCTGGGGACCGGGCAGAGATCGTGCCGCTGACGGCGACGAGCGGGTTCCCCTATATCGCTTCGCGGGCAGAGGCGCAGGTCGCTGGCGGCATCGCGTTGGGTATGATCGCGGAGCACATCGAGGACGTCGATGCGGTGGTGATCGCAGCCTTTGGTGACCCGGGGCTGGCTGGTGCGCGTGAGATTTTCGACGTGCCCGTCGTGGGCATGGCCGAGGCCGCCGTGCTGACCGCCGCCATGCTGGGAGAGCGGCTGTCCATCGTCACCTTTTCCCCGGTGATGCGGCGCTGGTACACCGACTGCGTTCACGCGACCGGGCTGGGCGCGCGCTTCGCCGGGGTGCGCACGCCGGATGCCCATGGCGACGACGTGGCCAATGCCGCGCGGGACATGCGCGCCGAACTGGTGGCTTTGGCGCGGCGCGCCGTGGCCGAGGACGGTGCCGACGTGGTCATCCTTGGCGGCGCGCCGCTGGCGGGGCTTGCGCCGGAGGTGGCCTCGGAGATCCCGGCCATCGTCATCGACCCCATCGCCGCCGCCGTGGCGCAGGCCATGACGCTGGCCTCCCTGCGCCTGAGGCTGGAGGGGAGGGCGTGCAAGCCGGTCGCCAAGGGGTCTGTCGGGCTGCCGCCTGCGCTGTCGCGTGTGATCGCGCATGAGGCGGCGGGGTAGAGCGGGCAGGGCGCGGAGGTCGCGATGAAGAGTGCCGCCATCCGTAGGGCCCGCCGGGCCGTGTCCCGTCGAAAGGCCTGCACAGTCGGTCAGCGGTTGAAGATCTCTTCGAGGCTGGGCCGCTCCGCGTGGACGGGTTCGAGGTCGAGCGTCGCCGCGATGCCGTCGATATGCGCCTTGATCACCGCGTCGAGCCTGTCGGTGTCGCCGCCGGTCAGCGCCTGCACGATCTCGGCGTGTTCGTCATGAGAGCAACTGCCCTGGTCGGGGATCTCGTAAAGCTGGATGATCAGCGATTCCCGCGCGATCAGGTCGGCGAGATAGCGGCCCAGGATGGTGTTGCCGGAGATCTGGGCGAGCAGCAGGTGGAACTCTCCGGACAGGGCGATCATGCGTTGCCGGTCGCCGCTGGCGTGGGCCGCCTTCTCCTTCTCGATGTGCGCGCGCAGCCGTGCGGTCGCCGTGGTGTCGATGCGGGCCGCGGCCTCGTGGGCGATGGCGCGTTCGATGCAGTGGCGGGCGACGAAGAGGTCGGCGGCGTCCTTCACCGTCGGCTGCGCGACAGAGGCGCCTCTGTTGGGCTGATGATCCACCAGACCGTCGAAGGCCAAGCGCGCCAGCACCTTGCGGATCGTGCCGCGGGTCGTGTCGAAGATCCGGCACAGCTCCACCTCGCGCAGCCGTTGGCCGGGCAAGAGCTGCCGGTCGCCGATGGCAGTGCGGATTCGTTCGTAGACTTCTGTCTCTGCGACGTTGAGGCGGGCCAATTGCGATCTCGTATGGCTGTGACGCGTGAATCTTAGGCACTGGCCGGGAGGCACGCAATCCTACCCTGTTCGGGCCCGGAAACGGGGTGTGTCGGTCAGGCGATTGGAAATGCTTGAGAATATCCGGTTCCGCATCGGCCTTCACCGGCTTGGCGCAAAAATTGCGCACAAAATAAATTTGAATTGTTAACAATACTGCCCCTTGATTGAGCGGTCGGCGCTGTGACCGTTCAGATGTCTGAGCGGGCGCCACGGAATTCACCTCTGCAACAGGAGCTCCCTGCCATGCCTCGTCTTTCCCGTGTCTCGATTCTCTCGCTGGCGGCTGCTGCCGGTCTGGCCCTGACGGCCACCGCCGAAGCCCAGTCCCTGCGCTGGCTGACCCAAAGCCAGGAAAGCGCCGCGCAATACCCCGCCGAGATCGCCGCCATCGAAGCCGCAGGTGAGGCGGGCTTCGAGGTCACCCGGAACGAATTCCAGGTGCTGGGCGTGAACCTTGCCGATGCACTGCGGCTGGTGGGCTCTGGCGCCTTCGACCTTGCCACGGTGCAGGTGGGCAGCGCCGCGAAGGACGATCCGTTCCTCGAAGGCATCGACCTGATCGGCGTCTCGACCGACATGGAGGACCTCAAAGGCGCGGTCGATGCCTACCGCGAGGCCTTCAACGCCCGGCTGGGCGAGAAGTTCGGCGCCAAGGCCATGGCGATCTGGCCGTTCGGCCCGCAGGTCTTCCTGTGCAACGCCGACATGTCCACGCTGGGCGATCTGGACGGGCTGAAGGTGCGGTCCTTCACCGCTTCGATGTCGATGCTGCTGGAAGAGCTGGGCGCGACCCCCGTGACCCTGTCCTTTCCCGAGGTCTATCCGGCCCTGCAGCGCGGCGTCGCCTCCTGCGGCGTGACCTCGCCGACCTCGTCCAACACCGGCAAGTGGCCGGAGGTGACGACGCATCTTTACCCGCTGTCGGTGTCCGGGTCGGTGCAGGCGCATGTGGTCAACCTCGACTGGCTGAACGGCCTCGACGACGACAAGCGCGCGGCCTTCGAGACGGTCATGGCCGATCTGGAGGCGGCGCTGTGGGAGCTGGCGATCACCACCAACGGCACGGCGCAGGCGTGTTCCACGGGCGGTGAATGCCCGGAAGGGATCTACACATCCTACGACATGACGCTGGTGCCGGTGTCGGACGAGGACAAGGCGAAGGTGGCCGAGATCTCCGCCACGAAGATCCTGCCGGAGTGGGGCGCGCGGTGCGAAGCCTCCTACGAGGGGTGCGTGGACCTGTGGAACGAGACCGTGGGCGCGGCGCGCGGCCTGACCATCTCGCTCGATACGCAGTAAGCGGATCATGATCCGGACGCTGGGCCTTGCCCGGGGACTGGCCTTCGCACTCGCGCTTGTCGCGGGTGCGTCGGTCCTGGTCCTCGCGGTGCTGATCTTCATCGACATCATCGGGCGGGACGTCTTCGGCGTCTCGATCCAGGGCACGGATGAACTGGGCGGCTACGTGCTGGCCTTCGTCGGCTCGCTCGGCCTGTCCCTGACGCTGCTGAACCGGGGGCATCCGAAGATCGACATCTTCCTGCGGATGTTCCCGCCTGGCCTGCGCGCCGCGCTGCATGTGCTGGCGCAGGCCACCATCGCGGCGCTTGGCCTGTTCATGACGTGGCACGCCTGGGGCGAGCTGTCTGAGACGATGCGCTTCGGCGCGGTCACGAACACGCCGCTGCAGACGCCGCTCTGGGTGCCGCAGGCGATCTGGGTGGCGGGGACGGCGATCTTCGCGCTGGTCGCCTGCCTGACCACTGCGCATGGGCTCTGGCTGCTGCGGACCGATCCCCGCGCCGTCGAGGCACGCTATGGCCCGCCCACCGTCGACGAGGAAGTCGGCCACTATATCGACCACACCGGGGAGAGCGACGATGCTCGGAATTGAAGGCGCGGCCATCGGCTTCGGCCTGCTGCTGTTCCTGCTGTTCATCGGACAGCACATTGCGACGGCGCTGTTCATCGTGGCGCTGACCGGCGCGTGGCTGTTCTTCGGGGACGCGATGCTGCGGCCTTTCGGGACGATGATGTGGGGCACGCTGAACAACTTCCTGCTGGTCGCCATTCCGCTGTTCGTGCTGATGGGAGAGATCCTTGTCCGGGGCGGCGTGACCGAACGGATGTACCGCGCGCTGGCCGACTGGACACGGCCGCTGCCCGGGGGGCTCTTGCACACCAACATCGCCGCCTCGACGGTCTTTGCCGCGATCTCGGGCTCGTCCGTGGCCACGGCGGCGACCATCGGAACGGTGGCCTTCCCGACCTTCCGCCGGCAGAACTATTCCGAAGCCTGGGTGGCCGGCAGCGTGGCATCGGGCGCGACGCTGGGCATCCTGATCCCTCCTTCGATCAACCTGATCATCTACGGCGCGATCACCAACACCTCCATCGGGGCGCTATTCCTTGCCGGGATCCTGCCGGGCATCGTGCTGGCGCTGGCGTTCATGGGCGTGATCATCGTGGCGAGCCTGCTGAACCCCGCCGTCGCCGGACGGCCGGAGCGCATGGCCCCCTGGCCCGAGCGCCGCAAGCGGCTGGGCGACCTCCTGCCGCCGCTGGCGATCTTCGTGCTGGTGATGGGGTCGATCTACCTCGGCTTCGCCACCCCGACCGAGGCCGCGGGCGTGGGTGTCGTGGGCGCGCTGATTCTCACGGGCGCCTACCGCTCCCTCACCTGGCCGATGCTGCGCGAGGCGATGTTGTCGACCGTGACGACCACGGCGATGACGCTGCTGATCCTCGTGGCGGCCTTCTACCTGAACTTCATCCTCGGGGTGCTGGGCGTCCCTGCGCAGGTCTCGGCCTTCGTCTCGGGGCTGGAGGTCGGCCCGGTCACGATGCTGATGCTGCTGGTGGTGCTCTACCTGATCCTCGGCTGCTTCCTCGACGCGCTGGCAATGATGATCGCGACAATCCCCATCGTCCTGCCTGTGGTCACGCACCTTGGCTATGACAGCGTGTGGTTCGGCATCTTCCTCGTGATGATGTGCGAACTGGCCCTGATCACGCCACCCGTGGGCATGAACCTCTACGTCACGCAAAGCGTGCGCGGACGGGGGCAGGTCGGCACGGTCATCCTCGGCGTGCTGCCGTTCCTTGCCTGTATCCTCGCGGTCGTGGCGCTGATCGCGATCTTCCCGGGGCTGTTGTGATGCGGCTGCTGGCGCTGAACCCGAACACCTCGGCCGAGGTGACCGAGGCCTTCGTGGCCGAAGCCCTGCGCATCGCGCCGTCCGGCGTCTCCGTCGAGGGCGTCACAGGCGGCTTTGGCGCGCGCATCGTGACGACGGAGGCAGAGAACGTGATCGCCGCCTATGCGGCGCTGGAACTGGCAGCCCGACATGCGGAGGGGGTCGACGGGGTGATCCTCGCCATCTCCTTTGACACGGCCCTGCGGGCCCTGTCTGAGCTGTTGCCGGTGCCGGTCACAGGACTGACGGAGGCGGCGCTGGCCGCAGCAGGGGAAGCGCCGGTCGGCGTGGTGATCTTCGGCGCATCGAGCCTGCCGCTCTACCAGCGTATTCTCGACGGCTACGGATACGCGCCTGTCGCATGGGAGGTGATCGAGTTCGCCACCCGGGCGGAGTACCTGAACGCCGAAGCACGGGACGACGCGGTGTTGGCGGCCGTGGAAAGGCTGGCAGAGGCCGGGGCCGGTGCAGCGGTCATCCTTGGCGCGGCCATCGTCGGCATGGCTGCGCGCCTCGCCCCGCGCGCCACCATTCCGGTCAGCGACGGGGCGGCGGCGGTCGCGCTCTGCGCCGAGCGTGTCGCAAAGGGTGCAGCGTTGCCCGCGCGCCCGACACCCATTGCCGAAACCATCGGCCTTTCCCCGGCCCTGACCCGGCTGATCGCCGGAGACGTCCCGTCATGACCAGCACGCTGTTCCGGAACGTGCATCTGCTCGACCCCGAGAGCGACGACGGGATGACAGCGGCGAAGGCCCTTCTGGTGACCGATGGCCGGATCGTCGGTTCCGGCGACGCCTTGACCGTGCCACCCGGCGCGACGGTCATTGACGGCAAGGGCGACCTGCTGATGCCCGGTCTGGTCAACGCGCATTTCCATTCGTCCGTGAACCACATGAAGGGGCGTCTGCCCTGCCTGCCGCTCGAACTCTTCATGCTCTACGAGAGCCCGGCGCTGGAGACGCTGCGCCCGACGCCCCGGCAGGCCTATTTGCGCACCATGCTCGGCTGTATCGAGATGCTGCGCGGCGGGACGACGGCGGTGATGGACGACTGCTTCTTCGTCCCCGAACCCACGCCCGAAATCATCGATGCCGTGGCGCAGGCCTATGCCGACAGTGGCATCCGCGCGACGCTGGCCCTGGACGAGCCCGAACTGTCGGAGCTGGAAAAGCTGCCCTTCCTCGACGAACTGGCACCCGCGCACCTGCGTCCGCAACTGGCGCGCCGTCCGAAGCTGGGCGCGCAGGACCTGCTGGCGCTTTACGACCACCTGATCGGGCGCTGGCACAGTGCGGAAGAGGGGCGGATCGGTGCGGCGGTCTCCTGCTCGGCGCCGCAGCGTGTCAGCCCGGAATACTTTGCCGCGCTGGACGCTTTGAGCCGCCAGCACGATCTGCCGGTCTTTGCCCACATGTTGGAGACGAAGCTGCAGCGCGTCCTCGGCCACGAAAAGTTCGGCGGACGGTCCCTTGTGCGTTACACGCATGATCTGGGCCTCCTGTCCGACCGGATGCAGGTGATCCATGCGATCTGGGTCGACGGCGCGGACCTCGACCTGATCTCGGCGGCGGGGGCGAAGGTGGCGCACAACCCGATCAGCAACCTGCGGCTCGGCTCCGGCGTGATGCCCCTGCGCGAGGTGCTGGACCGCGGGATTTCCGTTTCGCTCGGCGTGGACGAAGCCATCGCCGATGACGCGGTGAACATGTGGTCGGTGATGAAGACCGCCGGGATGATCCATACCCTGTCCGGCGACGATCCGGACCGCTGGCCCACGGCGCGCGAGGTGTTGCACGCGGCGACGGTTGGCGGCGGTGAGGTGATGCGCCGTCCCGGCCTTGGGACGCTGGACGCGGGCGCACCGGCGGACCTGATCCTCGTCGACCTGTCGTCGCTGACCTTCCTGCCGATGAACGACCTCGTGCGCCAGCTTGTCCATGTGGAAAACGGCAGCTCGGTACGGCTGACCATGGTGGCGGGCCGCGTTGTGGCGGAAGGCGGGCGCGTCACGTCGGTGGACGAGGCTGCGCTGCTGGCCGAGGCGCGCGAGGTCTTCGGCGGGATGGCTCCGATCCTGCGCCGGGCTGCGGATGAAGTGTCTGAGCTTCTGCCGGTCTATCGCGCGATGCACGACCGCGCGGCTCTGCGCGACGTCGGCATGACCCGCAAGCTGACAAGGGGGCTGGCATGACCCTGCCGTGGTCCTATTCCGCGCTTCCTGCGCGCCCCGAAGGCACATGGCCCAACGGCGCGCGGGTGGCGCTCTGGGTGGCGGTAGGGGTCGAGAGCTACCGGCCCGACGATGGCATGACGGAGGATATCCTGCCGCGTGGTGCCGCGCCCGACCTCGTGAACGCCGCCTGGCGCGATTACGGCAACCGGGCAGGGGCGTTCCGCCTGTTCGACCGGCTGGCCGCCGCGGGCATCCGCCCGGTGGTGCTTCTGAACACCGATGTCTATGACGAGGCGCCCGAGGTCCTGACCGCCGCCCGCGCCGCGGGGGCCGAGATCGTGGGCCACGGGCGCTCCAACTCCGACAGCCTGGCGGCGCTGCCCGAAGGGGCTGAGGCGGGCTATGTCGCCGGGGTCCTTTCGCGCATCGCGGAGGAAGAGGGGGACGCGCCCGGCGGCTGGTCCTCACCTTGGCTGGCGCATACGCCGACCTCGCTGGCCAGCCTTCAGGGCGCGGGGTATCGCTACCTGCTGGACCTGAGGCTGGACGACCAGCCGGTATGGCTGAGGGCCGGGGCGGGGCGCCTCCTGAGCATCCCCTATGCCGCCGAGCTGAACGACAGCACCACCATGATCGGCCGCCAGGCGGACGCGCGCAGCTTTGCCGCCATGCTCCGGGACGAGGCGGCGGAACTTCTGACGTCGAAGCACCCGGTTGTGATGAGCGTCGTGCTGCACAGCTTCATATCCGGCCAGCCGTGGCGGCTGCGGCCCGTGGCCCAGGCGCTGGCCGAGGTGGCCGGGAGGGACGGCGTCTGGTGCGCTACCCCGTCCGAGATCTACGACGCGGTCCTCGCGGACCCTGCGCTGGCGGTCGGGTGATCCATGCGAATCCTCTTTGCCAACCCCAACACGTCGGAGGCCATGGCAGGGGTCATGGCGGCTGAGGCCCGGCGCATCGCCGCGCCGGACACGGTGATCGACGTGTGCTCGGCCCCCTTCGGGTCGGCCTATATCGCCACCCGGGGGGAGGCGGCGGTGGCCGGTCACGCGCTCCTGTCGGCGCTGGCCCTGCACTACGACGTCCATGACGTGGTGATCGTCGGGGCCTTCATCGTGCCCGCGGTCACGGCGGCTGCGAAGGAGATGTGCCCGGTGCCACTGATCGCCACGGGCGAGGCGGGGCTGGCGGCGGCGTCGCTGCTCGGGCAGGCGCTCTCGATCCTGTCCATCGGCGCGCCCGCGCGGCGGATGACGGAAGAGACGGTGGCCGCCACCGGGCTGGCGGATCGCGTCGTCTCGATCCGAGACGTCGGCATGACCGGGACGGAACTGACCGAGGATCAGCCGCGCGGCGATGCGGCGGCCATCGCTCTGTCGCTGGCCGCGGTGGAGGAGGACCGCGCCGATGTCATCGTGCTTGGCGCAGGCTCGATGGAGGGGATGGCCGCCCGTATCCAGCCGGAGGTGCCGGTGCCCGTCGTCTCGCCCGTGGGCGCGGCGGTCTGCATGGCCGAGATGGTCCACCGGCTGGGCCTGCCGAAAGCCTCCGCCGGAGGTCTTGCCCGGCCTTCCGGGATCGAGATGACCGGACTGGACCCGGCGTTGACGCGCTTCTTCCGCGGGGACTGACCGGGGCCTTAGTAGCCCATGGCGCGCGGCAGGGCCGTCACCACCCCCGGGAAGATCATGCAGAGGAACAGCACCGCGTACATCGCCGCGATGAAGGGCCAGCTTTCGCGCACCAGTTCCGTCATCTTCACGCCGGTGATGCCGCAGACCACGAAGAGGATCACGCCCACCGGCGGCGTCAGCATCCCGATCACGAGGTTCAGCACGAAGAGAAAGCCGAAGTGCAGCGGGTCGATGCCGAACTGCAGGGCGATGGGGTGGAACAGCGGCACGAGCATGATGTTGGCGGCGTTCGATTCAAGGAACATGCCCACCACCAGCATCATCAGCGCGACAAGCAGCAGGAAGACCATCGGGCTGTCGGTCAGCCCCTTGATCGCGCCGGCCAGCTTGATGGGCAGCAGGTCGATGGTGAAAAGGAAGGTCACGGTGGAGGCGAAGGCGATCATCGCGCCGACCATGGCCGTGGTCTTGGCGGCGGTCAGCAGCACGCCCGGCAGGTCCGAGACCTTAAGCTTGCCTGTGACGAAGAAGCCGATGACCAGCGCGTAGCACACGCCGATGGCCGCGCCCTCGGTCGGTGTGAAGGCGCCCGCGACGATACCGCCGATGACGACCACGGGCATCATGAAGACGATGAGCGACCGCCGCGTCTGGCGCAGGGCGTTGCGGAAGGTGAAACCGTCGCCCACAAGCGGGTAGTCCCGCTTCCACGAGATGAACCAGCAGAGCGCCATCAGCGTCAGGAACAGGATGAGGCCGGGCACGACGCCTGCCATGAACAGCCCGCCGACCGAGACTGTGGACCCCGCCATGAAGGCATAGACGATCATCGCGCCCGACGGCGGGATGATCGGGCCGAGGTTGGCGGCAGCCGCCACCACGCCCGAAGAAAAGCCAAGGCCGTATTGCTTCTTGAGCGAGGGCACCAGGGTCGACGACAGAGCGGAGGCATCCGCCACCGCCGCGCCCGAGACAGACGCCAGCCCCGCGCCCGCGATGATCGACACCTGCGCCAGCCCGCCGCGCATCCGCCCGATGAAGGCGTTGGCGAAGTCCACCAGCCGGTCCATGATCCCGCCTTTCAGCATGAGCTCTCCGGCGATCATGAAAAGCGGGATGGACATCAGCGGGAAGGAGTTGACCGCGTTCATCATGCGGCTTGGCATGATCGACGGATCGAACCCCGCCAGCCACAGGCCGAACAGCGCGGCACAGCCCAGCGAAAAGGCGAGCGGCATCCCGAGGAACCCCAGGACAAAGAAACAGGCGATGACGGCGAGGCTCATGGCAGGGGTGTGTCCGGGTCGACCGCCATGTGCAGCAGGTGCAGCGCCGAATGCAGCGCGCCCGCGATGACGGGAAAGAAGAAGACGGAGGAGGTGATGTCGATGGCGCCCATCCGCTCGGTCCAGGTGGCGGCGGCAACGTCGAAGGTGGCCCAGGTGACGATCAACAGCATCGCCCCGCCAAGCGCGCTGGTGAAACGGCGGACAAGACGCCGGGGCAGCAGGGGCAGGCGGTCGACCATCAGGTCCACGCCCACATGCGTGCCGTCGCGGATGCCCAGCGGGATGGCGACGAAAATGGTGGTGACGAAAGCGAGGCGCGACACCTCGTCCGCCCAGTCGAAAGAGGCGTTGAAGCCGTAGCGCATGACCACCTGTGCGGTGACCACGCAGACCATGATGGCTGCCGCGAGGATCGCGACAAGGCGCGCGCCACTGTCGGCGCGCGCAAGGATCGAGGGAACGATCGTCTTCATCGGTGTCAGTTCGAGACGCCGGAGGTCTGGGCGTCCAGCAGTTCCACCAGTTCCGGGTCGAGGCGGGCCTTCGTCTCGGCCGCGACGCCTGCCACGGTCTCGCGGAGGGCGGCCGCCAGTTCCGGGGAAACCTCGGTGTAGGTCATGCCCATCTCGACGATCTTGTCGAGCGCGGCCCCGTCCTGCTCGGCGGCCAGCACGCGCTGCTCGGCCACGGCGGCGTCCATCGCCTCCGTCACCCAGCCCTGCTTTTCCTCGGAGAGGCCGTCGAACCATTTCTTGTTGGCCACGACCGAGATGAAGTCGAAGAAGTGCCCGGTGTTGGAAACGTATTCCTGCACTTCCGGGTAGCCCGCGACCTGGATGATGGAGAACGGGTTTTCCTGCCCGTCGATCACCTTCTGCTCGAGCGCGGAGTAAAGCTCGTTCACGTCCATCGCCAGCGGGTTCGCCCCCAGCGCGCGGAAGGTGGCAAGGTGCGTCTCGTTCGGCTGAAGGCGGATCTTCAGCCCGGCGATGTCCTCCAGCGTCTCGATCGGGCGGACGGAGTTCGTGAGCTGCCGGAAGCCCAGCTCCATGTAGCCGAGCGACATGATGTCCTGCGCGGCCAGCTTCTCGTCCAGCGCGTCACCCACCGGGCCGTCGACCACGGCAAAGGCGTCTTCGCGGGTCTCGAACTGGAAGGGCAGGCCGACGATCTCGAGCTCGGGCACTGTGCGGGTCAGGTAGGCGGTGCCGACCCAGATGATCTCGACCGCGCCCAGCTTCACCGCCTGCACGTTCTCGGCCGCGCCGCCCAGCTGACGGGCGGGGAAGAGGTTCACGTCGAACTCACCGCCCGACAGCTCGGCCAGCTTCTCGGCGAAGGTCTCCATCGCGACGGAGGAGGAGTGATCGGTGGCAAAGTTGCCCGCGACGCGGATGGTGTCGGCCTGCGCCGCGGCGGCAAGGGCGAGGACGGAGGTGGCAAGGGCGAGGACGGAGGTGGCAAGGGCGAAGATCTGGCGTTTCATTGGGAGTTCTCCTGCGTTTCTGTTTCCGGGAGGGAGGTTGAGGGATCGTTCCGGGTCGTCTGGTCCGCCGCGCCGAAGGCATTGCGGCAGCGCGACCGGATCACCGAAGCGATCTCGGCCAGCGTGGTGGTGTGTTCCTCGAGGTGGGTCGCCTTCAGGCGCCGTTCGAAGATCGTGAAAAGCGTCGCGCGGTCCGGCACCCGGTGCAGCGCGATGATGAACGGATGGCCGAAGCGCGCGCGGTAGGCGGCGTTCAGCGCCTCGAGGCGCCGGGCCTCGTCACCGGGCAATCCGATCAGGCCCAGCCGCCCCTGCTCAGAGGTGCTTTCGGCGGTCATGCGGCCCTCGGTGGCCTCGGTGCCCGACAGTTCGGGATGCACGTTGAACAGCGCCAGCCGCTGCTCCGGAGAGGCGGTCAGGATGACCTCCACCAGCGCCTCGGCAAGCGCCTCGTCAGAGGCGAAGGGGCGCAGGTCGACGGCGGCCTCGGCCACCCAGGGCGAGCGTTCGACAAGGGGCGCAATGGCCGCAAGTGCCTGTTCGCGCCGAACCGTGTTCAGCGTGTTGAGAGCGGGTGTCATGAAGATGTCCGTTGTTTCCTGACACCGACGTTAGAAGATTCGCGGCGTTGCTTTCCATAATATAAAAAGCCACACTCCATTCGAAAAATTAGGATAGGCGTGACAATGTCCCTGCACCTCGTGCCCCGCGTCCTGCGCTACGTCGAAGCGGTGGCAGAGAACGGCTCGATCCAGGCGGCGTCGCGGGCGCTCGGCATTTCCGCGTCGGCCATCGACCGGCAGATCAAGCTGTTGGAGGACCGGCTGGACCTGCAGCTTTTCGACCGCCAGAGCACCGGGATGGAGACGACGGCGGCGGGCGAGATGTTCATCGTCCTGTCGCGGCGCTGGCGGGCGGACGAGAACGCCATCCTGTCGGACGTGAAGCAGATGCAGGGGATCGACCTTGGCCTCGTCCGGCTGGCGACGATGGACAGCCTCGCCAACGGGCCTTTGCCGCGCATCCTTGCCGCCATAGCCGAGGAGTTCTCAAGGGTGCAGGTCGAGGTGGAGATCATGACCCCCGACGATGCGGTGGCGGCCGTGGTCGACGGTCTGGCGGACCTTGTGCTTGGGTTCAACCTGCGTCCGACGCGGGACCTGCACATCCTGTGGTCCGCCGACCTGCCTCTGGTCTGTGTCTGTGCGCCGGACCACCCGGCGGCGTCACGCACGTCGATCCAGATCAAGGAGGTGCGGGCCTATCCGCTGGTGGTGCAGAGCCGCGCGCTCGCCATCCGCCGGATGCTGGAGGCGCGCCATACCTGGCTCTTCGCCGACGCGCAGCCGCCGGTGGTCACCAATTCGCTGCAACTGCTGAAACAGCTCGTGGGAGCAGGCACGCACCTCGCGCTGACGTCGCAACTGGACGCGGCGGCGGAACTGACGAGCGGAAGGATGGTGGCCATACCGATCTCCGACGCGCAGGTCCGCAGCCAGTCGATCAGCCTCGCGCTCAGCGTGAAACGCACCCTGCCACGGATCTGCACCACCGTGTCCAAGGTCATGATGCGCGAGATCAGCGCTTGCGTCGAAGAGGTCACGGCGCGGACGTCGTGACCCGCAGCGGTCAGGCAAACAGCGCGTAGAGGAAGCGCAACGCGACCAGCGCAAGGAAAGTGCCGAAGGCCAGTTCGAGCGAGCGCCGCTCCATCCGGTGGGCCATGGCAACGCCGAAACGGGTGGTCAGCAGCGATGTCGGAATGGTGAGCGCGAAGGCGGCGAGCGAGACGAAGCCCAGCGATGCGGGCGGCAGGCCCTCCTTGCCCATCCCCGCAAGGATGTAGCCGATGGTCCCCGGAATGGCGATCAGCACGCCCACGCCCGCAGAGGTCGAGACCGCGCGATGGATCGGCACGCCGTGCAGCGTGAGGAACAGGTTCGACACCGCACCGCCGCCGATCCCCATGATCGCCGAGACGAGGCCGATGCCGCCACCGCCCAGCCGCATGACCAATGGCCCGGGCAGCGTGTCGCGCAGTTGCCAGCTCTTGCCCTTGCGCAAAAGCTTCACCGCGTTGACGGTGGCGATGATCACGAAGACGGCCTGGAAGACCTCCGGTGCGGCATAGCGCGCGATGAAGGAGCCGAGCATCACGCCGATCAGGACCGGCACCGCCCATGTCTTCAGGATCGCCATGTCGAGGGTGCCCTTCGCGTTGTGAGCTCGGGCCGAGACGATGGAGGTGGGGATGATGACGGCCAGCGAGGTGCCAACGGCGACGGGCATAGCGACCTCGGGCGGATACCCGAGCACGCCGAAGATCTCGTAGAAGACGGGGACGGAGATCGCCCCGCCGCCGACGCCAAAGAGACCGGCCAGGAAACCTATGGCGGCGCCCGCCAGAACGAGCGCCGCCGCAATCTCTATCAATACTGTTTGGTTGGCTAGTATGTCCAAGTCACCGGTCCAGAAGGAATTTCGTCAGGCTCGCGCCGTCGCAGCCGCCGAGGCCCGCCGCAATCGCCTTTTCGTAGCCCGCGCGCGTGGCCTCCGACAAGGGCATTGGCCTGTCCTTGAGCGCGGCGTGTTGAAGCGCCAGCCCGAGGTCCTTCATCAATCCGTTCAGGTCGAAGGTGCCCGGCTGGTCCGTGCCGTTCAGCGTGTCGACCACCACCTGCGCTCGGTTCTTCAGGACAGCCGGCCCCGCGGAACTGTCCGCGATCATCGAGATGGCGACATCGTTCGGGATGCCGCTGTCCTCCAGCAGGGTCAGCGCCTCGGCAAGGGTCTTCCAGTACATCGCGAGGGGCAGGTTGACCGCCAGCTTCATGTGCGCGCCGGAGCCTGCGGGGCCGAGATGCTCCACCCGCTTGCAGAGCTGCTCCATGATCGGTTTCGCCTTGGCAAAGCCCGCCTCCGTACCGCCCGCCATGCCCAGAAGCTGGCCCTTCAACGCCGGTCCCACGGTGCCGCCGACCGGGCAGTCCACGTAGTCCGCACCGGCGGCGGTGAAGGTTTCGGCGATGCGCCGGGTGTCGTCCGGCAGCAGGGTGGAGGTGTCGATGACCAGGTGGCCCGACAGGCCGCCCGCGCAAAGCTGCTCGGCAACCGCGCCGACTGCATCCGCGTCGGTCAGTGACAGCAGGATCGCGTCGCTGCCCTTGAGCGCGTCCAGCGTTTCGGCCACTTCCGCCCCGGCATCGGAAGCGGCCGCCGTGTTCTCCGCGGTCCGGTTCCAGACCACGACGTCGTTGCCGGTTTCGAGAAGCCGTCTGGCGAAGGCCGTGCCCATGCGCCCGGTTCCGATGATCGCGATTTTCGCCATGACAGTCTCCTTTCCGGTTTCGGTTCAGGCGGCGGGGGCGCCGATCGTCACCTTCATCGGCTCCAGCCCGTCGACCGAGCATTCCAGCACGTCGCCGGACACCACGGCGCCGACACCTGCGGGCGTGCCCGTCATGATGATGTCGCCCGCTTTCAGCTCATGCTGCTCGGAGAGCTTCGAGATGATCTCGTCGATCTTCCAGATCAGCAGGGAGATGTCGGCATCCTGACGCGTCTCGCCGTTCACCTTCAGTTTCACGTGGCCGGAGGTCATGACGCCGGTGTCTTCCACGCGGGTGACCGGACCCACTGGCGCGGACTTGTCGAAGGCCTTGGTGACTTCCCACGGCAGGCCCTTGGCCAGCGCCTCGGCCTGGTGGTCGCGGCGGGTCATGTCGAGGCCCACGGCATAGCCGAAGATGTGGCCCGAGGCGTCCTTCTCCGCGATGTTGTAGCCGCCGGATTTCAGCGCCACGACCAGCTCGGTCTCGTAGTGGAAGTTGGTGGTGAACACCGGGTAGGGGATTTCCCCGCCGTTCCGGACGATCGCATCCCGCGGCTTCATGAAGATCACCGGCGGGTCCCGCTCGTCGGCGTTCATCTCGATGATATGCGCTACGTAGTTCTTGCCGATGCAGTAGATGCGGCGCACCGGGAATTTCTCTTCCGACCCGGTGATGTCGAGATACGCCTCCTCTGGGGGCGAAACGGCGAAAGTGGTCATGGACGTCCTCCTCGTACCCTGCGCTGCCGACGCCGCGAAAGGCGGCCGGCGACTCGCGCTTGTCTCAGGATTCAGCGGATGCCGCTCCAGTTCAAGATAATAAACCGGCATTCGAGACGTTTTTTATAATATTTTGATATGGGGATAGAATCGTATAACCTCAAATCTGGCTGGTCCGCGCGAATCCATCGATGCGGAGAACAGCCGACTGGGAGGAGAAAACTGATGACCAAAAGACGTCACATCACCCGCCGCGGATTCGGCCAGCTTGCGCTTGGCAGTGCGACCGTCGCGGCCCTTGGCACCCCCGCCATCGTCCGGGCGCAGACCGCGATCACCTTTGCCGTGCCGAACCCGTCGGCGCTGACCTGGCTGCCCTACTGGGTCGCCGTGGGGGAGGGCTACTTCGAGGAGGAAGGCTTTACCCCGACGCTCGAGGCCATCGACGGATCGTCCGCCGTGCTGCAGGCGATGACCGCCGGTCAGGCGCATGTCGGCGCCCCCGGACCGGGGCCGACGCTCGGTGCGCGGTCCCGCGGCGTCGACGTGAAGTTCCTGTACAACCTCTATCCGAAGTCGGTCTTCGGCCTTCTGGTCAAGGAAGACAGCACCTTCCAGACGCCCGAGGACCTGAAGGGCACGGTGATCGGTGTCGGCACGGCGGACGGGGCGGAGGTCTCCTTCACCAGCGCCATCATGGCCGATCTGGGCATGACGCCGGGCGAGGACTTCACCTACCTGCCGGTCGGTGACGGCGGCACGGCGGCGGTGGCGTTCCTGCGGGACGAGGTCAACTCCTACGCGGGCGCGGTGTCGGATGCGGCCATCCTCGCGGCGCGCGGCCTGAACCTGCGCGAGATCACGCCCGAGGAATACCTGGGCTTCTTCGGCAACGGCATCGCCATGCTCGAAAGCCAGATGGCGGAAATGCCGGAACTGGCGCCGGCCTTCGGTCGGGCACTGGTGCGCGGCACGGTCTTCGCCTCGGACCCGGCCAACAAGGAAACCTGCCTTGCGCACTGTGCCGCCGGCAACCCGCAGGAGGCCGAGCAGGAATACGCCTCCTCGCTGTTCGACGGCGTGGTGGACCGCATGACACCCACGGACGCCTTCATCGACAAGGGCTACGGCTACCAGCCGCCGGAGCACTGGCAGGCGATCCACGATTCCGCCGTCGCCTCGGGCGCCCTGTCAGAGCCGCTGGAGGACCTGTCGGCGGTCTACACCAACGAGTTCGTGCCGGTCTGGAACTCCTGATGCCAATGGCCGAGCCTCGCCCGATCCGACCGGACCTGACCGTTCACCAGACCCAGCCGGTCTATCAGATCGAACGGTTGTCGAAGACGTATGCCAGCAATAGCGTGACGGCACTCTCCGATGTGTTTCTTCAGATTCACAAGGGGGAGTTCGTTTCCGTGATCGGCTCGTCCGGCTGCGGGAAATCGACACTCCTCAAGATCATGGCGGGGCTCGTGCCCCCTACCACGGGCCGCGTCGTTCTCGACGGGCGGCCCGTGCTCGGGCCCCGGCCCGACATCGGCATGATGTTCCAGCAGGCGACCCTGCTGCCGTGGAAGACCACGATCGAGAACATCGTTCTGCCGATCGAGATCCGCGAGGGCAGGGGCGCCGCCAAGGCCGCCCGTGCCCGCGCCATGGACCTGCTCGAACTGGTGGGCCTCGGCGACTTCGCGGATGTCTATCCCGGTGAATTGTCCGGCGGCATGGCGCAGCGCGCCTCGATCTGCCGGATGCTGGTGGCCGATCCGGCGATGCTCCTGCTGGACGAGCCGTTCTCTGCGCTGGACGAACTCACACGCGACTTCATGAACATGGAGCTGCAGCGCATCTGCCAGGAACGGGGCGCGACAGCTTTCCTTGTCACGCACTCGCTCGACGAGGCGGTGATCCTGTCGGATCGCATCCTCGTCATGGCGGCGCGGCCCGGACGCGTGATGGAGGACGTGCGCATCGACCTGCCGCGCCCCCGGACGCTCGAAATGATCAACACGCCGAGGTTCGGCGAGATCGTCGCCCATATCCGCGAACTCCTCGGGAAGGAGGCCCACGAATGACCGACACGACCAACGCCTACCAGCTGGAAGACACCGTCTGGGAAGAACGCGAAGCCTTCATCGACCGCATCCCGCGCTGGGTGGCGATGACCTTCCTCTTTGTTCTGGTGGTCGGCATCTGGGACATCGTTACCCGCATGGGCTGGGTCTCTGCCATTATCCTGCCGACGCCTGCCGAAACCCTCGCGGACCTGGGCTTTGTCGGCGAGAACCTCCTGAGCGGCGGCTACATGCTCGAGGCGCTCTGGACCACGACGCGCACCGTCTTCTACGGCTTTGCCATCGCGGTGAGCATCGGGTTTTCGCTGGGCGTCCTTGTCGGCGAGACGAAGTTCGGCGAGCGCGCGGTGATGCCCTACCTCGTCGCCATCGACACCATGCCGAAGGTCGCCTTCGCGCCGCTGTTCATTGCCTGGCTCGGTTTCGACATCGCCTCGAAGGTCGCGCTGGCCGCCTTCATCGCGACATTTCCGATTGTGGTCGCGACGGCCGCTGGCCTATATGCGGCAACCGACAACGAACGGATGCTCTTCAAGTCCATGGGCGCAAGCCGCATACAGACCCTCATCCGGCTGAAGCTGCCGACCGGTCTTCCCTACATCTTCACCGGCCTCAAGATCGCGGCCGTGGGTGTCATGGCGGGGGCGATCACCGGCGAATTCCTGGGCGGCGGCAAGGGCTTCGGCGCGCTGATCCGGCAATCGGCCAGCCAGCTCGATACGCCGCGGGTCTTCGCGCTGATCCTCTATCTCAGCCTTCTCGGCCTCGCGCTCTACTTCACCGTGGTCTGGATGCAGCGCTACTTCGTCTTCTGGAACAAGTCGTCCAAGCCCGGAGGTATCGGCTGAATGAGCGCACACGAGGGAAAGGCACACGACGTCAGGAACCTGTCGGAACAGGCCTATGACCTGGTCCGCCGCGACATCCTGAACGGAGAGCTTTTCCCCAACGACAAGATCCAGGTGGATGTCCTGTCGTCGCGCTACGGCATCGGCTCCGTGCCGCTGCGCGAGGCGCTCAACCGCCTGTCCTCGGAGGGGCTGGTGGAGCGCAAGAGCCACCGGGGGTTCTTCGTCACCGCGATCTCGATGGCCAACCTCGAGGAACTGGTGAAGACGCGGATCTGGCTGGAGACGCTGGCCCTGCGGGAGTCGATGGCCAACGGCGACGAGGCCTGGGAAGAGGCCCTGGTCGTCAGCTGTCACCGGCTGACCCGCACCCATCGACGTCTTCCGGCGGAGGCCGGGCGCGAAGCGGCGGAGGAATGGGAAGAGCGGCACAAGGAGTTCCACCTGCTCCTGCTGTCGCGCTGCGAGTCGTCCTGGCTGCTGAACTTCTGTTCGACGATGATGGATCAGGCGGTGCGCTACCGGAACCTGTCGATGAACACCAACCCCAGCCGCGCGCGGCGCGAAGGGGCGGCCGCCGAACATCAGGCGCTTCTGGACGCGGTGCTGGAGCACGATCCGGACCGGGCCTGCGACCTCCTGGCGGACCACTACCGGACCACGCTCAGCGGCCTGCGGCACGTCATTCCCGACGAGCGCGAGGATGTGATCGGGCTGGCCGCGAAATCCGCCAACTGAACGAGTTGAACGCCCGTCAGCGGGGCAGGGCGGCCCGTCGTCGTGTCACTTCGGCGTGACGACGCGTGTGCCCCATGTCTTGCACTGCGCGGCAAGGCTTGGCGGCAGGGGCTTGTCGGTAAAGAACGCATCCACATCCGACAGGGAGGCGATGCGCGCCGGGGCCGTTCGGGCGAACTTGGTCTGGTCCGCCACGAGGAAGGTCTTGCGCGAATGGCGCAGGATGGCCTGGTTCACGCTGACCTCCTGAATGTCGAAATCCAAGAGGTCGCCGTCGCGGTCCAGCGCCGAACAACCGATCACCGCCAGGTCGAACTTGAACTGCCGGATGGTCTCTGCCGCCAGGTTGCCCACCAGACCGCCATCGGCGCGGCGCAACTGTCCGCCGGTCAGGAAGATCTCGCACCGCGGGTTCGCGGCAAGGATGTTGGCCACGTTCATGTTGTTGGTGACGACCATCAGGTTCTCGTGATGGAGCAATTCCTCCGCCACGGCTTCTGTCGAGGTGCCGATGCTCAGGAACAGCGAGATGGCGTTGGGCACCTGTTCGGCGCAGGCCAGCGCGATGGCGCGCTTGGCCTCGCGGTTGAGCGACCGCCGTTCGCCGTATTCGATGTTGGTCGTCCCGGATGGCAGGACCGCGCCGCCGTGCACCCGTTCCAGCCGCCCGGCTTCGGCGAGGTCGGTCAGGTCGCGGCGGATGGTCTGCAGGGTTACGCCGAAATGCGCGGCCAGCCCGTCCACGGTGACCTTGCCGTCGCGGCGGACGATGTCGAGAATCTCCGGATGGCGGAATGTTTGGGACACGTTCGTTTCTTTCGAATGGCAACTTCGCCGCCTGCCTGACCATCGGCAGACGCTTCCGGAAACGTCGCCTCAAACGCGCAATTTCGCAACCTTCAACCTTCGTTTTGTAGCGGTCCGTCTGCGCGCCGGACAGGGCCGCGATGGTAAGTCCTTGGACAGTCAAAGAATTTCAAAACGAACAAAAGCGAAAGAAAACGCTTGCATGGCGTGCGCTTTGTGAACATAAATGATGAAGATACGCGCATTAGGGGAGGAATCGCGTGACGCAGACCGCAGCCGATACGGTTACCGATCTTTTCATCATCGGTGGCGGCATCAACGGATGCGGCATCGCACGCGATGCCACGGGCCGCGGCCTGTCTGTGACCCTGGCCGAGATGAACGATCTCGCCTCTGCCACGTCCTCGTCTTCCACCAAGCTGTTCCACGGCGGTCTGCGCTACCTCGAATACTTCGAATTCCGTCTGGTCCGCGAAGCCCTGATCGAGCGCGAGGTGCTGCTGAGCGCCATGCCGCACATCAGCTGGCCGATGCGCTTCGTGCTGCCCTACCACAAGGACATGCGCTTCGAGTCGGAGACGCCGACCTCGAAGCTGCTCAGCCTGTTCATGCCGTGGATGAAGGGCCGCCGCCCGGCGTGGCTGATCCGGCTGGGCCTGTTCATGTACGACAATCTGGGCGGTCGTAAGATCCTGCCAGGGACCTCGACAGTCGACCTGCGCTCCGCCCCCGAAGGCGCGCCGCTGGAGGACCGTTTCGAGAAGGCCTACGAATACTCCGACTGCTGGATCGAGGATTCCCGGCTGGTCGTGCTGAACGCCCGCGACGCGGCGGCGCGCGGGGCAGAGATCCTGACCCGGACCAAGGTCCAGTCGGCCCGCAGCGAAGACGGTCTCTGGCATATCGAGACGGTCGATGCCGAGACGGGCGAGACGCGGGCGCACAAGGCGCGGATGCTGGTGAACGCGGGCGGGCCCTGGGTCGGCGACATCATTCAGACCAAGGTGCGGGTGAATTCGCGCGAGGGCGTCCGCCTTGTGCGCGGCAGCCACATCGTCACCAGGCGCCTCTACGACCACGACAAGTGCTACTTCTTCCAGGGCACGGACGGGCGGATCATCTTCTCGATCCCCTACGAGACCGACTTTACCCTGATCGGCACCACTGATGCCGAGCACGAAGATCCGTCGGTGAAGCCGGAATGCACCCCGGAAGAACGCCGCTACCTGATCGACTTCGCCAACCACTACTTCCGCAAGGACCTGACCGACGAAGACGTGGTCTGGACCTATTCCGGCGTGCGTCCGCTGTACGACGACGGGGCCAGCAGCGCCACGGCGGCGACACGGGATTACACGCTGAAGGTCGACACCAGCACCGGCGCGCCGATGCTCAACATCTTCGGCGGCAAGATCACCACCTATCGCCGCCTCGCCGAAAGCGCGCTCGAGAAGATCGGCGCGCAACTGACGGTGACGAAGGGCGCATGGACGGCGGGCGTTCCGCTGCCGGGCGGGGATTTCCCGGTGACGGGCGTGGCGGACCAGATCGGCGCGCTGAAGGTGAAATATCCCTTCCTGACCGACTTCTGGGCGAAGCGCCTTGTCCGGGCCTACGGCACCGAAGCCGCAAAGGTCCTCGGCGACGCGAAGGCGGCCACGGACCTTGGCCGCGACTTCGGTGCCACGATGACCGAGGCGGAAGTGAACTGGCTGATGGACCGCGAATTTGCCCGCACCGCCGAAGACGTGGTCTGGCGCCGAAACAAGCTGGGGCTCCGGCTGGATCGCGCGCAAATCGAGGAACTGAACACATGGATGACGCAGAACCGGCGCGGCGCCTCTGCGGCGGCCGAATGACGAGGAGGACCGGATGACGCTGGAACTGAAGGGCGTGTCCAAGATCGTGGAGGGGCAGACGCACATCTACCCCACCGACCTGACGTTGGAAAAGGGCACGATGAACGTCCTTCTGGGGCCGACGCTTTCGGGCAAGACGTCTCTGATGCGGCTGATGGCCGGGCTCGACGTGCCGGCCACCGGCAAGGTGTTCTGGAACGGCGAGGACGTGACCGGGCAGCGCGTGCAGGACCGCAAGGTCGCCATGGTCTACCAGCAGTTCATCAACTACCCGTCGATGACCGTCTACGACAACATCGCGTCCCCGATGAAGCTGATGGGGGCCGACAAGGCCGAGATCGACCGCCGCGTGCGCGAGACCGCCGAGATGATGAAGCTCGGCCCGATGCTCGACCGCAAGCCGCTGGAACTGTCCGGCGGGCAGCAGCAGCGCTGCGCCCTGGCGCGGGCCCTGGTCAAGAACGCCGGGCTGGTGCTGCTGGACGAACCGCTGGCCAACCTCGACTACAAGCTGCGCGAGGAATTGCGCGTCGAGATCCCGAAGATCTTCGAGGCATCGGGCAGCATCTTCGTCTACGCCACGACGGAACCGGAAGAGGCGCTGCTGCTGGGCGGCCACGTCGCGACGCTCTGGGAAGGGCGGATCACGCAATTCGGCCCGACCCCCTCGGTCTATCGCCAGCCGGTCGATGCGACGACAGCGCGCGTCTTCAGCGATCCGCCGATGAACTTCCTGCAGATCACCAAGACCGGCAACGAGATCGCGTTCGGCGACGGTCAGACCGCACCGGCCACGGGCCAGATCGCGACGCTGGCCGATGGCCGATACACGGCGGGTTTCCGGCCCAACCACCTCGAAATCATGCGCCACGCTGCCGAAGCCATCGAATTCAAGGCGACGCTCGGCGTGACCGAACTGACCGGATCGGAGACCTTCGTGCATCTCGACCACCACGGCGAGCGCTGGGTCGGCCTGATCCACGGCGTCCACCACCTGTCGCTTGGCGAGGAGCTGAGTGTCTGGCTCGACCCGCGCCACATCTACATCTTCGGCGAAGACGGCAATCTCGTCGCACCCGCCGCCTACGCGCTGGCAGCCTGAGGGAGGGGACAATGGCCAAGATCACGCTCGACAACCTCGCCCACTCCTACCTGCCGAACCCGACGGGCGAGGACGACTTTGCCCTGAAGGAACTGAACCACGACTGGGACGACGGCGCCGCCTACGCGCTGCTCGGCGCCTCGGGCTGCGGGAAATCCACGCTGCTCAACATCATCTCGGGCCTGCTGCATCCCAGCCAGGGGCGCATCCTGTTCGATGGGCAGGACGTCACACACGCGCCCACGGCAGAGCGCAACATCGCGCAGGTCTTCCAGTTCCCGGTCGTCTACGACACGATGACCGTGCAGGACAACCTTGCCTTCCCGCTGCGCAACAGGGGGCGGGACGAATCCTATGTCGCTGAACGAGTTCAGGAAATCGCCCGCATGATCGGCATGGAGGACATGCTGAAGAAGAAGGCCCGCGGCCTTACGGCGGATGCCAAGCAGAAGATCAGCCTCGGGCGGGGCATGGTGCGCAAGGACGTGAACGCGCTGCTCTTCGATGAGCCGCTGACCGTCATCGACCCGCACATGAAGTGGGAACTCCGCACGCAGCTCAAGAAGCTGCACCACGATTTCGGCCACACGATGATCTACGTCACCCACGACCAGACGGAGGCGCTGACCTTCGCCGACAAGGTCGTTGTGATGTACGACGGGCGCGTGGTGCAGATCGGCACGCCCGAGGAACTCTTCGAGCGGCCCGAGCACACCTTCGTCGGATACTTCATCGGCTCGCCGGGCATGAACGTCATCCCGGCGCGGGTCGAGGGTTCCACCGCCCATCTCGACGGCGCCAGCATCCCGCTGGCCCATGGCTACGGGCCGCTCGACGGGCGGGTGGAGATCGGTGTCCGCCCCGAATACGTCCGCCTCAGCCAGACGGAGGGGCTGCCGGTCACCGTGAACCGGGTGGAGGACGTGGGCCGTCACAAGATCATCCGGGCCGAGGTCTTCGGCCACGACATCAACATCATCGCCGGAGAGGACGAGCAGGTCAGCACCGACATGAACCGCGTCGTCTTCGATCCGGACCACGTCAACGTCTACGCCAACGACTGGCGTGTCGCCCCCCTCGGGCGGAGCGCACCGGCAGGGGAGGCCGCGTGATGGATAAGACAGTCAATCAGAAGGCCTGGTTCCTTGTCCTTCCCGTCCTGCTGCTGGTCGCCTTCTCGGCGGTGATCCCGCTGATGACGGTGGTCAACTACTCCGTTCAGGACACCTTCGGGAACAACCAGTTCTTCTGGGCCGGTCTCGAATGGTTCGAGGAAATGCTTTCTTCCGAGCGCATGTGGAACGCGCTGGGGCGCCAGCTCATGTTCTCGGCCATCATCCTCGCGATCGAGATCCCGCTGGGCATCTTCGTGGCGCTCAACATGCCCAAGCGCGGCTTCTGGTCGAGCCTGTGCCTCGTACTCATGTCCCTGCCGCTGCTCATCCCGTGGAACGTGGTCGGCACCATCTGGCAGATATTCGGCCGCGTCGACATCGGCCTGCTGGGCTACACTCTCGACGCCATCGGGATCAGCTACAACTACACGCAGGACACGGTCGCGGCCTGGATCACCATCATCGTCATGGACGTCTGGCACTGGACCTCGCTGGTCGCACTCCTGGCCTATGCCGGTCTGAAGTCGATCCCCGACGCCTACTACCAGGCGGCCAAGATCGACCAGGCGTCGCGCTGGAAGGTGTTCCGCTTCATTGAGCTGCCCAAGATGATGGGCGTCCTGATGATCGCGATCCTGCTGCGCTTCATGGACAGCTTCATGATCTACACCGAGCCCTTCGTCGTCACCGGCGGCGGACCCGGCAACGCTACCACGCTCCTGTCCATCGACCTCGTGAAGATGGCGCTGGGACAGTTTGACCTCGGACCGGCGGCAGCCTTCTCGCTGATGTACTTCCTCGTGATCCTCGCGATTTCCTGGGTGTTCTACACCGTGATGACGAACCTCGACAAAAGGGAGGGCTGACCGATGGCCGATACGACCTCTGCCCCCGGTGCCGCGTCCCTGCCGGGCGACGTGACCGCAAAACGCACGAAGGCCAGGACGCGCCAGCCCTTCCGGCCCAGCGGCTCCGCGGTGGTGATGACGCTTTACCTGCTGTTCCTGCTGCTGCCGATCTACTGGCTGCTGAACATGAGCCTGAAGACCAACACGGAGATCCTGAACTCCTTCACGCTCTGGCCGCGGGACCTGACGCTCGACAACTACCGCACGATCCTCACCGATCCGGCGTGGTACATGGGCTACGTGAACTCGCTGATCTACGTGGTGATGAACACGGTCATCAGCCTCGCGGTGGCGCTGCCCGCGGCCTATGCCTTCTCGCGCTATCACTTCATGGGCGACAAGCATCTGTTCTTCTGGCTGCTCACCAACCGCATGGCGCCCCCGGCCGTCTTCGCGCTGCCGTTCTTCCAGCTCTATTCGTCGGTGGGCCTCTTCGATACGCACATCGCCGTGGCGCTGGCGCACTGCCTGTTCAACGTGCCGCTTGCGGTCTGGATCCTCGAAGGCTTCATGCGCGGCGTCCCGAAGGAGATCGACGAGACCGCCTATATCGACGGCTACTCGTTCGGCGCCTTCTTCGTGAAGATCTTCACGCCGCTCATTGCCTCCGGCATCGGCGTCGCGGCCTTCTTCTGCTTCATGTTCTCGTGGGTGGAACTGCTGCTGTCGCGCACGCTGACGACTGTGGACGCAAAGCCCATCGCCGCAATCATGACCCGCACCCAAGGCGCTTCGGGCATCGACTGGGGCGTGCTCGCCGCAGCGGGCATCCTGACCATCGTGCCCGGCGCGCTCGTGATCTACTTCGTCCGCAACTACATCGCCAAGGGCTTTGCCCTGGGGAGGGTGTGATGGCTGATCAACTGGAATTTATCGTTGAGATTTACGACGGCGTTGAGGTCTTAAAGTCGTATCGATTGCCAGGCGACATCGATATCGAAGGCCATATGCGTGAGGCACTTAAAGAGTTTTTGACGCCGCTAGACATCGAAAATGCCGAGTTAGCAGAGATGAAAGGCGAGGACAGTGTGTTAACGGTCCGGAAGCCCGGCCATGCCGACCTTACCTATTCGGTTGGCGAAAATCCGCACATTACTGCTCTACTAGAGAGAGGTTTCTAATGGACTGGATGGCATGGACCTGGCCGACGGCGATCTTCTTCATGGTCATCGCGTCGCTGCTGATCGTCTTCACCTTTCTGGCGATCAGGTTTCCCGAACGGCCCCGCATGGGCGTCCTCAAGATCGAGACGACGCGCGGCGACCGGCTCTTCATCACGCTGCTCGGCTCGGCCTTCATCAATCTCGCGTGGCTCGGCCTCGTGGGGCCGGACACGCAGCCTTACGCCCTCATCGTCTGTCTCGTCTACGCCGCCGCGGTTTTCCGCTGGGTGTAGACACAGGCCTGAGTGACCGGGGCACGAGGAGACCCGGCCACGACGGAACACAAGATCCTCGGAATAAAAACGGTTCTGATATGGGAGGAAACCGAACATGAACTACAAGTTGAAATCAACCACGGCGGCGCTGCTGATCCTTGCGGGTCCGGCCTTTGCCGACATGGACGCCGCGCGCGCGTTCCTCGACGAGGAGATCGGCGACATGTCGTCGCTCACCCGCGAGGAGCAGGAGGCGGAGATGCAGTTCTTCGTCGACGCGGCCCAGCCCTTCCAGGGCATGGACATCAAGGTGGTGTCCGAAACCATCACCACGCACGAGTATGAAAGCCAGGTGCTTGCCCCGGCCTTCACCGCGATCACCGGCATCAACGTCACCCACGACCTGATCGGCGAAGGCGACGTGGTCGAAAAGCTGCAGACCCAGATGCAGTCGGGCGAGAACATCTACGACGCCTACATCAACGACTCCGACCTGATCGGCACCCACTGGCGCTACCAGCAGGTGCGCAACCTGACCGACTGGATCGCCAACGAAGGCGCGGACGTGACCAACCCCGGTCTCGACCTCGAGGACTTCATCGGCCTCAGCTTCACCACCGGCCCGGACGGCAAGGTCTACCAGCTTCCGACCCAGCAGTTCGCGAACCTTTACTGGTTCCGCTACGACTGGTTCAACGACGAGAAGAACAAGGCCGACTTCATGGAGAAGTACGGCTACGAGCTGGGCGTTCCGGTCAACTGGTCGGCCTACGAGGACATCGCGGAGTTCTTCACCGGCCGCGACCTCAGCCACATGGGCGTCGAGGGCGAGATCTTCGGCAACATGGACTACGGCAAGAAGGACCCCTCGCTCGGCTGGCGTTACACCGATGCGTGGATGTCCATGGCCGGCATGGGCGACGTGGGTGAACCCAACGGCCTTCCGGTCGACGAATGGGGCATCCGCGTGAACGAGCAGTCCCAGCCGGTGGGGTCCTGCGTGGCGCGCGGCGGTGCGACCAACTCGCCCGCGGCGGTCTACGCCGTCACCAAGGCGATCGAGTGGCTTGAGAACTACACGCCCCCGGCGGCCGCAGGCATGACCTTCTCGGAGGCAGGCCCGATCCCGGCGCAGGGCAACATCGCCCAGCAGATGTTCTGGTACACCGCCTTCACCGCGGACACCGTGAAGCCGGGTCTGCCGGTGATGAACGAGGACGGCACGCCCAAGTGGCGCATGGCACCGTCCCCGCACGGCGTCTACTGGAAGGAAGGCCAGAAGGTCGGCTATCAGGACGCCGGTTCCTGGACGCTGATGAAGTCCACCCCGGAAGACCGCGCCAAGGCCGCATGGCTCTACGCGCAGTTCGTCACCTCCAAGACCGTGGACGTGAAGAAGTCCCACGTGGGCCTGACCTTCATCCGCGAGTCCACCGTGCAGCACGAGAGCTTCACCGAGCGCGCCGACAAGCTGGGCGGCCTGGTGGAATTCTACCGCTCTCCCGCACGGACGGCATGGTCGCCGACCGGCACCAACGTGCCCGACTACCCGAAGCTGGCACAGCTCTGGTGGCAGAACATCGGTGACGCCATGTCCGGCGCCAAGACCCCGCAGGAAGCCCTCGACGCGCTGTGCGCCGACCAGGAGCGTGTGCTCGAGCGTCTGGAGCGTGCCGGCATCCAGGGCGATATCGGTCCGAAGCTGAACGAAGAGCGTGAAGCCGAGTACTGGTTCGAACAGCCGGGCGCGCCCTATCCGAAGCTCGAAAACGAAGACGAAGAGCCCAAGACCGTCAGCTACGACGAGCTGATCCAGTCCTGGCAGTAAGCCGTCTCATCGACCGGGGCCCCTGATCGGGCCCCGGTCTTCCCGTATTCCCCCGCATGACGTGCCGCAACGGCGCCCCGACATCGCTTTGAGGAGAGGCGGTCATGACTCATATTCTGGCCATCGACCAGGGCACCACCTCGACCCGCGCCATCGTCTTCGACGCATCCATGACGGCGGTCGCCTCCGCGCAGGAAGAGTTTCCCCAGCATTTCCCCGCCAGCGGCTGGGTGGAGCACGATGCGACGGACCTCTGGGCCACCACCGCCGCCACCTGCCGCGCCGCCATCGAGAAGGCCGGCACCACCGACATCGCCGCCATCGGCATCACCAACCAGCGCGAAACCACGCTGGTCTGGGACCGCAAGACCGGCAAACCCGTTCACAACGCCATCGTCTGGCAGGACCGCCGCACCTCCGGCATGTGCCGGACGCTGAAGGCGGAAGGCTTCGAAGAGGTCGTCACCGACCGCACCGGGTTGCTGCTCGATCCCTATTTCTCCGGCACGAAACTGGCCTGGCTGCTGGACAACGTCGACGGCGTCCGGGCACGGGCCGAGGCGGGGGAGCTTGTCTTCGGCACCGTCGACACATGGCTCTTGTGGAACCTGACAGGGGGCAAGGTGCATCTCACCGACGCCACCAACGCCGCGCGCACAATGCTTTACGACATCCGCAAGGGCCGGTGGTCGCGGACCATCTGCGACCGGCTGGGCATCCCCATGGACATGCTGCCCGAAGTGCGCGACTGCGCCTCCGACTTCGGCGAGACACGGCCGGACCTGTTCGGCCGTCCGATCCCGATCCTCGGCATCGCCGGGGACCAGCAGGCGGCGACGGTCGGGCAGGCGTGTTTCGGGCCCGGCATGCTGAAATCGACCTACGGCACCGGCTGCTTTGCGCTGCTGAACACCGGCGACACGCCCGTCCGGTCGCAGAATCGCCTCCTGACGACCATCGCCTACCAGCTTGACGGCAAGCCGACCTATGCGCTCGAAGGGTCGATCTTCGTTGCGGGCGCGGTGGTGCAATGGCTGCGCGACGGGCTGAAGATCATCCGCGGCGCCGCCGAGACGCAGGCCCTGGCCGAACAGGCCGATCCGGCGCAGGACCTCGTGCTTGTCCCGGCCTTCACCGGCCTCGGCGCGCCCTACTGGAATGCCGATTGCCGCGGTGCGGTCTTCGGGCTGACCCGCAATTCCGGCCCCGCCGAGTTCGCCCGCGCCGCGCTCGAAAGCGTGGGCTACCAGACGCGCGACCTGCTGACCGCGATGCAGGCCGACATGGGCACGGACGGGACCGGTTCGGCCACGCTGCGGGTGGACGGCGGAATGAGCGCGTCGGACTTCGCCATGCAGTTCCTCTCCGACATCATCGGCGCGCGGGTGGACCGGCCCAAGGTGCTCGAGACGACCGCGCTTGGCGCGGCCTGGCTGGCCGGGCAGAAGGCCGGGGTCTACCCGGACAGGGAGGCTTTCGCGAAAGGCTGGGCGCTGGAGCGCAGCTTCACCCCGGCGATCACCGAGGAAACGCGCACCGCCAGATACGCCGCCTGGCGCCGCGCGGTCGAGGCGACGATCAGCGTCTGACAACCCGGCCCTTTGCTTCTTCCGCAGGCGTTCGCACGGTCCGAAGGGCGGTGCAGGGGCACGGTGACTGGACCCGGCCCGCGCCGGATGCCAGACCGTAAGGCGCCTGCCGGAAGGACACTCGATGAACAGCCACGCTTTCGACTTCGCGGAACTGACCCCAAAGGAGCGCTACAAGCTCCTGATCGGGACGGTCATCCCGCGGCCCATCGCCCTGATCACCACCCTGTCCGAAGACGGCATTCCCAACGCCGGGTCGTTCAGTTTCTTCAACATCCTGACCCACGATCCGGCGATCAGGGCGATCGGGATCGAATACAAGCCGGATGGCACGCCGAAGGACACCGCGGCCAACATCCTCGCCACGAAGGAATTCACGGTCCACATCTCCGACCACGCGCTGGTGGACCAGATGGAGATCTGTTCGATCAAGTTCCCGGCGGACGTGGACGAGCTGTCGGTCGCGGGACTGACAACCGTTCCGGGCGAGACCGTGCGCAGCCCGCGCATCACCGCCGCGCCCGCGGCCTTCGAATGCCACCTCGTGCAGACCGTGCCGGTCACGCCCGCGCGCGTCATCGTGCTGGGAGAGGTCAAGCGGATGTTCGTGCGCGAAACCCTCGTCGATCCCGAAACGCTGTACGTCGACCAGATCGGCATCGACGCGGTGGGGCGGCTTGGCGGCCACCTCTACGCCCGGCAACTGGACCAGTTCGAACGGGTCACGCCCACAGTCGAACAGTTCATGGCGACGTCCGGCACAGTGGAAAGCTGATCACCAAAACCGGCGTTTCGCCTGCCCTGACCCGATCCGGAGCGCGGACAGCACCTCCTCCGTATCGGCGCCGAGCGACGGGGCAGGGGCGCTGACCCCGGGGCCGTCGTGCCTGAAGCGGAAACCGGCGTTCAGCACGCGCGACCCGTCGTCGAGGTCGAGGAACAGGTCGCGGTCGCGCAACTGCTCCATCTCCATCGCTTCGCCCAATGGCCGGACCTTCCCGGCGGGCACCCCCGCCGCCGCGAGGTCGGCCTCCCATTCGGAGGCGGTGCGCTCGTCGAAGCGCGCCACCAGCAGCGCGCGCAACTCGGTGTCATGTGTCATCCGGCCTTCAGGCGTCGCGAACCGTGCATCGTCCAGCAGCGACATGCAGCCCAGCACCCGGAACAGCCGCTCCACCTGCACCTGCTGCACCGCGCCGATGGTGATCTCGCCCTCCGCGGTGGGGAAGGTGTCGGCGGTCGGCGCGCCGGAGAAGCCGCGATTGCCCGCGCGCACCGGGGTCTGCCCGCTCATCATCAGCGGCACGACCACGGAACTCATCATCACCATCGTCGCGTCCAGCATCGACACATCGATCACTTGCCCCCGGCGCGCGGGATCGCGTTCCCGCTGCAGCACCGCCGAGAGGATCGCAAAGGCCGACAGCAGGGCGGAATAGGTGTCGACGATGGGAAAGCCTACGCGCTCCGCCGCCTCGCCTTCGTGGCCCGACAACAGCATCAGGCCCGAAACGCTCTGGATCACCTGGTCGATGGCCGGGAAATCGCGCAGCGGCCCGTCCTGACCAAACCCGGAGACGGAGCAGTAGATCAGCGAAGGGTGTGCGCCGGTCAGCGCGTCGGCACCAAGCCCCAGCCGTTCCGCCACGCCGGGCCGGAAGTTCTCGACCACCACGTCGGCGCTGGCCACCAGCGCCCGTGCAGCCGACAGGCCCGCGTCGGACTTGAGGTCCAGAACAATGGATTTCTTGCCCGCGTTGGCGCCGACGAACGGCTCTGCCATGCCGCGCCGCGCCGGGTCTCGCGTGTAGAACCGCATCGGATCGCCCGCCGGCGGTTCAACCTTGATGACCTCCGCGCCCAGCAGGTTGAGGAACTGGGTCGCCAGCGGCCCCGCGATGACATGGCTGAAGTCCGCGATGCGAATGCCTTCGAGCGGTTTCGCCATGTGTCCCTCCCCGACGTTTCCACACACGCAGACCTGTACGGTCATCCGCGTATTTGGTTTCCAAAAGAAACAGTCAGGCAGCTTCTGTCAAGAGGCGTGAGGGTCCGTGTCCCCGTCTTCGGTCACCGCGCTTCCGATCAGGCGCCACAGAAGTTCGAACAGCATCGCGCGTTCTGCCGGGGACAGCGGCGCCAGGAATTCCTCCTGCAGCCGGGCCATGTCGGGCCGCATGCGCGCCAGCCGTGCCTCGCCCGCCTCCGTCAGGTAGAGCGCGTTCAGCCGCTTGTCCGCGCCTTCCTTCCGGCGCTCGATCAGCCCGGTGCGTTCGATCTCGTTCACCAGTTTTGTAAGGGCGGATTTCCTGAGCACGACGGCTTTGGCAAGGTCCTTCTGCGTCAGTCCCGGATTGAGCCCGATGAGATTAAGCACCGCGACCTCGCCGCCTGCCACCGCGTGCGTGGCGAAGAACGACTCGTTGCGTTCGAGGATCCGCGTCCGCAGAAGCCGGGTGACAAAGGAGATGTCCGTCGCCAGGTGGCCAAGGTCCGGACCGCCGTCTTTTCCAGGTCGCTGTGTCATCTTCGGCGTGATCCCCCGCTTTTTCATTCGCTAAGCCGTAGCATGGTGGATTGTCAAACATGGGTGTTGACAGATCCGACAAAAGGTTTCCAAGATGAACCAAGTTGGGCCATGTTCGCAGGGGAGGGCGACATGCCGGTTGACGCGACCTTGCAGAGAGCTTTCGACCTGCGCGCCGATGGCGTGCGCCCGGACGGCGCGGCGCTGGTCGGTGTCTTCGGCGAGGGCGTGCCACTGCCGCTGGTCGCGGCTTTGGGCGGTCTTGCGGTGGACGTGAAGGCGCCACCGCTGGCGGATGCGGCCGAGGGGCCGACAAGCGATCTGGTGCGTTCGGTGACCGAAGACTTCCTCGACCCCTTCGCCACCCGGTTCCTGCACCGCTTCGCTGCGGGCGCCTTCGCCCCCTACGCCACGCTGATCTTCGCCCGCGACGACGTCGCAGGCCTCACCGCCTATCAATACGCGACAGAGCTGCGGCGGCAGGGGCGTCTGACGCAGGGCGGCCCCCGGTTGCACCTGTGGAACGCGCTCCACACAGACAGCGCGCCCGTCGCGGCCTTCAATCGCCACGAACTCGACCGCCTCAGGGCACACCTCGAAGAGACGCTGGGCGCAAAGCTCGACCCCGACCGTCTGGCCGGGGCCGTAACGGAGGAGACCCGAAGGGCCGATGCCCTGGCCGCCTTGCCGCCCGGCGGCCCCGATGCCTTCGTCGCGCGCAACGCCGGGCGCTGGCTGACGCCGTCGCAGCACGCGGCGCTGATAAGGGAGATGCCGCGGGGGCGCGGCCCGTCCATCGTGCTGACCGGCAGCGCCTGCGACATCCCCGTGCTGCATACCCTCTGCGCGGAGGTCGGGCAGGTGTGCGCCGATCTTCAGGACTACGGCCGCGCCGCGCCGCAGCCGGTGGACGCGGCCGACCTGCTGCGCCGGATCGTGGCGGACCCGCTGGCGACCCGCGCCGCGCCGCCCGCGCGTTTCACCCGTGCGCTGCACGACGGGATCGCGGGTGCCGACCTCGTGATCGCCAGCACCGACGCCTCCGACGATTCCTTCGGCTGGGAACTGCCGGGCCTGCGCCGCGCGGCAGAGGCACAAGGCGCAAGCTTCCTCGATCTTGGCTTCCGCCCGTTCCGCCCGGACGACACATGGCAGGACAGGACCCGCCGCCGCATCGCGGAGGCCCTGGCATGACCTGTGCGGCCGAGGCGACCGCGTGGCAGCGCGACTGGCTGAAGGGTCTGCGTCGGCAGATCGCCGACGGCGCGGCCTTTGCCTTCGTCAACGCCGACACCCCGCACGAGCTGTTCCACTTCATGGACGTGCCCATGGTCACCAACCAGTGGTGGTCGGCGGTGATCTCGGCCAAGCAACTGGCGCCGCATTACCTCGACCGGATGGTGGCGCTCGGGTTCCATGCGCATCTGCCGCGCTATTCCAGCCTGCCGCTCATCGCGCAGATGGAAGGCGATTTCGACCGGCAGCCCTGGGGGGGTCTGCCCGCGCCCGCGATCCTCTGCGCGCGGGCCAGTTCGGACGAACACCCGCGCATCTTCCAACGCTGGGCAGAGCTGACCGGGGCAGAGCTGCACCTGCTCTCGGCCCCCGCCACGCCGGACCCCGCGCCGGACTGGTGGGAGCGCGCCCGCGAGGGGTGGGAAGACCTCTACGGATCGGCCCGTCTCGACCTCATGGTGGCCGAGATGGAGATCCTGATCGCCGCCCTCGAACGCCTGTCGGGCCGGGACTTCGACCGCGACGGTTTCGCCGCCTACATGGCCCGGATCGACGAACAGGAGCGTATGCTCGACAC
Source organism: Sagittula sp. P11 (assembly GCF_002814095.1). Taxonomy (NCBI): domain Bacteria; kingdom Pseudomonadati; phylum Pseudomonadota; class Alphaproteobacteria; order Rhodobacterales; family Roseobacteraceae; genus Sagittula; species Sagittula sp. P11. The sequence continues at coordinate 3,110,275 of NZ_CP021913.1, forward strand.
CGTCGCCGACATGATCGCCGGTGCCGAAAAGTGCCCCGTGGGCATCGCCGAACAGATGCCCAACGTCATGATCCCGCAGTGGCACCGTGGTTCCGACCGGGCGCTCGACCATGTCCGCGCCTTCCGCGACGAGGTGGCCGGGCGGATCGAGCGGGGCGAGGCGGTCTGCGACGGCGAACGCATTCGCATGATGTGGATCGGCGCGGGCCTGTGGTTCGACACGTCCTTCTACACCGCCTTCGAAGAAACCCACGGCGCGGTCTTCTGCTGGTCGATGTACCTGCCGTTTGCGGCGGACGGCTACATCCGTGCCGACCATGGCGACCCGCTGCGCGCCCTCGCCGCGCGGGTCTCGGCGATGAACGAACAGTTGCACCAGCCGCCCTGGGTCAACGAATGGCTGGTGAAGGAGGCGCGGCGCTGGCGGATCGACGTGGCGGTGATGCTGGTGCCGGAACACGACCGGTTCTCGGGCTACGGATCGTATTTCGCGCGAGAGGCGCTGAAGGCTGCCGGTGTGCGCGTGGTCGAGATACACTCCGACATGGTGGACCCGCGCGACTGGGACCGCGCGGCGATGGAGGCGCGGGTGCGCGCAGAACTGGACGAGGTGGAGGCCGGATGATGGGTGCGCTCGACGGGCTGAAGGTGGCGGATTTCTCATGGGTGGGCGCCGGTCCGCGGTCGACGAAGGACCTGGCCGACAACGGCGCCACCGTGGTGAAGGTGGAATCCGCCCGCCGCCTCGACCTTGGCCGCCGCTCTCCGCCCTTCGCAGGCGGGGACCGAAAATCGCCCGACGCGTCGGTCTTCTTCGCCCAGACCAACACCTCCAAGAAAAGCGTCACGATCAACCTGTCCGATCCCCGCGGGGTCGAGGTGGCGAAGCGGCTGGTGGCCTGGGCGGACGTGGTGGTCGAGAATTTCGGCCCCGGCTACATGGACCGCATCGGCCTCGACTGGGAAACTTTGCAACAGTTGCGGCCCGGGATCATCCTCGCCAGCGTGTCGGTCGCCGGGCGGACCGGGCCGATGGTCGGGTTCCGGGGGTACGGCAACTCCGCCGCGGCGTGGTCGGGGCATTGCGACATGACCGGCTGGCCGGGGTCGGAGCCGCACATGCCGCCCTTCGCCTATGGCGACGTGGTGGCGCCCATGATGCTGACCGTTGCGATCCTCTCCGCACTGGAACATCGCGACCGGACGGGGCAGGGGGTGCATGTCGACGTCAGCCAGATCGAGGCGATGGTGCAGGTCGCGGGCGACCTCTTTGCCGGAATGCCGGACGACAAGCCCGCCAACGCCGATCCGGAAATGGCTCCGCATGGCGTCTTCCCCTGTGGCCCGGACGGATGGATCGCCATCGCCTGCGAGACCGACGCCCAGTGGCAGGCGCTCTGCACGGTTCTGGACGCACCGGACCTTCATGACCGCTGGCCCACGGCAGAGGCACGCCGCGCCAGCCGCGCCGCGCTGGAGGCCGCGTTGACCGACCTCACCCGCCCCATGGACGGCGGCGCGCTGGAGGATACGCTGGTGAAGGCCGGCGTGCCCGCTGCCCTCGTGCTGGACGGCAGGGGCTTGTCGGAACACCCCGCGCTGAACGCGGCGGGGCATTTCGTGTCCGTGGACCACCCGGTGATCGGCACGGCGAAGATGCCCGCACCGCCCTACCGGTTCAGCGCAACCCCGGGTCATGTCGGCCCGTCGCCTTGCCTTGGCGCCGACAACGCCGAGGTCTTCGCCGAGATCGGCCTGACGCCTGACGAGATCGACAGCCTCATGGCAGAGGGGGCACTGGCATGATGCTGCTCGACGGTATCCGCGCCGTGGTCCTTGCCGACCACCTTGCCGATTTCGGCGGCAGCATGCTGGCTCGTCTGGGTGCCGAAGTGGTGCTGGCCGGGGCCGCGCCCCTGACCGGGCCGCGCGAAAAGGCGTGGCACAAGGGCATGACCCGCAGCGACGCGCCGCTGGCAGAGCTTCTGGCAGAGGCCGATATCCTGCTCGACGACCGTCGCTCCAGCCCGCGCGACGACGTGGACGCCCTTGCCGCAAAACAAAGGGAGCTGGTGCACGTGGTCATCACAGGCTTCCCTGACAATCCGCGCCCGGTGACGGACCTGACGCTGATGGCGCAGTCTGGGCTGATGCACGTCACGGGCACCCCCGACCGCCCGCCACTGCGCCTGCCCGGCGAACAGGCGTATGCCCTGACCGCCATACAGGCGGCGACAGCGGCGCTGATGGGCCTCCGGGCGCGCCGGCAAACCGGCGAAGGCCAGCGCATCACGCTCTCTGCCCTGCAGGCCGCCGCGCTCGCCAACTACCGCGAGGCGGTGATGTACGAACACACCGGCCGCATCGGCACGCGGCGCGGCAACATGCTGGTCCGGGGCAGGTCCGGCGTGCGTCAGGTCTGGCCTTGCGCGGACGGCTTCATCACCTGGTCGATGATCGACAACCCCGGCATGATGCGGGCGCTTGTCCGGGTCATGCAGGCCGAAGGGGCGGCAGGCGAGCTGGCCGAGATCGACTGGGACGCGATCCTCGTGGCCGATACGGAGCAAGAGACTATCGAGCGCTGGCAATCCATCGTCGAGGCCTTCTTTGCCCGCCACGATCGCAAGACCCTCGGCGACTGGTCGCTCGAACACGGCTGGGGCCTTTCGCCGATCATCCGCCTGTCGGAGGTCCCGGACAGCCCGCAGATGAAGGCGCGCGGGGTCTTCGACCCCGACGGCGTGCCGGGACCGCTGTTCGCCGTGCACCCGGGGAGGGGCACATGAGCGCGCTGGCCGGTCTCCGCGTGCTCGACTTCTCCCGGCTGCTGCCCGGGCCCTACTGCACGTGGCTTCTGGCCGATCAGGGGGCCGAGGTGATCCGCGTCGAACATCCCCGCGAACTGGCCAAGCAGGCGAAGGTCTTCGGCTGGGACAGGCTGGATCAGGCCGGGCGCGCGCGGCAACGGGCGCGGGACATGCTGGCGCGGGGCAAGAAATCCGTCTGCCTCGACATCGGCGACCCCGACGTGCAGGCCGCCCTGCGCCGCCTCGCCGCGACGGTCGACGTGGTGGTGGAGGATTACCGGCCCGGCGTGCTGAACAGCCTCGGCCTCGGGTACGAGGCGCTGTCCGAAGGCAACCCGGCGCTGGTCTACACGTCCCTGACGCTCTGCGGCCAGACCGGCCCGCTGCGCGACAAGCCGGGGCACGATCCGGTCGCACTGGCGCTGGCCGGTGTCCTCAGCCGCACCGGCGAGGACCCCGACGCCCCCGGCCTTCCGGGTTTTGCTGCCGCCGACGTGGCGACCGGCGCCCATGCCGCCTTTGCCACGCTCGCCGCCGTGATGCATGCCCGTGCCACGGGACAGGGACAGCATGTGGACGTCGCCATGACCGACTGTGCGCTGGTGCTTCTGGCCAATCTCATCGCCCGTTACGAGGATCCCGCCGACCTCCCCGCAAGGGGCGCGCGCCGGGCGGACCTCGGCCTCTGGCGCTGTGCCGATGGCGCGTGGCTCGTGACGACGGATATGGAACCGCGCTACTGGCAGGCCTTCTGCACCGCCATGGGCCGGCCGGAGTTCGCGGCATGGCAGATGGACCCGTCCCGCCGGGCCGAGATCCGCGAAGGCCTCCAGGCGATCTTCGCGACCCAACCCCGTGCCCACTGGCTGGACCATCTCGAAAAGGCCGGAACCCAGTTCGCCCCGGTCAACACTCTGGCCGAGGCCCTGAACGAACCGCATTTCCGCGCACGCGGCATGGTCGTCGCGCTGGACGCGCCGGGCGGCGCCCTGACGCAGGCCGGCCCGCCGGTCCGCCTCGGCCCGTTCGAGACCCCGCACCCGGCCGTCCTGCCGGGCACCCATACCGCCGAGGTCCTGCGCGCCGCAGGCCTGTCGGACACACAGATAAACGCGCTGGCGGCATCGTCCGCGCACCAGACCGGGCCATCAACCCCGGCGACCCACTGAACCATCAAGGGAGGATACACCATGCTCAGAACAACGGCGGTCATCGCACTGTGCCTTGCCGCGCTGCCCGCGTGGGCCGCGGATTTCAACCTGACCTATGCCTCGCCCTACACCGAGGCGCATCCCTACGGCGCCGCCGACGCGGAGTGGATCGCGCGGATCGAGGAACAGTCCGGCGGCCGTGTCGACATCACGCCCTACTGGGGCCGGACGCTCATCACCTCGCGCGAGGGCGTGGACGAGCTGGCCGCAGGCGTGGCCGACATCGCCTATATCGCGCCGATCTATGCGCGGTCGGGCTATGACATGAACCGGCTCGTGCCGGGGATGTTCTACGGCTACACCGACCCGAAGAAGGTGCTCGACGTCTACATGGAGCTTGTCGAGCAGTTCCCGGTCTTCGACGAGGAACTCGATGGCGTGCACGTCGTCGGCTACAACGTCGGCACGCCGATGCACGTCCTCCTGCGCGACAAGCCGGTGGAGACGCTCGATGACCTTCAGGGCCTGCGCATCCGCTCGGCGGTGGACTTCATCGGCCCGCTCGCGGCCTTCGGGGCAGAGGGTGTGACCATGCCGATGACGGAAACCTACCCCTCGCTGGAAAAGGGCGTCGTCGACGGGGTGATCGCCCCCTACGAGGCGCTGAAATCGCTCAGCTTTGCCGAGGTGGTCGGCTACTACTCCGAACTGCCGCATTCGCGCGGCGCCTATCCCTCGCGCGGGATCAACGGCGACGTGTGGTCGAGGCTTCCGGAGGACATCCGGCAGGTCTTCGACGACAACACAGAATGGCTGAGCCTGCGCACCCTTGAGCTCGCGCAGGAGGCCGAGGACGCGGGCCGCGCCTATGGCGAGGAACAGGGTGTGAAGTTCAATGCCGTGGCACCCGAGGTTGTGGCCGAATATTCCGAATCCTTCGCCCCGGTCATCAGGGAGGTGGCGGAGGACCTCGACGCCATGGGCAAGCCGGGCACCGAGGTGCTGGACACCATCCGCGCGGCGCACACGCAGTAAACGTCCGGGGGCGCACCACCCGCGCCCCCGCAAGTCCCCGGGGAGCACGCCATGCGGCTGGTCGAACAACTTCTGGGCGGGATCGTGCGCGGGGCGGCGGCCCTCGGCGTGCTGTCGCTCCTCGCGCTCATGGCGCTGACGGTCGTCACCGTGACCTTCCGCGCCGTGGGCGTGGCCTTTCCGGGCACCTACGTGCTGGCGGAGCTTCTGCTGCTCCCCACGGTCTCCTGCGCGCTGGCCTATGCGGCGTGGGACGGCGCGCACACCAAGGTCGAGCTGCTGGTCAAGAGCTTCCGGCCCCGTGTCGCGGGCCTGTCGCAGGGGCTGATGCTGCTGGCCGGCACCGCCTTCTGGGGCTTCGTCCTTTACGCCGGGATCGAAGAGGCGCTGCGCCGCGGCCGCCAGGGCGAGACGACGCCGCTTCTCGACATTCCCGTGGCCCCGTTCCGCTGGCTCATGGTGGCGGCGATCACGCTGATGATCGCGGTCTGCCTGCTGCGCGGCCTCCAGTTCATCGCGGGCCGGGAGCCGAAGGAATGACCCCGGTCCTTGCAGGCGTCATCGGCATCGCGGCGATGTTCCTCGCCATCGCCTTCGGCATGCCCATCGGCTTTGCCATGGGGCTGGTCGGCGTGCTGGGCTTCGGCCTGCTCATCAGCTTCCACGCGGCGATCATCAAGGTCGGCGTCATCGCCTTCGACCTCGCCACCAACTACGCCATCGGCACCGTGCCGCTGTTCCTGTTCATGGCGCATGTGCTGTTTGCCTCGGGCATCGGACAGGACCTCTACGACTTTGCCGCGCGGATGCTGGGACACCGGCGGGGCGGGCTGGCCATGGCGACGGTCGGCGCCTCGGCGGGCTTCGCATCGGTCAACGCCTCGTCGCTGGCGACCACCGCGACCATGGGCCTTGTCGCGCTGCCCGAGATGCGGCGCCACGGCTATTCGCTGTCTCTCGCCTCCGGCTCCGTCGCGGCGGGGGGCACCATCGGGTCGCTCATCCCGCCCTCCGGCATGTTCATCATCTACGGCATCCTGACCGAGACCTCGATTGGCGACATGTTCGCGGCGGGCATCGTGCCGGGCGTGCTCTTGGCGCTCTTCTACATGACGGTGATCGCCGTCCGCTGCCGCCTGAACCCCGAGGCCGGACCCGCCGGGCCGCGCTACGACTGGGCCGCCCGCTGGCAGGGGTTCCGCCGCACGGGCGACGTGATCGTGCTCTTCGTCTTCGTCATGGGCGGCATCATCTGGGGCTGGTTCACCCCCACGGAGGCCGGCGCCATGGGGGCCTTCGGCGCGCTGGTGATCGCCGGCCTCCGCGGGAAGCTGAGCATCGCGGCCCTGCGCACCGCCGTCTACGACACGCTGCGCACCACCGGCATGATCTTCGGCATCCTCTTCGGCGCGCTGGTCTTCAACGCCTTCGTCACCGTGACGACCATCCCGCTGAACCTCGTCGGCTGGGTCGGCGCGGTGGATCTGCCGCCGCTTGCGGTCCTGCTGATCATCCTCGTGCTCTACCTGTTCCTCGGCATGATCCTCGACGCCTCGGCGATGATGACGCTGACCGTGCCGCTGTTCTTCCCGCTGGTCACGGGCCTCGGCTACGACGCGGTGCTGTTCGGCGTGCTGGTCGTGCGCATGACCGAGATCGCGCTGATCACGCCGCCGGTGGGCATGAACGTCTACGTCCTCAGCAGCGTGGCGCGGGACATTCCGCTGACGACGATCTTCCGCGGCACGGCGCCCTTCGTGCTGGCCGACCTGCTGCACGTGGCGCTGCTGCTGGCCATACCGGCGCTGGTGCTCTGGCTGCCCTCGCTCTGAGGGAGGGCGCCGATCCCGTCCGGCGCGCGCCGATCAAACAGGAGCGGCCCCGGCCCTCAGCCCGTCACCCGCGCGTGCACCGCGTAGCGCCGGTAGAGGCCCCGGTGCTCCACCCCCGCCACGCGCCCGCCGAGGTTGTCGAGCGCGTCGGTCAGCCGGTCGCGCGGCGCAACGTGGAACCGCGCCAGCCATGCCCGCAGGCCCTTGCGGAACCACCGTGGCAGGCCGCCCTGATCGCCGAAGTCGACGATGTGCAACTGCCCGCCGGGGGCGAGATGGCGCAGCGCCTCGTCCATCGCGCCCTGCCAGTCGGGGATCATCGACAGGCAGTAGGAACAGACGATGTGGTCGAAGCGGGCGGTGCCGAACAGGCCCTCGGCATCGAAGTCGCAGGCATCGGCCTGCGCCAGCACCACGCCCGCCCCCAGCTTGCGCCGGGCAGAGATCAGCATCTGCTCCGAGATATCCAGCCCGTAGAGCCGCGCCTCCGGGTGCCTCGCGCGCACGGCGGCAAGGTTGCGCCCCGTGCCGCAGGCGATCTCCAGCACAGACTGGCCGGGGCGGACGTCCATCCGCTCGATCAGCTCGTCGCGGCCCAGCAGATAGTACTTGCGCGTCACGTCATAGAAAAGCCGCTGGTAGCGATAGACATCGTCCATCAGCCGCCCGTGATCCGAAGTCATCGTCATGCAGCGACCTTCCGGTAGAGGTGTACGCCGCCGTAGATCGCCGAACGGTCGGTGGCAAAGGCGGTGGCAGAGGCCGCTTCGTCATACCCCCACTGTGCCAGCAGGTCCTGAGGCACGCGCCCGGGCAGGATGTCCGCCGCGCCGCCGGTCCGGAACAGCACGCGGGCACCGGGCCGGGCGGTGCGGGTGATTTCTTCCCACAGCGCGGTCAGCTGCGCGTCGCTCATCCAGTCCTGCGCATCCAGCAGCACGTAGACCGACTTCGACCCGGCGGGCGCCTCTGCCAGCACGTCGGTGATCGAGCGGTTCCAGACCGCCACACGGGGGGCCGCGGCGCGCAGCGCCTCGAAGTGCTGCGGTTCGAGGTAGGGCGGCACCGGCCCGTCGCCTTCGGGCTTGTAGGCGCGTGTCGCCGCCTGCCAGGCAAAGTAGTTCTCGCCGATGGGGAAGTCGCAGAACAGCTTGCGCGTCCGCTCCCGCAGCACCGGGATCACGTCGCCGCCCGCGTCCGCCGCCAGCTTGTCGTATTGCGCGGGCGGGATGCCGAGGCCGAACAGCGACGCCCGGCGCCGCGCGGCGAACCTGACCAGCCGCGTGTCGTAAAGCGGCGCGATCTCAGCGTCAAAGAAGGCGCGCTGCTCCTCAAGCGTCGTGGCCGTCAACAGCCCGTCCCACCGCACGCCCGCCAAGCGGGTGACAAGATGCACCGCACCAAGGAAGCTGCCCAGCACGCCGTAGCGATGGAACCCGCGCGAAAACAGCGCCTTGCGCCGGACGATCCCGTGGCGCCCCTGCCAGAAGGCCCGCGCCTCCGGGTCGAGCCTGCGCAGGATGTAGCGGTCGAAGAGCGCCTCGTTCCCCGGCCGGTCGGCATGACCGAAGATGTCGTAGAAGCCCGCGTGGTCGGGCAGCACCTGCGCCGCCAGCAGCTTCAGCCGGTTCAGCTCCACATGCCATGGCGACAGGTCCACCGCCGTGACCGAGGCGGGCGAAGCAGTCAGATAGGACATCACGTTGCAGCCGCCCGAGGCGATGCAGACGATATCGTCCTCCGCCGTCAGGCCAAGCGCCGCCATGTCGCAGACCGGATCCTCCCAGATCTGCGGATAGACGAGGCCCCGGAACAGCCGGGCAAAGACCCGGTCCGAAACCGTGTCGAAGGACCATCTGCGGTTCTGGTAGACGGCCTCTCCGATGAGGGCCTGCGTGGTGTCGCTCATTGCGCTTCCTGTTCAAGCTGTGCACTCCGCTCGACCCCGGCCGCCTGCGCGGCGATCCGGGCGCGCTTGCGGGCGCGCCGTTCGAGCAGGAACTGCCGGTTCTTGCGGGCTTCCCAGTCGACCAGCCGCATCTCGCCCGCCGCGTTCTCGATGACCGCGGTGCAGCTTTCGACCCAGTCGCCGGTGTTGATGTAGCGGATGCCGCCGATCTCGCGGATCGAGGCATGGTGGATGTGGCCGCAGATCACCCCGTCGAAGCCCTTCTGACGGGCGTCCAGCGCCAGCACTTCCTCGAACTTGCAGATGTAGTTGACCGCCTGCTTGACCTGCTGCTTCGACCATTTCGACAGCGACCAGTAGCGGTGCGACCAGAGCCTGCGGACCATGTTGATCTTCGGGTTCAGCCAGATCAGCGCGGCATAGGCGCTGTCGCCGAGATACGCGAGCCACTTGGCGTTCGCCACCACCGCGTCGAACTCGTCGCCGTGGGTCACGAGGTAACGCCGCCCGTCCGCCGCGGTGAAGCTGTCGCGCCGCTTCAGCTCGATCCCGCCAAGGTGCAGCCCGATGTAGTCGCGGAACACCTCGTCGTGGTTGCCGGGGATGAAGATCACCCGCGTGCCGCCCCGCGCCTTTTCGAGGATCGCCTGGATGACCGCGTTGTGATCCTCCGGCCAGTGCCAGCCCTTCTTCAGCCGCCAGCCGTCGACGATATCCCCGACAAGGTAGAGCGTCTCCGCCTCGTGCTTCGCCAGGAACTCCGCCAGCAGCCGCGCCCGGCAGCCGCGTGTGCCGAGGTGGACATCCGACAGGAAGATCGTGCGATCGGTCACCGTTTCGTCCGCGCTTCTGGTTCACGTGTTCCAGAGGCGGATACGCCGCGGATGTATCACTGCGGTGACCGTTTTGTATCGGTCGCGTGACCCTTTCCCCTGCGGCGCAAGGGTGCAGCCCCTCCGGTGAAAGCGGCTGTAACCGAACTTTCAGAAATCGGTCATCTGCCTGTCATGAAAGGGAAATAGCCGGTGGCCGCGTGTCCCCGGCCCGACAGCCGGACGGGGGCGAAGAGATGGATGGGGACATCCCGAATTCCTTGCCGTCAGGACGGACCCATCCCGGGTCCGCCCCGGCATTCCTGTTGCCCTGCACCGGCTGGGCACAAACGACCGGAGACAGTCGATGAAACACGTCATGACCTTCACCGCCGCGGCGACCTTTGCGCTGACGGCCTCCACGGCGATGGCCGAAACCCAGATCACCTGGTGGCACGGCATGGGCGGCCACCTCGGCGACGTGGTCAACCAGATCGCCGCCGGCTTCAACGAAAGCCAGTCCGACTACGAGATCACCCCGGTCTTCAAGGGCACCTACGAGGAAACCCTGACCGCCGCCATCGCCGCCTTCCGCGCGGGCGAGCAGCCGAACATCGTTCAGGTCTTCGACGCGGGCGCCGCCACCGTGATCGGCGCCAAGGGCGCGACGATCCCGGTTCAGGACCTGCTGGAACAGAACGGCGTCGACTTCGACATCGAGGATTACATCGCGGGCGTGCGCTACTTCTACGCCGACAGCGACGGCAAGATGATCGGCATGCCGTTCAACTCCTCCTCGCCGGTGCTCTACTACAACGCCGACGCTCTGGCCGCCGCCGGTGTCGAGGCCCCCGCCACCTACGAAGAGTTCGAAGCCATCGCGCCGAAGCTGAAGGACGCGGGCTACACCCCGCTCGTGCAGACGCACCTGCCTTGGGAATTCGTCGAGAACTTCCACTCCCGCCACAACCTGCCGTTTGCCACCAACAACAACGGCTACGACGGCGCAGAGGGCACCGAGATCCTGATCAACTCCCCCGAGATGGCGATGCACTTCACCAAGGTGAAGGAATGGCTTGACGCGGGCCTCTTCGGGTTCCACGGCACCTCCTGGGACGACAACAAGGCGCATTTCCTCGACCAGTCCGCCGCCATGTACATCGGCTCCTCGGGTGACTTCGGCGGCCTGACCGCGCTCGACCTGCCGTTCGAATGGGCCTCCACCTACCTGCCGCACTGGGCCTCGATCACCGAAGAGGGCTACCAGTCCTTCATCGGTGGGGCGTCGCTGTTCGCCATGTCCGGCAAGTCGGACGAGGAAAACGCCGCCTCCGCCGCCTTCTTCGAATACCTGACCTCCCCCGAGGTGCAGTACATGTGGCACCGTGAAACCGGCTACGTGCCGATCACCGAGGCCGCCTACGAGATGGCGAAGGAAGACGGCCACTACGACCGCTTCCCGGCGGCCGAGACCGGCATCAAGCAGCTCATGCTCCAGTCGGGTGAGAACACCCACGGCTACCGCATGGGCTTCTACGTCCAGATCCGCGACATCGAGAACCGCGAGCTGGCAAAGTTCCTGAACGGCGAAACCTCCATCGAGGACGCGCTTTCGACCATCGAAGCCGAAGGCAACGAGCTGCTGGGCCGCTTCGCCCAGACCACGAACTGAGCCTTTCCGCGATGACACGACGGCGGCCGCCCCGGGTGGCCGCCGCTCCCCTTTGAAGGACCTGCGATGAAGCGCGCCTCTTTCGACAACCCGTGGCTCCCGATCCTGCTGCTCCTGCCGCAGCTCTCGATCATCTGCCTGTTCTTCTACTGGCCCGCGTGGCAGGCGCTGCGCTCGTCGTTCTTCCTCGAAGACCCGTTCGGCTTCGGCGAAACCTTCGTGGGGCTGCAGAACTACGCCCGGCTCTGGACATCCAGCCAGTACCTGAAGAACGCGGGCTTCACGGTGGTCTTCTCGCTCTGCGTCACCTTCTTCTCGCTGGCCATCGCACTGCTCCTTGCGGTCAAGGCCGACAGCGTGCTGCGCGGGGCAAAGACCTACCGGACGCTCCTGATGTGGGTCTACGCCGTGGCGCCGCCGGTCGCGGGCTTCCTCGCCCTGATCCTCTTCAACCAGCGCTGGGGCCCGATGGTCGATTTCTTCGCCCAGTTCGGCTGGCAGATGAAGGTCCGCCTCGACTACTTCGACACCGCCTTCGCCATGGTCGTGGCCTCCGTCTGGAAGCAGATCCCGGTGAACTTCATCTTCTTCCTCTCCGGCCTCCAGTCCATCCCGCGCGCCGTGCGCGAGGCGGCGCTGATCGACAACCGCTCCGGCATCTCGCGCTTCTGGACGGTGACCTTCCCGCTGCTCGCGCCCACGGGGTTCTTCCTGCTGATCATCAACATCACCTACGCGCTTTTCGACACCTTCGGCCTGATCGACACCATCCTGCGCAACAACCCCGGCGACCAGCCGGTGACGCTGGTCTACCAGGTCTACCTCGACGGGTTCCGCGGGCAGGACATCGGCGGCTCCTCCGCGCAGTCGGTCGTGCTCATGGTGCTGGTGCTGGCGCTCACCATCATGCAGTTCCGCCTCGTCGAGCGGCGCATCCACTACACCTGAGGACCGCCATGGCAGAGATTTCCCAGACCACCGGACGCACCGCGGCCCGCGCCGCGGAACGCCCCGCCCGCAAGCCCCTGCGCTGGGGTGCCGTCGCCGACCACGCGATCCTGATCGCCGGGGCCGCGCTGATGATCGTGCCGCTGCTGACCATGCTGCAGATGACCACGATCCCCGACGCGCAGGTGATGCAGCACGGCCCCTCGCTGGAAATCGGCGACCGCTTCTGGCCGAACCTGCAAAAGGCGCTCTTCCAGTCGATGAGCTTCTCGGGCGAGACGACCGGCATCAACATGTTCCGCAACTCGATGATCCTCGGGCTGGGCTTCGCCATCGGCAAGATCGTCATCGCCATGATGGCCGCCTATGCCATCGTCTACTTCCGCCTGCGCTTTGCCACGCTGGCCTTCTGGCTGATCTTCACCACGCTGCTCCTGCCGCTTGAGGTGCGCATCGTCCCCTCCTACGAGATCACCCAGAAGCTGGGCCTCCTGAACACCTGGACCGGGCTGATCGTGCCGCTGATCGCCTCGGCCACCGCGACCTTCTTCTTCCGGCAGTTCTTCATGTCCGTGCCCGAAGAGCTGGTCGAGGCGGCAAAGATCGACGGGGCAGGGCCGGTGAAGTTCTTCATCGACATCCTCGTGCCGCTCTCCCAGACGATGATCGCCGCGATGTTCATCATCATGTTCGTCTACGGCTGGAACCAGTACCTCTGGCCCACCATGGTCTCGACCGAGGAAGACAAGTTCACCCTCGTCCAGGGCATCAAGCAGATCACCCAAAGCCTCGAAGGCAACCACATCCCGGAATACGGGCGGTCGAACCTTCTGGCGATCCTCGCGGTCCTGCCGCCGGTGCTGGTGGTCGTCTTCTTCCAGCGCTGGTTCGTGAAGGGCCTCACCGACTCCGACAAGTAACCCCCGCCTCCGCGCGGCGGCGTCCCACCGGGCCGCCGCGACAGGACCCCGGCACGCCCGCGCGAAACGCCGCATCAGGGCAAACGACAAAGGAAAAAAGGAATGGCAACGGTCACGCTGCAAGACGTCCGCAAGGTCTATCCCAACGGGTTCGAGGCGGTGAAGCCCACCAGCTTCACCATCGCCGACGGCGAGTTTCTCGTGCTCGTCGGCCCCTCCGGCTGCGGCAAGTCCACGCTCCTGCGGATGATCGCGGGGCTGGAGGACATCACCGGCGGCACGCTCCACATCGGTGAACGCATGGTCAACGACACCGACCCCGCCGACCGCGACATCGCGATGGTCTTCCAGAACTACGCGCTCTACCCGCACATGACCGTCCGCCGGAACATCGGTTACGGGCTGAAGAACCGGAAGACTCCGAAGGCACAGATCGATGCCAAGGTCGAGGAGGCCGCGAAGATGCTGAACCTCACCGACTACCTCGACCGCAAGCCCTCGCAACTCTCGGGCGGCCAGCGCCAACGCGTCGCCATGGGCCGCGCCATCGTCCGCGATCCGGCGCTCTTCCTCTTCGACGAACCGCTCTCGAACCTCGACGCCAAGCTGCGCAACCAGATGCGGATCGAGATCAAGGCCCTGCAGCGCCGGCTCGGCGTGACCTCGATCTACGTGACCCACGACCAGGTCGAGGCGATGACCATGGCCGACCGGATCGTGGTGCTGAACGGCGGTGTGATCGAACAGATCGGCACCCCGTCCGAGATCTACCACAGCCCCGCGTCCACCTTCGTCGCCTCCTTCATGGGCGCCCCGCCAATGAACCTGGTGGAGGCGCGCTTCGGCGACGGCGCGGTGCGGCTGCCTGACGGCACGCCGGTCATGGCCGCCCCGAACGGCCGCACCGGCGCGATCACGCTGGGCATTCGGCCGGAAGACGTGCGCGTGGGGCAGGGGGCCATGGCCTTCGACGTGGCGCTGGTCGAGGAACTGGGCGCCCATCGCCTGCTGCACGGCGAGGTGGCGGGCCAGCCCTTCACCGCGCACGTCCTGAAGGACAGCGCCCACGCCACGGGCCGCCACCCCATCGAGCTGCCGCAAGCGGCGCTCGCCCTCTTCGACATGGAAACCGGACAACGCCTGTGACCCTCGCCACCACCCGCCCCGCCATCACCGTCACCGACACCCTGCCGCCCGTCACCGTGGACGAACGGCACCGCCTCCTGACCGCGCCCCGCACCGCCGAGGCGCACCGCGCCCTCATGGCAGAGGTCCCGGCCATGTCGATGGTCCAGACCGGCGGCACCGCCTCTGCCCCGCAGTTTCCGGCGACCCTCTCGGTCGTGGCATGGAACGTCGAACGCTGCCTCTTCCCCGAGGACAGCGCCGCCCACCTCGCGCCCCGCGCCCCGGACATCGTGCTTCTGTCAGAGGTCGATCACGGCATGGCCCGCACCGGCCAGCGCCACACGACCGAGGTCATGGCCAAGGCGATGGGCATGGCCTACGCCTACGGGGTGGAGTTCCACGAGCTCGACCTCGGCGGGCCGACCGAACGGGTGTTCTGCAGCGACGACTTCAACGCGCTCGGCTGGCACGGCAACGCGATCCTGTCGAAGGTCCCGTTCGAAAGCGTCACGCTGATCCGGCTCGACGATCACGGCCACTGGTTCTCGGAGGCGGCGGGCGCCGATCCCGAGCAGCCGCGCCTTGGCGGCCGGATGGCGCTTGCCGCCGTGGTGCCGACCGACGCGGGGCCGCTCTGCGTCGTCTCCACCCACCTCGAAAGCAATTCCGGCTCAGACCACCGCGCGCGGCAGATGCAGATCCTGCTCGACGGCATCGACGCCTTCGCACCCGCGATGCCCGTCCTGATCGGCGGCGACCTCAACACCGGCAACCATGTCCCGCCCGACTTCGACTGGCGGGGCGAGGCGCTGTTCGCCATGGCGGAAGAGCGCGGCTATTCCTGGACCTTCACCGCCGAGGGCATGACCACGCGCCCCAGCCTCATCACCCCGCACCCGACCCGCGTGATGAAACTCGACTGGTTCGCCGGGCGCGGCCTGACCCCGCTGGACCGGGCGGTGATCCCGTCGCTCGACGCGAATGGCCGGCCGCTTTCGGACCACGACGCGGTCTGGTGCCGTGCCGGTGTCACACCGCTCTGAGACGCCCGCCGAACAGGCAAACCAGCGGCGCGCCCAATGGCGCGCCGCGCGTTTTTTGTATACACGCTAGCTATACGTCATAAATACGTTACACTCCGGTGCATGAGAGCCGCACCAGCCCCCTTCCGACCGATTCTGGCCCGGGCCGCCGCCGGGGTCCTGCTCTTGCTGTCCGCCGCCCCTGCCGCGGCGCAAAGCCCCATCGCCGACATCATCTGCGCCCCCACGCCGCAGATGGAAAAGCGTCTCGCCAGCCACCGCAACATCACCAAGGCCGCCTCCGGCCTGCGCAATCCCGAAGAGGTGCTGGAGGTCTGGACCGGGGCAGAGGGCACCTGGACCATGGTGATCCGCTACGCCTCCGGCACATCCTGCATCGTGGCCATGGGCGACGCCTGGCAGATGGCGCAGGGCGAAGCGCCTTCCTGAACCGGCCCTCCTGACCCGCGCGACCCGGCAAACGGCAACCGCTGTCATGGAACCTTCGCGCGACCGTCGCAAAGCTGAATCCGAAGCGTCAAGAAACTGACGCGCCCGGCCCGTAGGACCGCCCGGTAACAACCGGGGGACCCGATGCTCGAAGTCGACAATCTGACCAGACGTTTCGGCGACAGGACGGCCGTGGACCGTGCCAGTTTCACCGTGCCGGAACCGGCGATGATCGGCATCATCGGGCGCTCGGGCGCGGGCAAGTCGACGCTGCTGCGCATGGTCAACCGCCTCACGGATGCCTCCGAAGGCGCGATCCGCTTCGAGGGCCGCGAGATCACCGCCCTGACCGGCGCCGCGCGCCGCACCTGGCAAAGCCGCTGCGCGATGATCTTCCAGCAGTTCAACCTCGTGCCGCGCATGGACGTGGTGTCGAACGTGCTGCACGGCACGCTCAACCGCCGCTCCACCCTGTCGACGGTCTTCAACCTATATCCGCGTGCCGACATCCACCGCGCCATCGAGATCCTCGACCGCCTGGGCATCGCCGCCGAGGCGCCCAAGCGGGCCGAGGCGCTCTCCGGCGGCCAGCAGCAGCGCGTCGCCATCGCCCGCGCCCTGATGCAGGACCCGGCGGTGATCCTCGCCGACGAACCCATCGCCTCCCTCGACCCGATGAACGCGCAGATCGTCATGCAGGCGCTGCGCACCATCCACGAGGAAGACGGCCGCACGGTCATCGCCAACCTGCACACGCTCGACACCGCGCGCCGCTACTGCGACCGGGTGATCGGGATGCGCGACGGGCGCATCGTCTTCGACGGCACGCCCGCGCAGCTGACCACCGGCATGGCCCGCGAGATCTACGGCGCGGGCGCGGATTTTTCCGAAGCCGCCACCTCCACCGAAATCGAGACGCTCGACCACGAACTGGCGGCCATCGCCAGGGCCGACGCGCTCGTCTGACCACCGACCACACCTTCATCGACGGAGAAACTGATGAAAAAGCTGATCGCCATCGCCCTCGCCACCACCGCGCTGACCGGCGCGGCACAGGCGCAGGACATCACGGAGTTCCGCATCGGCATCCTTGGCGGCGAGAACGCCCAGGACCGCATGAACTCCTACGCCTGCCTGCAGAACTACGCGTCCGAGGAACTGGGCGTCGAGGTCAAGCTCTTCGCCCCCGCCGACTACAATGGCGTGATCCAGGGCCTGCTCGGCGGCACGCTCGACATGGCATGGCTGGGCGCGTCCGGTTACGCCGCCGTCTACCTGCAGGACCCTGACGCGGTCGAGCCGGTGCTGGTAAAGCAGAACCTCGACGGCTCCATCGGCTACCACTCCATCGGTTTTGCCCGCAAGGACAGCGGCATCACCAAGCTGGAGGACGTGAAGGGCAAGGTCTTCGGCTTCGGCGACCCGAACTCCACCTCCGGCTACCTGATCCCCTCCATCGAGATCCCGCAGGCCACCGGCGCGTCGATGGAATCCGGTGACTACTTCGGCGAGGTGAAGTTCACCGGCGGCCACGAGCAGACCATCGTCGCGGTCTTCAACGGCGACATCGACGCCGGCGTGACCTGGGCCGACGCACAGGGCAACTGGGAAGACGGCTACAACTCCGGCGCGCTGCGCAAGGCGGTGGACGCGGGCCTCGTCGACATGAACGAGCTGACCGAGATCTGGAAGTCCAAGGTCATCCCCGAGGGTCCCGTGGTCCTGCGCAAGGCGCTGCCCGAGGACGTGAAGACCCGCATGACCGCGCTGGTCGACGGTCTTTATGAGCGTGACGCGGACTGCGCCTACGGCGTGGCCGCCGGCGACACGCTGGGCTTCATCCCGGTCGACCACGACACCTACCAGTCCGTGATCGACGCCCGCAAGGCCGAGATCGGCGGCTGATCGCATCCGCGACCGCCCCGGCGGCAATGGCGCGTCAGCCCGCAGCGGCGCGCCCTTGTCCCGCATCCTGCAGACCGCGCCCCGGGCCACGCGCCCGGGGCCATCCCTGAACGGAACCCCATGACAGACGCCACCCTTACCGTCGGCCAGATCCGGTCCGGCTACATGGAGCAGGTCCGCCGCAAGCGCCTTTACGGCGGGCTGACGCTCATGATCTTCGTCCTGCTCATGGTCTCCGGCTTCGTCGTCGCCGACGACCGCAACGCGGGCGGCTTCTGGGACGGGCTGTCGCAACTGGGCGACTACCCCGCCGCCGTCCTGTCGGAGGCCTGGGAAAAGCGCGCCGACCTGCCTTCGCTCGTGGTGAAGTACTTCCCCGCGCTGGTCGAGACGGTGAACATCGCCGCCGTCTCCACCCTGCTGGGCGCTGCCTTCGGCACCGTCTTCGCGCTGCTCTCGACCCGCGGCCTCGCCCGCTGGCCGCGCCTCGTCCCGCTGTTCCGCCGCCTGATGGACGTGATGCGCGCCGTCCCCGAGATCGTCATCGCGCTGGTGCTGATCTTCGTCCTCGGCGGCGGCCCGGTGCCCGCGATGATCGCCATAGCCGTGCATTCCACCGGCGCCCTGGGCAAGCTCTTCTCCGAGGTGGCCGAGAACGCCGATCTGAAGCCGGTCGAGGGGCTGTCCTCCGTCGGCGCCTCCTGGACCCAGCGCATGTGGCTGGGCGTCCTGCCGCAGGTCGCGCCGAACCTGCTCAGCTACGGGCTCCTGCGGTTCGAGATCAACATCCGCGCCTCCGCCATCCTCGGCTTCGTGGGCGCAGGGGGGCTGGGCTACGAACTCAGGAACTCCATGGCCTGGGGCCCGGGCCGCTTCGACGAGGCGGCGGCCATCTTCATCCTGCTCTTCGGTGCCATCGTGCTCTTCGACCAGCTCTCCAGCCGACTGCGCAACCGCCTCACCGAAGGAGTCCACGCATGAGCCTTGCCGATGTCTCCGCGATGCAGGCCGGCGCCGACCGGCTGTTCCTGCGCAAGCGCCTGACCGCCTTCGCGCTGCCCGCGCTGGTGCTGGCCTACCTCGTCTACATCGCTTTCGCCTTCGACATTGCCGGTCTCGCGCAGCGCGCCCGCTGGGACAATGCCGTGACGCTGGCCTCGGACTCGTGGTCCTACAAGGTGCATGTCACCCGCGACCACCGCTCCGGCCAGATCGACTACGCCGTCGAGGGGGAGCGCAAGGGCGCCTATCCCGAAGGCACCCGCCCCGACTGGGTCACGGGCGATACCGTCACCACCGTCGACCTCGGGCACGGCCACATCGTCCGGCTCCTGCCCGAAAACGCGACCGAAGTTGTCATCCCCGGCTTCGGCACGATCGAGGCGCGCTTCGACGGGCGCGCCGTCGTCACCAATCTGCCCGCGGACCTCCCCGACTGGATCAACGCCGCGCGCAACCGCGTGGCGATCACCACCGGCGAGGGCCGGATCACCATCACCCGCTCGAAGACCGAGATCTTCAACTACTTCCCGGGGTGGGAGCTGTTCTTCTACACCTTCGACAGCCCCTATCACGGCCATGGCCTGCCCTGGATCCTCTTCGGCGACCGGATCGACCCGGCCCGTCCGAACCTCGCGGGCGCATGGCAGGACTTCTGGGACAACCCGATGTGGCGCCACGCCGACGTCGCCTGGGCCATCGGAGAGACCATCCTCATGGCCTTCCTCGGCACCTTCGGCGCGGCCATCGTAGCGCTGCCGCTGGCCTTCCTCGCCGCGAAACGCTTCGCGCCGCTGATGGCCGTCCGTTTCGCCATGCGCCGGGTCTTCGACTTCGTGCGCGGCGTCGATGCGCTGATCTGGACCGTCGTCCTCGCCCGCGCCTTCGGCCCCGGCCCGATGACCGGCGCGCTGGCAATCCTCGTCACCGACACCGGCACCTTCGGCAAGATCTTCTCCGAGGCGCTGGAGAACACCGACCCGAAACAGATCGAGGGCATCGCCTCCACCGGCGCCAACCCGGTGCAGCGCATCCGTTTCGGGGTGATCCCGCAGATAGTGCCGGTGCTGCTCAGCCAGGTGCTCTACTTCCTCGAATCCAACACCCGCTCCGCCACGATCATCGGCGCGATCACCGGCGGCGGCATCGGCCTGCTGCTGACGCAGGCGATCCAGACCCAGAAGGACTGGGAAGAGGTTGCCTATTACATCATCCTGATCATTCTGGTGGTCATGATGATGGACTGGATCTCCGGCAAGCTGCGCGCCCGCCTGATCGGGCGCAGGGACGGCCACTGATGGCGCGCGTCTTCGTCACCGGCGTGAACCGCGGCATCGGCGCGGCCCTCATGGCCGAGGCAAAGGCGCGCGGCCACACCGTCGCGGGCACCACCCGCGACGGGCGGGACGGCACCGTGCCGCTGCGCCTCGACGATCCCGCGACCATCGCGGGCCAGCTTGCGGATATCGGCCCCGTCGACATCCTCATCAACAACGCGGGCGTGATCGGCCCCGACCGGCAGTCGCCGCTCGACATGGACTTTGGCGGGTTTGCCGCGACGCTGGCGGTCAACACGCTGGCGCCGCTCGCCGTGGCGCAGGCACTCCTGCCGTCGCTCAGGGCGGGGCAGGGCGCGCGCATCCTCACCGTCTCCTCGCAGATGGCCTTCATGGGCTACGCGAAGTCCGACCGCATCGCCTACCGCGCCTCGAAGACGGCGGTGAACAAGGTCATGCAGGGCCTCGCGACCGACCTCGCGCCAGAGGGCATCGCCTGCGTCCTCGTCGATCCGGGCTGGGTGCAGACCGACATGGGAGGCACCGGCGCGCCCGTAACGCCGGAGGCGGTGGCGCAGGGCATCCTCGACCTCGCCGACCGGCTGACCCTCGCGGACACCGGCCGCTTCTTCCGCTTCACCGGCGAGGAACGCCCGTTCTGAGCGGCCAGCCCGTGACCCACGCAAAAGGACCGCCCATGGCCCGCCTGTCCCCGGACGCCCCCGTCGTCCAGCCCGACTGCTCGATCACCGAAAGCACCTTTGGCCGCTACACGGAGGTCGGGCGCGGCAGCCGCATCGCCTACAGCCACCTCGGCGACTACAGCTACTGCGACCGCTACGCCGATATCGCCAACGCGACCGTCGGCAAGTTCGCCAACATCGCCGCATTCACCCGGATCGGCGCCACGGATCACCCGCTGGACACCGCCGCCTGCCACCACTTCCTCTACCGCTCCGACGACTACTGGGACGACGCGGAACCGGACGCCGCCTTCTTCGACCACCGCCGCTCCCGCCGGGCGGTCATCGGCCATGACACCTGGATCGGCCACGGCGCCATGATCAAGCCGGAGGTCACGCTGGGCCACGGCGCGGTGGTGGCCTCCGGCGCTGTGGTGACGAAGGACGTGGCGCCCTACACCATCGTCGCGGGCACCCCGGCCAGGGTCCTCCGCCTGCGCCAGCCCGAGGCCATCGCCGACCGGCTGATCGCGCTGGCCTGGTGGGACTGGCCGCACGACCGCCTGCGCCAGACGCTCGACGACTTCCGCACCCTGACCGCCGAAGCCTTCCTCGACAAGTACGCGGGCTGACGCCCGGTCCTTCTGCCCACACCGAAACCGCCGACACGCCGCGCCACGTCCTTCACCCCCGCTCCACGCGGCGGGCCGGCGGGGAGGGCATGGCTGACCTCGGCCCCTCCGCCCACCTTCCCGAAACCGCCGACACCCCGGACGACCGCAGGACGCCGCATGCCTGCGGGATCGACCCGACAGCTCCGCCCCGTCAGTCCTCCAGCGTCAGGGTGATCCTGTCGCCCGCCCACCACGTCCGCCCGAACTCGATGGGCACCCCCTCCGGGTCGACGTTAAGGCTGGTGGTCTTCAGGACCGGCGCGCCCTCCGCCAGGTGCAGGTGCAGCGCCTGAACCGCCGTCGCCGCCACGGCAGTGATCCGGGTCGAGGCGCGGGTGTAATCCGCCACGCCCGCCGCGTGCAACGCATGGGTCACGCCCTTGCCCTCCGCCAAGGCCTCCGGCAGCCCGGGCAGCCGGTCGAGCGGGTAGATCGACTCCGCCAGCGCCACCGGCTGCCGGTCCGCGAAAGAGAGCGAATGGCTCGCCAGCACCCGCGCGCCCTCTGCCACGTCCAGCACCTCGGCCTCGCCCGCGCTGGCGGCGCGCACCTCCTGCCCGAGGATCTCGCGCCCGGGCATGCGGCCCGCGCGGCGCAGGTTCTCGGTGAAGCGCACGCGCGCCCCGATGGGATAATCGGTCGGCGCCGCCGCCACGAAGACCCCCGATCCCCGGCGCGACCGGAGCACGCCCGCCTCCACCAGCGAGGCCACCCCGTGCCGCACCGTGTGCCGGTTCACGCCGAAACGCTCCGCCATCTGCGCCTCGGTAGGCAGCTTGTCGCCCGGGCCATAACGTCCCTCGGCGATCTCGTCGCGCAGCGCGCGGGCGATTTCCGCCCACAGAGGCGTCCGGTGCGGCGTCCGTTTCGATGCTCCGTTACTCAAATTTCACACTTTCCGACTCGCGCCCGGGGGCGGCATCTGCGATAATAAGTCTAGTTGTATAGATATGGCGGGATTTGTCGAGATGAAAGACCTGCAAGACGACACCGGCGGCGCCGCGGACCGGCGCGCGTGGATGGGCCTTCTGGCCCGCGCGCCCAGGGGCCGTCCCGCCGAACTGCTGGATGCGCTGGGACCGCGCCCCGCCGCCGACTGGCTGCGCCACCCGGAGACCGGCAGCGTCATGGTGCAAGGCCGGACCGGGGGCACCGGCACGCCCTTCAACCTCGGCGAGATGACGGTGACCCGCTGCGTGCTGCGCCTTGCAGACGGCACCGTGGGCCACGCCTACGTGCAGGGCCGCGACAAACCCCATGCGGAAGCGGCCGCCCTGATCGACGCGCTCATGCAGACCGGCGCCGCCGACCGTGTCCGGGCCGAAGTGCTGGACCCGCTCGCCGCCGAGGCCGCCCGGCGCCGGGACACCCGCGCCCGCAAGGCCGCGGCGACGAAGGTGGATTTCTTCACCATGGTCCGGGGAGACGACTGATGACGACCGACGCCCTCGAAGGCGGGTTCGCCGACCCTGCGCTGGACTCCGCCCGCGCCTTCCGCGCCGTGATGACCGCCATGGCCCGCCCCGGCACGATCCACCGGCTCGACGGCGCGACACCGCCCGCGCCGCTCTCGCCCGCCGCCGGCGCCGTGCTGCTCACGCTCTGCGACGCCGACACGCCGCTGCACTTGGCCGGCGCGGCAGACTGCCCGGCCGTCCGCCAGTGGATCGCCTTCCACATCGGCGCGCCGATCAGCGGTGCGGCGGACTGCACCTTTGCCCTGGGCCGCTGGGAGGACCTCGACCACGACCAATACCCCCTGGGCACGCCGGAATACCCCGACCGCTCCGCCACGCTCATCGTCGAAACCGACAGGCTGACGGCGGAAGGCGCGCGCCTTTCTGGCCCCGGCATCAGGGACACCGCCACGCTCTCCCTTCCCGAAAGCGACCTTTTGTCCCGGAACCGGACGCTTTTCCCGCTGGGCCTCGACCTGATCCTCACCTGCGGCGCGCAGGTCGCCGCCGTGCCCCGCACCACCCGGGTGCAGTTTCCCGCAACGGAGGACCGCTGATGTATGTCGCTGTCAAAGGGGGCGAACGCGCCATCGGCAACGCCCACGCCTGGCTGGCCGAGGAGCGCCGCGGCGATCCCGCGATCCCCGAACTCACCGTGCCGCAGATCCGCGAACAGATGGCGCTGGCGGTCAACCGGGTGATGGCCGAAGGCTCGCTCTACGATCCCGACCTCGCGGCGCTGGCGATCAAGCAGGCGCGCGGCGACCTGATCGAGGCGGTCTTCTTGATCCGCGCCTACCGCACGACCCTGCCGCGCCTCGGCAGCAGCGCGCCGCTCGACACCGCGGCGATGGCCTGCGACCGGCGCATCTCGGCCACCTTCAAGGACCTCCCCGGCGGGCAGGTGCTGGGGCCGACCTTCGACTACACGCACCGCCTGCTGGACTTCAAACTGGCCGCCGAAAGCGCGCCGGAGGCCACGCCGGACCCCGCCCCGGAACGCGAAGCGACGGGCGAGGCCGTGCCGCATGTCACCGGCTTCCTCAACCGCGAGGGCCTGATCGAGGAGGCCCCGGCAGAGGACACCACGCCCCCGGACCTGACCCGCGACCCGCTGGAACTGCCCGCCGAACGGGCGCTCCGCCTGCAGGCGCTGACCCGGGCGGACGAGGGATTTACCCTCGGGATGGCCTACTCGACCCAGCGCGGCTACGCCCGCAACCACGCCTTCGTGGGCGAATTGCGGATCGGCGCGGTGCCGGTGGAGATGGAGATCCCCGAGCTCGGCTTCGCGGTCGAGATCGGCGAGGTCGTCCTGACCGAATGCGAGACGGTGAACCAGTTCAAGGGCTCGAAGACCGAGCCGCCGCAGTTCACCCGTGGTTACGGGCTGGTCTTCGGCCAGACCGAGCGCAAGGCCATCGCCATGGCGCTGGTCGACCGGGCGCTGCGCTGGCAGGAACTGGGCGAGGACGACAGCGGCGCACCGGCGCAGGACGCGGAATTCGTACTCTACCACGGCGACAACGTGCAGGCGACGGGCTTCCTCGAACACATCAAGCTGCCGCATTACGTCGACTTCCAGTCGGAGCTGGAGCTGGTCCGCAAGTTGCGCCGCGAGGCAGAGGCAGCGCAGGACCGCCCCGCCACGCAGGAGGCGGCGGAATGAGCATGGTCCTGACAGCGGCCCGCGGACGGCCCGCGCCTGTCGTCATTGGCGCCGCCGGCCCGTGTGTGCCCTACCCGTTCCCCAGCCTTGACCTGACCCCCTCCGTGAGCCTCCCCCCCTCCCTAACCCTCCCCCGGGACGGGGGAGGGAACCTGCCGCGCAAGACGGTTAAGCCGGGATTAACCTGTCAAGGTCCAGAGTCCGCCCGATGCCGCAGGGCTTTCCCTCCCCCGCTGCGGGGGAGGGCCAGGGAGGGGGCAGGGACAGGACAGGCAGGCCCGGGAGCGACCGCACGCCCCGTTCATCTGATCTTGACGCCCCCCGGAACACCGGCGGTCGGGGACCAGATGACCGGCTTTCACAACGACGCCCAGAAGGCTGAGGCCCGGCGCCGGCGCCACGAGATGACGGAGGCGCAGAAGCGGCTCTGGCAGTTCCTGCGCGCCCACCGCTTCATGGGCCTTTCGGTGCGCCGCCATGCGCCCGTCGGCCCGCTGATCGTGGATTTCCTCATCCCGGCGCACCGCCTCGCGATCGAGACTGGCCACCCCCGCGACCCGGCCCGCGCCGCCTGTCTGAAGGCCCGCGGCTACCGGGTCCTCGGCTTCAACGACACCGACATCCTGACGCGGACGGACGCCGTCCTGCGCGCCATAGCGGAGGCCCTTCGGTCATGACCCCCGACACCGGCGACCTCGCCTACAACTTCGCCTACCTCGACGAACAGACCAAGCGGATGATCCGCCGCGCCATCCTGAAGGGGCTGGCGATCCCCGGCTACCAGGTGCCCTTCGCCTCGCGCGAGATGCCCATGCCCTACGGCTGGGGCACCGGCGGGGTGCAGGTCTCGGCGGCGGTGATGACGCCCGAAGACCGCTTCAAGGTCATCGACCAGGGGGCCGACGACACCACCAACGCGGTCTCCATCCGGACCTTCTTCGAACGCACCGCCGGGGTGGAGACGACCACCCGGACAGCGGAGGCCACGGTGATCCAGACCCGCCACCGCATCCCCGAACAGCCGCTGACCGAGGACCAGATCCTCGTCTACCAGGTGCCGATCCCGGAGCCCCTGCGCTTCCTCGAGCCGCGCGAGACCGAGACCCGCAAGATGCACGCCCTGCAGGACTACGGGCTGATGCACGTCAAGCTCTACGAGGACATCAGCCGCCACGGCCATATCGCCACCGCCTATGCCTACCCGGTTCAGGTCGAGGGCCGCTATGTCATGGACCCCTCGCCGATCCCGCGCTTCGACAACCCGAAGCTGGACGGGTGCCCCGCGATCCAGCTGTTCGGCGCCGGGCGCGAGCAGCGGATCTATGCCCTGCCGCCCTATACACGGGTTGTCAGCCTCGATTTCGAGGACCACCCCTTCGAGGCCTCGAAGGCGGACCACCCCTGCGCGCTCTGCGGGGCGGAGGACAGCTATCTCGACGAGGTGATCGTCGACGACCGGGGCGGGCGGATGTTCGTCTGTTCGGACACCGACCACTGCGAAACCCGGCAGGCGCAGGGGTTTCGCGGGGAGGCCGCGGCATGAGCGAACTGATCCTGCGCGCCCCCGAAGAGCGCGACATTCCCGCCCTGCACGAGATGATCCTGCGCCCCGCCGTGCAATGGGGCACCGGGCGGCTGCCCTATCAGAAAACCGACTGGGTGGCCGAACGGGTGCGGGCAAGGACCGAAGGGGTCCACAGCCTCGTGGCGGAGAAGGACGGCACGGCGATCGGCTGGGCGACCCTGACGCGCGGCCCGGACCGCCGGTCGCATTCCGGGTCGCTGGCGATCACCGTCCACGACCTGCATCACCGGCAAGGGGTCGGGCGGGCGCTGATGACAGCGATCCTCGACCTGGCCGACAACTGGCTGGGGCTGATCCGGACGGAGCTGGAGGTCAACCTCGACAACCACGGGGCCATCGCGCTCTACCGGGCGTTCGGGTTCGAGGACGAGGGCATCCGCCGCGCCTCGCTTCTGCGCGACGGGGTCTACGTGGATTCGCTGCTGATGGGCCGCCTGATCGCCCCGCGCCCCACCGCCGGGGCCCCGGGGGACGCCTCTGCCGCGTCGGGTTTCGCGGCGAAATCCTCCGGGCCGGGAGAGGGGGCATGATGCCCGCCGTTGCCGGGCTGCGGGGGCGTCGCTCTGGCCTGGGCCACGGGCTGGGTGAACCGTTCCGGGCAGGGGCCGGGGATGGCTGCCGGGCTGAGGCCCAAGCCGGGTTTGCGGCTGGGGCGGTGCGTCCGGGCCGGGTGGATTTGATGGATGCCGGGGGTCTGGTGGCAGCTATTGCCACAGGGCGTCCGGGGCAGGGAGAACGAGCATGACACCACTTCTGTCCGTCGAGGGGCTGACGAAGCGATACGGGGCGCACCTGGGCTGCGGGGACGTGAGCTTCGAGCTCTATCCCGGCGAGGTCATGGGCATCGTGGGCGAGAGCGGGTCGGGCAAGTCGACCCTGCTGAACTGCATGGCCGGGCACCTGAAACCGGACGCCGGGCGGGTGGTCTTCGACACCGCCATGGGGCCGCGCGACACCGTCACCATGTCCGAGCCGGAGCGGCGGATGCTGGGGCGGACCGACTGGGCCTTTGTCCACCAGCATGCCCGCGACGGGCTGCGGATGGGGGTCAGCGCCGGGGGCAACGTGGGCGAGCGGCTGATGGCCGTGGGCGCCCGCAACTACGGCGAGATCCGGGGCGCCGCCTGCGACTGGCTGGGCCGGGTGGAGATCGACCCGGGCCGGGTGGACGACCGGCCCACGACCTTCTCGGGCGGGATGCAGCAGCGGCTGCAGATCGCGCGGAACCTCGTGACCGGGCCGCGGCTGGTGTTCATGGATGAGCCAACGGGGGGCCTCGACGTGAGCGTGCAGGCCCGGCTGCTGGACCTTCTGCGCGGGCTGGTGCGGGACATGGGGCTGAGCGCCATCATCGTGACCCACGACCTGGCCGTGGTGCGGCTTCTGGCCGACCGTCTGATGGTGATGAAGTCGGGCCGGGTGGTGGAGCAAGGTCTGACCGATCAGGTGCTGGACGACCCGCAGCACGGGTACACCCAGCTTCTGGTCTCCAGCGTGCTGCAGGTCTGAGGCATGGACCGGGACCGGTGGAGGTTTCGCCGCGAAACCTCATTTATTAACAACGGGTTAATCCTAAAGGCAGGGTGAGACGATGATCGAGATCGAGGACGTGGCCAAGACCTTCACCCTGCACAATCAGGGCGGGGCGGTGATCCGGGTGATGGAGGGCGCGCACCTGCGCGTCGCCCCCGGCGAATGCGTGGCGCTGACCGGCGCGTCGGGCGCGGGAAAGTCGACGCTGATGCGGATGATCTACGGCAACTACCTTGCGGCCTCGGGCCGGATCGTGGTGGGCGGCGTGGACGTGGCACAGGCCGCCCCGCGCGAGATCATCCGGCTCAGGCGCGAGACGCTGGGCTATGTCAGCCAGTTCCTGCGGGTGGTGCCGCGGGTGCCGACGCTCGACGTGGTGGCGGAGCCGCTGCGCGCCGTGGGCGTGGACGAGACGGCGGCGCGCGCCCGTGCGGCGGAGCTGCTGGCGCGACTCAACATCCCCGAGACACTGTGGCCGCTCTCGCCTACGACGTTTTCGGGCGGCGAGCAGCAGCGGGTGAACATCGCGCGCGGCTTTGCCCATGCCTATCCGGCGCTGCTGCTGGACGAACCGACCGCCAGCCTCGACGCGGTGAACCGGGCGGTGGTGCTGGAGCTGATCGAGGCGGCGAAGGCGCGGGGCGCGGCCATCGTCGGGATCTTCCACGACGAGGCGGCGCGGGCGCGGATCTGCGACCGGGAAATCGACGTGGCGCGGTTCACGCCGGGGATGGCGGCATGAGCGGTCTGACCGCCCCCTTCCGGACGGCCCGACTGCGCCCCTGTGGGCGCAGCGGCCCGCTCTCCGGGCCGCAGTCCGGTCACGGGCCTGCCGGAGTTTCCGGCGGGGGTGTGACATGAGCGGGCGGCTGATCGCGGTGGTCGGGCCTTCGGGTGTCGGCAAGGACAGCGTGATGCAGGGGATCGCGGCTGCCGCGCCCTCCATCGGGGTGGTGCGCCGGGTCATCACCCGCGATGCGGAGGCGGGCGGCGAGGTGTTCGACGCGGTGTCCCGGCAGCGGTTCGCGGAGATGCAGGCCGGGGGCGCCTTCTGCCTGTCGTGGCAGGCGCACGGGCTGTCCTACGGCATCCCCGCGGGGGTGCTGGCGGCGGTCCGGAGCGGGGCGGAGGTCATGGCGAACCTGTCGCGCGCGGTGCTGCCGGAGGCGCAGGGGATGTTTCCCGGCTTCGTGGTGCTGAACCTGACCGCCACGCCGGAGACGCTGGCCGCGCGGCTGGCGGGGCGGGGGCGGGAGAGCGCGCCGGAGATCGCGCGGCGGCTGGCGCGGGCGGGCTATGCGCTGCCCGAGGGCATGGCGCGGCTCGACGTGTCGAACGACGGCCCGCTGGAGCGGACCGTCGCCGAGGCGCTGGTGCGGCTTCACCCGGTGAGGGCGTAGCGGTGGATCAGTTCGAAGCGGCCATCGGGACGTTCGCCGCAGAGGCAGATGTCGGCCATGACGAAGGGTTCCCGGAGCGGCGGCAGGGCGTCCCTGATGGCGGCCTCCACCGCGTCGAGCCGGTCCTTGTCCACCTTGCCGGTCAGCGTCAGGTGGAAGCGGAACTGGTCGAGCACGTAGGGGTAGCCCCATTTGCGCAGGTGGTGTTCCTGCCGCTCGGTCAGCCCGGCCTTGCGGCGGCGGTCGAGCTCGGCGTCGGAGGCGGGCGTGCGGAAGGTGTCGAGGTCGGTGACGCAGGCGGCGGCGATCCGGCCGATGCCGGAGATGTCGCCCGTGGGGGTCAGCGCGAACCAGCGGCCGAGCCGGGTGAGCGCGAGGCCCGCGCTGCGCGCCGGGGCGGTGCGGCCAGCCAGGGCCGCGACCGCCGCTTCGAGATCGGGCAGGCTGCCCTGAA
Source organism: Sagittula sp. P11 (assembly GCF_002814095.1). NCBI lineage: Bacteria > Pseudomonadati > Pseudomonadota > Alphaproteobacteria > Rhodobacterales > Roseobacteraceae > Sagittula > Sagittula sp. P11. The sequence continues at coordinate 3,139,600 of NZ_CP021913.1, forward strand.
GGCGGAAGGGCGGCTTCAGCGTGCCGTGGAAGCCGTACTTGCGGGGCGCCCCGGTGATCTGTTCGATGGGGGGCAGGTTTTCGGGCAGGGCGGTCTGCGCCACCTCTGTCCCGGTGACGGCGTCCCAGCCCAGCCAGCGCGCGCCGAACGTCTGCAACACGCCTTCGGGCGGCATGAAATACACAGCATAACGGGAATGGTCTGACATGAATTCTCCGGTCTTTTCGAGCGACATGACACGCGGTGATGACAGGCGCGTGTCAGCCTCTTTCTGCCTTGCCAATGCGCGCCTCGTTCTGGACGAGCGGGTGGTCACGGGCAAGCTTTGCGTTGAGGACGGGGTGATCGCGGAGGTCCGCTCCGGCGGAGACGTGCCGGCGGGCGCGATCGACTGCGGCGGCGATTACGTGCTGCCGGGGCTGGTGGAGCTGCACACCGACAATCTCGAACGGCACATCCAGCCGCGCCCCGGGGTCGACTGGCCGCATGTATCGGCCCTGCTGGCGCATGACGGGGAGCTGGCGTCCTGCGGGATCACCACGGTCTTCGACGCGATGCGGGTCGGGTCGATCCATTCGGGCAAGGGCCGCTACGCGGAATACGCGCGGGGGCTGGCGTCGGAGATGATGGCGCTCCGGGCGTCGGGGGCGATGCGGATCAGCCACTTCCTGCACCTGCGGGCGGAGATCTGTTCGGAGACGCTGCTGGAGGAGCTGGCGGGCTTCGGGCCGGAGGACCGGGTGGGCATCGTCAGCCTGATGGACCACACGCCGGGGCAGCGGCAGTTCCGCGACCTGTCGAAGATGAAGCAGTACGTCGCCAAGAAGCGCAACATGTCGGACGCGGAGTTCGACGCGCATGTGGCGCACCTGAAGGGGCTGCAGGCGGAGTACGGCACGCGGCACGAGGCGGGCGCGGTCGAGGAGGCGCGGCGGATCGGCGCCGTGCTGGCCAGCCACGACGACACGACCGAGGAGCAGGTGGCGCGGAGCGGGGCGCTGGGCGTGGGCTTTGCCGAGTTCCCGACCACGGTGGAGGCGGCGGAGGCCTGCCGCGAGCGGGGGATCGCGATCATGATGGGTGCGCCGAACGTGATCCGGGGCGGGTCGCATTCGGGCAACGTCTCGGCGCTGGCGCTGGCGGAGTTCGACCTTCTGGACATCCTGTCGTCGGATTACGTGCCCTCGGCGCTGTTGCTGTCGGCGTGGCGGCTGGGGGCGCTGTGGGACGACCTGCCGCGCGCGGTGCGGACGGTGACCTCTGCCCCGGCGCGGGCGACCGGCCTGACGGACCGGGGCACGTTGGCGGAGGGGCTGCGGGCCGACCTGCTGCGGGTCGAGACCTTCGGCGATGCGCCCGTGCTGCGCGGGGTCTGGTCGCGCGGGCGTCAGGTGGGGTGAGGCGCGGGTGCGCTGTGCGGCAGCCGGTTACGGGCGGGGTCGTGGCCTGCGCAAACCTGGCCGAAGCCCGGGCCGGGCGGCGGGCAGGTCGGCTGCGCCGGAGAGCGCGGTGCGCCTGGTGCGTGCCCCTTGGGCCACGTCCGGGGAATTGGCCGGAGTGTGGGGGCCGGAAACGGATCAGGCCGCCCGTGGGGGCGGCCTGATGGTCGTTGTCGGAAAGGTCAGCTCGGGCAGGCGGCGCCGGTTTCGATCCAGGCTTCGGTGAGCTGGCCGAAGATCTCCTGGTTGCCCGGGGCGGGGGTGCGGCCTTCGCCCGGTTCCCAGCCCCAGCCGACGAGGCCGTCCTCGGCGTTGTGCTCGTGCAGTTCCGCCAGCGACTTGCCGCCGTTGGTTTCCGGGTCCTTGAGCTGGGCGCAGATCTCTGCCGCCGACTTGCCGATCCAGCCCATTTCCAGCGGCGCGAGCTGCCACGGGCTGTGGCCGGGGATGGACCCGGTGCCGGTCTCGAAGGCGTAATTCTCCTCGCCGTGGCAGGTGTTGCAGCGCATGCCCGGCGCGCCGAAGTCCGCATCGCCGCGCACCACCGGCGGCATGTGGATCTTCATCTCGTCGCCCTGCCGCGGGGTGTTGTCCACCGGGTGGCAGTTCAGGCAGCGCGGGCTTTCGATCACCACCAGCATCTCTTCGAACAGCGAGACGGAGCGTTCCGTCTCGTCCGTGATGCCGTCGAACTCGTCCACGGTGCGCAGCCCGTTGACGGTTTCGGCGAAGGCGGGGCCCATGAGGGCCGGGGCGACGCCAAGGAGCGCCGCCATCAGAAGGGTCTTTTTCATGGGTCAGGCCTCCATGCTTGCGGTGAAAGGCAGGCGGGTGACGGTCTTGCCCGTCAGGGCGCGCCATGCGTTGGCAACGGCCGGGCCGATGGGCGGCAGGCCGGGTTCGCCGACGCCGGTCGGATCGGCGTCGGACTGGATGATCTCCACCTCCACTTCCGGCATCTCGTGGATGCGCAGCATGCGATAGGTGTCGAAGTTAGACTGCTGGACCTCGCCGCCGTCGCCCAGCGTGATCTCGTCGAAGAGGACGGAGCCGAGGCCGTAGCCGATGCCGCCTTCCATCTGCGCGCGGATCACGTTGGGGTTCACGGCGACGCCGCAGTCCACGGCACACCAGACGCGGTGCACCTTCGGGAAGCCGCCCGCGTCCGAAACCTCGGCGATCTCGGCCACATAGGTGTTGAAGCTTTTCACCACGGCGATGCCGTAGCCCTTGCCGTCGCGCACCGTGGTGCCGTCCCAGCCGGCCATCTCGCCGACCTTTTCGAGCACGCCGCGGAAGCGGTCGCCATCGGCCTTCAGCAGGTCGAGCCGGCCCTGCAGCGGGTCCTTGCCCTGCGCTTCGAGCACCATGTCGAGGAAGACCTCGACCGCATAGCCGGTGTGGCTGTGGCCCACGGAGCGCCACCAGAGCACGCTGACCGGGTTTTCCTGCACGGCCCAGCCGACGCGGGAATGCCCGAAGTCATAGGGCAGGTTCGACGACCCTTCGTAGGAGGTCGGGTCCATGCCGTCCTGCATCATCTGCGCCATGGGGCCGCCCGCCATGATGGACTGGTTGGCCACCACGTTTTCCCAGCCGAGGAGCGCGCCACCGTCGTCCAGACCGGCACGGAAGCGGTGCACCGTCAGGGGGCGGTAGTAGCCGCCGTGGATGTCGTCCTCGCGGGTCCAGACCAGCTTGTAGGTGCCGGGACCGGCGGCCTTGCCGATCTCGGCCAGTTCGGAGGCGAAGTGCGAGGTGTCCTGCGCGCGGCGGCCGAAGCTGCCGCCCGCAAGCATCACGTTGATCTTCACGTTCGCCGGGTCGAGCCCGAGCGGACCGGCGATCGCGGGCAGGTCGAGGGTGGGGAACTGCGAGCCCATCCAGGCCTCCGCGCCGTCCTCGCGCACCTCCAAGACGCCGTCGAGCGGTTCCATCGGCGCGTGGGCGAGGTAGGGGAAGCGGAACTCTGCCTCGATGACCTGCGCGGCGCCGTCGATGCCCGCGGCACCGTCGCCGTTGACCTCCGCATCGCGCCCGCCCTCGGCGGCCGCGGCGGAGAACGCCTCGTACATCTCGTCCGTTGAGCGGGTCTCGGCCGCGCTTTCGTCCCATTCGACGGTCAGCGCGTTGCGGCCCTTGATCGCGGCGTAGGTCGAGGTCGCGTAGACGGCCACGCCCTGCGGGATCTGGTGCACCGCCTCGACGCCGGGGACCTTCAGCGCCTCCGCGTCATCGTAGGAGGCCACGGTCGCGCCGAACTTCGGCGGGTGGGCGACCACCACGGTCAGCATCCCGTCGCGGTAGAGGTCCATGGTGAAGGTCGCGGTGCCGTTCGATTTTGCCGCGGTGTCGAGCTTGGGCAGGTCGGAGCCGATCAGGCGGAACTGGTCGGCGGACTTCACCGGCGGATCCTCGGGCACGGTCTGCATTGCGGCCTTCTCGGCCAGCGCGCCGAAGCCGGAGGACTGGCCGTCGGGGTGGCTGACGATGCCGTTCTCGACGGTGATCTCGCTGGCGGGGACGCCCCATTCCTCGGCGGCGGCGGCGACCAGCATGGCGCGGGCTGCGGCCCCGGCCTTGCGCATCTGCATGTAGCTGTTGGCCATGGCGGTGGAACCGCCGGTGCCCTGCATGCCGAAGGCGAGGTTCTTGTAGAGCTCGGTATTCGCGGGGGCGCTTTCGGCGCGCATCTGCGACCAGTCGGCGTCCAGCTCCTCGGCGACGAGGGTGGCGAGGCCGGTGTTGGGGCCCTGGCCGAACTCGATGTGCTTGATCATCACGGTGACGGTGTCGTCGGGCGCCACGCGGACAAAGGCGTTGGGGGCGAAGGTGCCCTCCGTGCCGTCGCCTTCGAAGGCGAGGGCGGCACCGGACTGGGCGCGGCCGGCCATGGGCAGCGTGAGCCCGATCACGAGGCCGGCGGATGAGGCGAGAAAGCCCCTGCGGGACAGTTGCTTGTTCATGGGATCAGCCCTCCAGCGCGTCGGCGGCGTCGTGGATCGCCTTGCGGATGCGCACGTAGGTGGCGCAGCGGCAGACGTTCCCGGCCATGGCGTTGTCGATGTCTTCGTCGGTGGGTGCGGGGTTTTCCAGCAGGAGCGCGGTGGCGCTCATGACCTGGCCGGACTGGCACCAGCCGCATTGCGGCACGTCGAGCCCCGCCCATGCCGCCTGAACGGCCTCGACTTCGGGGCCTTCCATGCCCTCGATGGTGGTGACGAAGCTGCCGTCGACCATGGAGACCGGGGTCACGCAGGAGCGCCGGGTCATGCCGTTCAGCATCACCGTGCAGGCGCCGCATTGCGCGACGCCGCAGCCGAACTTGGTGCCGGTGAGCTTCAGCTCGTCACGCAGCACCCAGAGCAGGGGCGTGTCCGGGGCGACATCGACGGTCACCTCCTCGCCGTTGAGTTCGAAAGAGATCATTTGGCTGGCCCTCCGTGTGGGAATTCGCTGTGCCGGGAAATAGAGCATGGCAGGGGCGCGTCCATGGCTGCAACGAAAAAATGGAGGGGTGCTCCGTTTTTTATCCGGGCGGATGGTCCGGGGCGGGACGGGCGTGGGGTCTGCCTATTTGATCAACAAATTTTCCTTATCGGATAACGACTTTGCTGCGATGCGGCGGAAAGCCGTTGGTTTCGGCAAATATCCGCCCTAGGTTGATGACGTGGCGCTGGACGGGATGTCCGTGCCCGAGGGTCCGGGTTGGCCCGCGTTGTGCCGACCCCCGCGATGCCGCTCCGAACGGCTGGTGACGCGCCCGGTACATGGATGAACGAAACGTAAACAGGGTATCCTGAAAGGAGCTCCCCATTAAGGATTCGTCTTACCAACCCGCCGCCCCCTATGACCGCGTCGCCGTGCTTGGCGCCGGCAGCTGGGGCACCGCGCTGGCCTGCGTGCTGGCGCGCAACGGTCGTCAGGTGAAGCTTTGGGCGCGCCGTCCCGATCAGGCGGACGCGATCAACGCGGGCGCCGAGAATGCCGAATACCTGCCGGATGTGCCGCTCCCCGCCGGGCTGACCGCCACCGCCGATCTGGCCGAGGCGCTGGAGGGCGCGGAGGCCGTGCTGATGGTGACGCCGTCCTCGACCCTTCGGCCCATGTGCCGGGCCATCGCGCCGCATCTGCCGGAGGGCATCCCGGTCGCGCTGGCCTGCAAGGGCGTGGAGCGCGGCACGGGCCTTCTGTTGTCCGAAGTCGTCTCCGACGAGCTGCCGGGGCATCCGGTGGGTGCCGTCTCCGGCCCGACCTTTGCACGCGAAGCGGCGCTGGATCATCCCACGGCGGCCACCGTCGCCTTCCATTTCCGTTATGCCGACCGGCTGGCGCCGAAGTCGAGCCCCGCGGCACGGCTGGCGCTGTCGCTGTCGGGCAACGGGTTCCGGCCTTACGTGTCGGACGACCTCGTGGGCGTCGAAGTGGGCGGCGCGGTCAAGAACGTGATCGCCATCGCCTGCGGGATGATGTCGGGCGCGGGCTTTGCCGAGAACACCCGTGCCGCGCTGATCACCCGCGGCATCGACGAGATGAAGCGGCTGGCGCAGGCCTTGGGCGGGCGGCGCGAGACCGTCACCGGCCTGTCGGGTGCGGGCGACCTGACGCTGACCTGTTCGTCGACGACGTCGCGGAACATGTCGCTGGGCTACCAGCTTGGGCAGGGCATCCCGCGGGTGTCGTGCTTCGAAGGGCGCCCGGTGGTGGTCGAGGGCGAGATCAATGCGGTCTCGGTCATCGAACTGGCGCAGCGCGTGGGTGTGCCCATGCCGATCTGCGAGACGGTCAACGCCGTGCTGCACGAGGGCGCCGACCTGCAGGAGGCGTTCAGCACGCTCTGGGCGCGCCCGATCGAGGCGGAGCCGCAGGCGCTGGACCTTTCGCTGGCCCACCCGCAACCCGACGTGCCGCTGCAATTCGGAGAAAGCTGACATGAACGTACATGCCACATCGCGCCCGGACATCGCCGCGCGCCGGATGACCCTCGCCACCGATCTGGACGGCACCTTCCTGGGCGGCACCGACGCCGAGCGGGAGCGCCTCTACAGCTGGATCGAGGCCAACCGCGCCAGCGTCGGGCTGATCTTCGTCACCGGGCGCGACCCGGAATTCATCATGGAGATGTGCCGCGAGAAGGGCCTGCCATGGCCGGAGTTCGTGGTGGGCGACGTGGGCACCACCATCGCCGAGGTGACGGCGGACGGGCATGTGACGCCCATTGCCAAGCTCGAAGAGGACATCGCCGAACGCTGGGGCGACAAGGGGGAGCTGGTCCGCGTGACGCTGGACGGCCATCCCGGCCTGACGCTTCAGCCGACCGCGTTCCGCTACCGGGTCAGCTACGACCTCGACCCCGCCGATTTCGACGCCAACGCCAAGGAGCGCGTGGCGGAGTTGGGGCTCGACTGGCTGATTTCCGACAACCGGTATTTCGACGTGCTGCCGAAGGGGGTCTCCAAGGGGCCGTCGATCCGGCGGCTTGTCGATCACCTGGGCATCCCGGAGACGCGCGTGCTGTGCGCCGGGGACACGCTCAACGACCTGTCCATGCTGGAGAGCGGCCTGCCGGCCGTCGCCGTGGGCAATTCCGAAGCCGACCTGAAGGCGCGGCTCGATGGCTGCGAAACCGTCTACCATGCGCGCGCGCACGGTGCGGCGGGCATCATCGAGGCCATCGCCGCGCTTGACCTACATGACACCCCGAAAGGAGCCTGAACCATGCCATCCGACCTGGTGATCGTTTACCACCGTCAGCCCTACGAGGAAGTCGAAGTCGACGGGAAGATCGAGTTCCGGGAGAACAAGAGCCCGAACGGCATCGTCCCGACGCTCAAGAGCTTCTTCGGACGGTTCGAGAAGGGCGCCTGGGTGGCGTGGAAAAACGCCGACGACCCGGCAAACCCGGGCTTCGAGCGGGTGGTGGAAATCGAGGACCAGCACGGCAAATATTCCGTGTCCCGCCTGCCGCTGACGCCGGAGCAGGTGACGTCCTTCTACCACGTTTCTTCCAAGGAGGCGTTCTGGCCGATCCTGCACGGCTTCAAGGAACGCTACAACTACGACCCCGTCGACTGGTCGACCTTCCGGGAGGTGAACTGGGCCTTCGCGGAGGCTGCCGCCGCCGAGGCTGCGCAGGGCGCCGTGGTCTGGGTGCACGACTACAACCTGTGGCTGGTGCCCGGCTACCTGCGGACGCTGCGCCCGGATGTGAAGATCAGCTTCTTCCACCACACGCCGTTCCCGCCCGCCGACATCTTCAACGTGCTGCCGTGGCGACGCGAGATCCTCGAGTCGCTGCTGTCCTGCGACGTGGTGGGCTTCCACATCCCGCGGTACGTGAACAACTTCGTCTCCGCCGCGCGGTCGCTGCTGGAGGTAGACACCCAGAAGCGCGAGAAGGTGAAGGACGAGCTGAACGCCCAGACTTCTGCCCTGTCGGAGCAGTCTGTCATCACCGAGGTCGCCTACGACGGGCGCACGGTGCTGCTGCAGGCGAGCCCGGTGGGCGTCGACGTGGGGTACATCGAGACGCTGGCGAACAACGAGGCGACGGAGAAGCGGGTCGGCGAGATCCGCGAGGGCCTGAAGGACCGCAAGCTGATCCTGTCGGTGGGCCGGACGGATTACACCAAGGGCGGGATCGAGCAGCTCGAGTCCTTCGAGCGGATGCTGGAGAACCGTCCCGACCTGCGCGGCAAGGTGCAGCTGATGCACGTCTCGGTCAGTGCGAACGTCAACATGACCGCCTACCGGCAGATCCAGGAGGACCTGGAGTCGATCGCCGGGCGGATCAACGGGCGGTACGGCAACTTCGACTGGCAGCCGCTTTTGCTGATCTCGAACCCGGTGCCGTTCACCGATCTGGTGGCCTTTTACCGGGCGGCGGACGTGGCGTGGATCACGCCGCTGGCGGACGGCATGAACCTTGTCTGCAAGGAGTTCTGCGCGGCGCGCACCGATGGCGACGGCGTGCTGGTGCTGTCGGAATTCGCCGGGGCGGCGGTGGAACTGGCGACGGCTGTGCCGACCAACCCGTTCTCGCACAAGTCGATGGATTCGGCGATCGAGTTCGCGCTGGCCATGCCGGAGGAAGAGCGCCGGGGCCGGATGAAGGTCAACCGCGCCATGGTGCAGAAGCAGGACATCCGCTTCTGGGCCGAGGACCAGATGCGCGCCTTCAGCACACCCAAGGAAAAGACCTCGAGCGCGGCGGAGGTGGCCTGAGCCACCAACATCGCTTGATGGAACAGCACGGCGGACGGGCGCGGGCCCGTCCGCTTTTTCATATCCCGCTACCCGCAATGCGGGGATTGTGGTAGCATTACTCATTCTTTGATTGTCAGCGGCCCGTCGGGCGGCGCCTGCCGTGGCCCCATTTTCAGCACAGAGGGGGATTTGTCCCGTGGCCCGATTTCTTGCCCTGCCGAAGAACGACCCTGTCATCGCCTCGCTCAGCATGGCCGATGTGACCATGGCGCCCGAAGCGCGCGCCGCGCAGGTCGCCCGCGTCATCGAGGCGCGCCGCCGGCTTGGGGCGCAGACCCGGGGACCGGAACCCGCCGCCCGCGCGCGGATGCGCTCGGCCGAGATCGTGGCGCACCCGGAGGAGACGACCTCCGTCACCGGGGTGATGGTCTTCGACATGGACGATCCGGAAGAGCTGGAGCGGCTGAAGACGGACCTGCCGAACTACGACGTGGTGGAGGACCTGCCGCTGTCGCTGATCCCGCCGGTGCGCGCCACGGCGAACCATTCGGCGGAGGCGGGGCTGGACCTCTGGCACCTCGACGCGGTGGCGGTGGCCTCGGCCCGCGCGGCGGGCTTCGGCGGCACGGGGAAGGGCGTGGGGGTCGCGATCCTCGACACCGGGGTGGAGGAAGTGGAGGAAATCGCCGGGAGGGTCGCCTCGGCCTTCCGGCTGGACCGCACCACCAACACGCCCGTCGCGATCCAGAGCGAGGACACGGAGGGCCACGGCACCCATGTCGCCGGGCTGGTGGCCGGGTCGCGCGTCGGCGTCGCACCGGAGGCGGACCTGATGAACTACGTCATGATCCCGAACGCGCTTGGCAATATCTCCGACTTCATCTTTGCCATCGACTTCGTGGCGCGGCGGCCGGAAATCGCGATCCTCAACATGTCGGCGGGCATTCCGGGCTTTCACGGGGCGATGAAATCCTCGGTCGTGCTGCTGAAGCGCATGGGCATCCTGCCGGTGATCGCGGTGGGCAACGAGGGGCCGAACACCAGCCGCAGCCCGGGCAACTACGCAGAGGTGCTGTCGGTGGGCGCGGCCAACCGCCATGGCCGGGTGGCGAGCTTCTCTTCGGGCGGGAGCATGGTCGCCGACGCGCAAAGCTACGATGTGCCGGACCTTGTGGCTCCGGGGGCGGAGGTGACCTCCTGCGTGATGGGCGGCGGCTACGAGGCCTGGGACGGCAGTTCGATGGCGACGCCGCTGGTCTCGGGCATCGCCGCGCTGATCGTGGAGCGGTTCCCGACGATCACGCTGTCGGACCTGACGGAGGAGATCATTGGCGTGTTGCAGCCGCTGTCGGGCGTGGATGCGCTGCGGCAGGGCGGCGGGATGCTGCAACTGCCGCCGCACCTGTGGCAGGCTGTGTCATGAGTCGGCGCACACTTGCAGGGAAGGGCGGTCTGGATGGATGAGGAAAGCCTGAAGAAGCTGCAGGCGGAACTGGGCGCCAAGCCCTCGGGCGGGACGGAGCGGATGATCCTGCAGACCGCGCGGCCTTCCCGCAGCCGGGGCGCCGCGGCGCCCGCGCCGGACACCTTCCCGGACCGCACCGCCTACCGCAAGGCGCTGATCGACTTCGAGGATGCGCAGGGCGCGCCCGGTCTCGACGCGCTGGTGGGCAAGTTGCAGGCGCTGGGGCTGAAGACCTCGGTCGCGCGCGGCGTGCAGGCGGTGGTGGTCGAAGGCGCACCGGACGCACTGAGCCGCGCGCTGGAGGCCGAGGAGGTCGAAGACGCGGAGTTCGACCGCGCCGTCGATCTGGTGCGGCCGCGGCGCCCCTCGGAGGAATAGGCGCCGGCCTATCCCGGCCCGGCGGTCAGAGCGCCTTCAGATCGTCGTAGAGCGATTGCGCGATTTCCACGTAGCCGCGCGCCTTGTTGCGGGCGCGGGCAGCATAGCGGCGTTCGGCGGGCAGGCGGGCGCCTTGCCCGGCGATCTCGGCAAACAGCGCCTCGGCCGACGACTGGCCCGCATCGGCGCGGCCGCCCGACAGGCGCGCCGGGTCGAAGGCCACGATGATCTGGCCGTGGTAGGGCGCTTCGGGGCGGCCCTCGGCGTAGGCCATGCTTTCGAGGCTGGTCATGTCGCCGATCAGCGGCCCGGCCATCAGTTCGACCATCAGCGACAGGGCAGAGCCCTTGTGGCCGCCGAAGGTGCACATGGCGCCCTGCATCGCGGCCTCCGGATCGGTGGTGGGCTTGCCGTCCGCGTCCAGCGCCACGCCTTCGGGCAGGGGTTTGCCCTCGCGGCGGTAAAGCTCGATCTCGCCGCGCGCGAAGGCGGAGGTGGCGAGGTCGAAGACCAGCGGATCGGCGTCGCCGCGCGGCCATGCGAAGGCGATGGGGTTGGTGCCGAGCGCGCCGCGCGTGCCGCCCGCGGGCGCGACCCAGGCGTGGCTGGGCACCATCGACAGCGCGGAAAGCCCTTCGCGGGCAAGGTGTTCGACCTCCGGCCAGAGGGCGGAGAAGTGGTAGCAGCGGTTGACGGCCATGGCCGCGACACCGAAGCGGCGCGCGCGCTGGGTCAGGAGCGGCAGGCCTCCCTGCGTCGCCAGAAGCGAGATGCCGCCCCGCGCGTCGGCCCGCACCACGGCGCTGTCGTCGGTGACGATCTCCGGCTCTGCCGTGCCGTCGACGGTGCCCCGGCGCATCGTCTCGACGCACATGAACAGGCGGAACAGCCCGTGAGAGCCGCAGTCGTCCATCTGGCAGGTGGTCAGGAACGCGGCGATGGCCTGCGCGTGGGCGTCGCCATAGCCGGTCCGGGTCAGCGTATCGTAGGCGAGGCTGTGGATCTCTTCGGGGGTCAGGCGGATCTGGGGCATGATGTGGTCCTGAGGGTCACGGCCCCTTCGGGGTACATCAAGTGCGGGCAGTTCTCAAACGATTGGGGCGGGGGCCAGCGGCAGGCCGATTTCCACCGTGCAACCGCGCCGCGCGGGGGTGTCTACGATGGCGATGCTGCCGCCGAGCGTCTTCGCCACCTTCTCCGCCACGGCGAGACCCATGCCTGCCGTGCCGACCTCATCCTTGGCGCGCAGGGTGAAGAGCGGTTCGAAGACCTTCCGGCGGTAGTCCGGGTCGACGCCCGGCCCGTCGTCCGTCACGGTCAGGATGAGGCGGGCGCCGTCGCACCGGGTGCGGACGGTGACGTGGCCCTGCGCGGCATCGTGGTGGCGGACGCAGTTGGAGAGCACGGCAAACAGCATGCGGTCGAGGTCGTTGCCCGGGGCTACGACCGCGCCCGCCGCCTGCGACAGATCGAGGTCGAACCCATCGCGCCCAGGAACGCGGCACCAGGCGTCGCACAGCGCCTCGGGCAGGGGGTGGCGGTCCGGTGTGTCGGCCAGCCGCCCGACGCGCGACAGTTCCGTCAGCCCGTCGAGCATGAGGTCGAGCCCGCGGGCGTAGTCGCGCAGCATGGTGACGTGTTCGCGGACCTCCGCCGGGACGGCGTGACCGGCGGCGCCCAGATCCTCCTCGATCCATTCGGGGATGACGCGCATGGCGCGGGAATAGGTCTTCAGATCGTGCGTAACGATATAGAGGTAGGATTCGAAATCCCTTTCCGTTTCGCCCGTTTCTGTAAGATCCTTCATTTTACCGCTCTGTCCAGGGGTTTATGGTTGCACGAGCATTGGTACCAGTCAGCCGGAGGATCGCCAAACGCTTCCCTCCGATAGTTTTGCGAAATTTCACGTTAATAAATTTGGGGGCTTCATTCAGGGTTAAGATTTCTCCCGGCTATTCTTTCGTACATCAGGTGACCCTGAAGCTTGGGAGTAGACGGATGGCGGAAACGGATAGAGTGGACGGCGTGCTGGCAGCCGGCGGTCGGCGGGATGGCGCAGTGCAGCGCGGGGTGTTCGAGGTGCTGGTTCTCGACGACAGCACCTTCGACCTGAACCGGATCAAGCGCGCCTGCGGAAAGACCGGGCTGCCCGTGAACACGCGCCTGACCACGGGCATGGACGAGTTCGAGAAGGCGCTGGATGAGCGGTCCTACGACGTTATTTTCATTGACTATCTCCTGCCGAAGGGCAACGGGCTGCACGCGCAGAGGCTGGTGAACAACCACCCCATGAACTTCGGCGCGGCGGTGGTGATGATCTCGTCGGAGATGCGCACCGACGTGGCCGTCGCCTCGATGAAGAAGGGGTCGATGGACTGTCTCAGCAAGGACGCGCTTGACCCCGACAAGCTGCGGGAACTGATGATCGCCTCTGCCAAGGTGTTTTCCGAGGCGTCCCGCCACTGGATCGGCGAATTGCTGGCACAGCAGCGGGTGCAGATTTCACGGGACGTGGCGAAAGTCATTCGGGATGAAATGGAATTCGGTCGATTTGTCGATACAATCGACAAGCGGATTATCGATATGCTGGCCAGCAAGGGATTTACGGAGCCGGAAAACTGGAATGTCTCCTACCTCTTCGATTCCGACGAACCGCTGAGATTTCGCTGACCCCGTTCCGGATTGTCCGGGGTTCAGATGCTGCGCGCCCGGGCCAGCCAGCCGAGCGTGGCGTCGGTGTCGGGACCGGGGCGGTATTCGGCGCCCAGCGGGGCCGTCCATCCCAGTGCGGCGATCTCCTCGAACACGGCGGTGTAGTTGAGCTCTCCCTCGTCCGGCGGTCCACGGTCCGGCGCGCCCGCAAACTGGATGTGACCGATCACCGGAAGGAGGTCGCGCAGGTGGTGGATCACGTCCCCCTCGGCGCGCTGGACGTGGTAGCAGTCGAACATCAGTTTCAGGTTGGGCAGTCCCAGCGTCTCGATGATGCGCCGTGCGTGGGCGGTGTCGCGCAGGAAGTAGCCCGGCGCGTCCTTCTGGTTGATGGGTTCGATCAGGATCGTCAGCCCGTGCGGCGCGGCCAGCGCGCAGGCATGGCGCAGCGCGTTGTGATAGGCGGCACGGGCCTTCGGACCGCGCGCCTTGCCTGCCATGACATGTACCATGCGTGCGCCAAGGGCCACGGCGCCGTTCACCGCCTCCGCGATGGCGGCATGGGCCTCTGCCTCGCGCCCGGGAAGGGCCGACAGGCCGAAGTCGCCCGGCCGCGATCCCCGCCGCGTGTTCACGCTGAGTAGCGGCAGGCCGGTGTCCGCCAGCGCCTCCAGCACGGATGCTGCGGGAATGTCGTAGGGCCAGTGGCATTCGACCGCGTCGAAGCCCGCCGCCCCCGCCGACCGTATCGCATCGGGCAGGGGCCTGTCGGTCCAGAGGAACCCCAGGTTGGCGGAGAATGTCAGGCGCCCGCTCATGCCCGGCGCCCCTTTGCGGCGTCCCTGTCCGGCTGCGCGCACGTCATGCCGGCACGATCTCCACCCGGCCGCCGTCGTCGGCATGGTAACGCACGTCGAGCGTGCCGGCCGTGTCCGGCGCCGACAGGATGGTGCGCGCGATGGAGGGATAGACCTCTGCCGCGAAGAAGCCGGGGATGCCGCGCGCGCCGTGCACCGGATCGTAGCGGTCGGCACAAAGCGCTGCGACCTGATCCGGCGCCATGGTGATCGTCACCGCGTGCCCGGCGGCCCGGATGCGCGCATTGACCTTCTGCAGCTCGCGGTTGGCGATCTTCTCGATCAGCTCCAAGGGCAGGGTCCGGAAGCCGATGATGTTCTGTCGCCCGTTGAAACGGTTCAGAAATTCCGGGCGGAAGGTGCCTTCGAGATCGCGCATGGTCTCTTCCATCGCGGCGGCAAAGCCCAGGTCGGTGTTGAGGAAATGCGCCTGCCCGATGTTCGTGGTCATCAGGATCAGCGTGTCGGCAAAGCTGACGGTCAGCCCGCGGTTGTCGGTGAGCCGCCCGTCGTCCAGCACCTGCAGGAAGACGTTGAACACGTCCGGATGCGCCTTCTCGATCTCGTCGAAGAGGATGATCGAATGCGGGTTGCGGCGCACGGAATTGGTGAGGATGCCGCCCGCCTCGTACCCCTCGTAGCCCGGCGGCGCGCCGATCAGCTTGGCCATCGCGTGCTTCTCCATGTATTCCGACATGTCGAAGCGCAGCATCGCCTTCTCGCTGTCCTTGAGCGCCATGGCGAGCGCCTTGGCGATCTCCGTCTTGCCGACGCCGGACGGCCCGCAGAACATGAAGGACCCCTGCGGCTTGTCCGGCTCCTTGAGCCCGGCATTGGCCATCAGCACAGCACCGACCAGCTTTTCGACGGCGTGGTCCTGGCCGTAGACCCGCGCCTTCAGCGCCCGGTCGAGGGTCAGGAGCTTTTCGCGTTCGTCCTGGTTCAGTTTTTCGGCGGGGATGCCGGAAATGGCGGAGAATTCCAGCGTGACCGCCGCGGCGTCGAGCGCGAGACCGGCGTTCATCTCGTCCTGCAGGGCGTCGAAGGCTCGCCTGTTGTCGGCGATGGCGGCAGAGGCCTGCCTGATCTCCTGCAGGATGCGGTTTTCCTCGCGCGAGCCGAAACCCGCGCCGCCGGAAAGCCGGGCAGAGAAGGAGGGCGCGGCGTCTGCCTGCGCGGTCTCCGGCTTTTCCTTCTGCCGTTCCGCCTCCAGTTGCTCTTCGAGGGCGAGCAGCAGTTCCTCCCCGCTGCGCTGCGCATTGCGCAGGGAGGTGAGCCGGTCGACCTTGGCGGCCCAGTCGGCTTCGGCGGTGGCCAGCATGTCCCTGAGGTCGCCGTGCTGGCGGGCAATGTCGGGCGAGCGGGCCGCTTCGGGCAGCGCCTCGATCTCTGCCAGCGTGGCCCGCAGCCGGACAAGGTGCGGCGGGCGCCGGTGCACCGTCTGCCGGTAGGAGGTCAGCGCCCGGTCGATCAGGTTCAGCGTCCGCTCGGGCTGCGCGCGCGACAGTGACAGATCGCCGACGTGGTACTTGGAGGTCAGTTCGATCGCGGCGGCGATGGCCTCTTCCGTGACGGGCACGCCGTGATGGGTGGTGAGCCTCGCGGCCCCGACCCGGGCGATCTCGGCCAGCGCGTCGGGACCGGGCTCGCGGATCTCCAGCATGGTGAAGACCTCACGCATGTTGGAATGGCACTTGAGCACGATCTCGAGGTCCTCGTCCCGGGCTTCGAGGATGCACTGGTAGCGCCCCGTCAGCACGTCGCGCATGACCGCGTTGATCAGATGGGTGGTGCCGTTGTTGCGGGCGGCCTCGATGAAGTCGCGGAAATCGTCGATGAGCAGGACGGAGTTCGCGGTACGCAACAAGGTGCGGCGCAGCTTCTCGAACCCTTCGGAGATGCGCGCATGGGTGCCGGAGGAAAACAGCCCGTCGGTGTCGAGCCAGAACAACCGCCTGGCCAGCACGTCGAAGGGCAGGGAGGCATCGGCCTTCGCCGCCTCCAGCCCGATGCAGATCGAGGTCGCCCCGACCCCGCCCGGGCCGACGAGCAGCACGTTGGAGGCGGTGTGCCGCATGAGCATACCCGATATCTGGGAGAGCTCCTTCGCCCTCCCCACCAGACGGAAATGTGGCCGCCGCGCGAGCAGGTCCGCACCGCGGATCAGATGATCCCTGACCTGCTCAGGCATGGGCAAGCCATCCTGATACTCCAATGCAGACAGGAGTGTTTCGCCTCGCTGACGCGAGGCGACCGGCCGGGGGGCGTTGCCCCCCGGACCCCCCAAGGGTATTTGGACCAAGGTGATGGGAAAGGTCTGCCTTCATCTTGGCTGAAATACCTCCGGGGGTCCGGGGGCGGAGCCCCCGGCCGGTCGGATCGCGCAGCGATCCGAAACCGGAACCGGCGTCAGTCGGGGCGGTCATGATCCTTCCCGGGACCGGCCGAGGCCGAAGGGGTTGGGCGGGGCCTGCCTGGCGTCGGCCTCTCTTGCGGTGTCTTCGGGGGCCGGGCTGCGGGTGCCGCCCTTGCCGCCCGCGACATCCGCCGCGACGGAGAGCGATTCCTTGACCGCCGCCTGCGTTTCCGCCGTCTGGCGTTCGATCTGCGCCAGGAGGTTTCGGGTTTCCGAGAGCCCCTCGCGGGTGATCGAGGTGGCGGCGCGGATGGTCTCGCCGTATTCCGACAGTTCGGAGAGCGCGTTGGAGAGGTCCTGGTTGATCTCCTTCGTGCCGAGTGCCACGCGGATGACCTCGCGCTGTCCCAGTTCGGCGGTCGTCCGGTTCATGCGTTCGAGGCTGATCTTGGCGGCTTCGGAGCTTTCGCCGAGCGCCGCGGCAGAGACGGCCTGCAGCACGGTCGAGAGCTGGTCGGCCACGCCCGCGACGCCGGAGGTGTGGAGCTGGCGCGTCTTGGCGACCTGCTGTTCGTTCGCCTCCTTCATGGAGTGGATGCGGTGGCCCGAGGCGGTCAGTTCGGCCAGCACCGCGGTGGTGTCCACCGACGACCGGCCGAGGTTCGAGATGTAGGCGTTGATGTCGCGTTCCAGCCGTTCCTGCCCCAGCTTCTCGAGGTCGCTGCCGGCCGCCTCGATCGACTTGCGGATCTCCTCGCGCCGGGCCTCGTTGCGGGTGTCGACCTCCTTCGTGGCATCCGAGAGGATCGCGTACATCGACCGCATGGTGAAGTTCGCCTCGTCGAGGTTCTCGATCTGGCCGTTCATGCCGTTGAAGTGGCCGAGCACGCTGGAGACGCGCGCCTCCGTCGTGTCTATGAAGTCCTGCGCGGATTTCACCAGCGCCTCCTGCCGGGCCTTGTGCTCCTCGGACGTGATGTCGAGCAGCTCCTTCAGCTTCGCCTTTTCCGCCGCGAATTCGGCGTATTGCGCGCTTTGCGGAGCGTCGGCGTCGAGCGCCTTCATCTCGGCCAGGATGCCCTGGAGTTTCTTGGTGTCAGCGGCCAGCGCGACCTCGTTCTGGGCCATCTTGTCCTGCGCCGTCTTCTTCACCCCGCCGAAGCCGAAGAAGCCGCGGTCGTCCTTGAGAAATCCGTTCTCGGCCTTCAGCGCGCGGATGTTGTCCTCGAGATCGAGCATCTGCTCGCGCAGGACGGCCTTCTTCCCGGCGCGCTGCTTCGCGTCCTCGCGCTCGCGCAGGAGTTCCTGGAAGATGTCGAAGGTCACACCGTTCATGCGCAGCGTGTAGACGGCGTCGACGATGTCGGTGAGCGGGCCGATCCGCTCCTCGAAGGTCATGAGCGCGGTGTTGATGTCCTCGAAGACCTGCTTGAGTTCGCCGAAGGCCTCCGTGTCGGTGAGCGCGATGATCTCCTGCGCCATGCGCTTGCGCTCGAACTGGAGGTATTCCTTGAAGGCGTTGAAGGCGGCGAGATTCTCGCGCGCCCTGGCGCGGTCGTCGGTGAAGGTCAGGGCCTGCGTCACCCGGTCGAGCTTGTCCTGAGGCGAGGCGCTTTCGTCGAGCATGATCCTGAAGAACGGGTTGTCCTGGATCGCGGCAAAGGCCTGCCCGGCCGTCTTTTCCGTGCCTCTTGTTTCGGCATCCGCCTGCGCCGCTGGCGTGGCATGGGCCTTCACGAAGTCCCTTGCAGAGGTGATCTTGGCGGCTTTGGGCTTGGCGGCGTCGGACATGAAATACCTGTTCCTGAATGGCGGGCCCGGCTGGCCGGGACGCATCAATTGCCGCTCACGATACATCGCGCGATGCGATTTGGAAGCCGCTTTTGTCGTTTTTCCGGGCAGGTTCAGTCTGTTGCGGCGGGGTGAGCCGGGGGCGGCATGGGGTCTTGGCGCGAGCGCGCAGGCCGGAAAGATCGCCTTGGTTGAAAGCGTCTTGCGGTGCCCGCCGGGCCGCCCATGGCCTGCATGCGCAAATTTTGGGCGCACCGCGTTCGTCTGCCCGATTGTTGAACGTTTCGCTTCACCCGCGCGCCCGCGCCATGGCAGGGTGATTGCCGGGCCCCCGCCGAGAAAGACGAAAAGGGGGCATACAACCTGACAGGGGAGAGACACCGTGCTGCATCGCAATCTGTTCGCGCTTGCCGGTCTGTCGCTGGCCACCGGACTTGCCACCGGAGCCGCCGCCGAGACCGATATGCCGTTCGCACTGGACTGGAAATTCGAAGGGCCGTCCGCGCCGTATTTCGTCGCCATCGACAAGGGCTATTTCGGCGATGCCGACCTGACGGTGGAAGTGACCGCCGGGCAGGGCTCGCTCGACGCCATTCCGAAGGTCGCGACCGGCGCCTTCCCGGTGGGCTTCGCCGACATCAACTCGCTCATCAAGTTCCTCGACCAGAACCCCGGCGCGCCGGTGACGGCGGTGATGATGGTCTACGACAAGCCGCCCTTCGCCATCGTGGGGCGCAAGTCGCTGGGCGTCGAGACGCCGAAGGACCTCGAGGGCAAGGTGCTGGGCGCGCCGCCGCCGGACGGCGCATGGGCGCAGTTCCCGATCTTCGCCGCCGAGAACGACCTCGACATGGACGCGATCACGGTGGAGCCGGTTGGCTTCCCGACCCGAGAGCCGATGCTGGCCGAGGGCAAGGTGGCATCGGTCACCGGCTTCTCCTTCTCGTCCTTCCTGAACCTCGTGCGGCTGGGCGTGCCGGAGGACGACATCTCCACCATCCTGATGGCCGACCACGGCGTCGACCTCTACGGCAACGCGATCATCGTCAACACCGACTTCGCCACCGAGAACCCGGAGGCCGTGAAAGGCTTCCTCGAAGCGGTCGCGATGGGCTGGAAGGACGCCATCGCCGATCCGGCGGGCGCCACCGAAAGCCTGATGGAGCGCAACCCGGCGGCGGATGCGGGGCTCGAAGAGCGTCGCCTGCAGCTGGCCATCGACGCCAACGTGGTGACCGACTGGACGCAGGCGAACGGCTTCGGCGGCATCGACGACGACCGCATGGCAAGCGCCATCGAGCAGATGAAGCTCACCTACGAGTTCCAGAACGAACCCGACGCGGCGCTCTATTTCTCCGACGCCTACCTGCCGGACGGCGGCTTCGCGCTGGAGTGACGGGACAGGTGGGGAACCCGCCCTGCCGGGCGGACCCCCCACCCTGCGATCGGGCCGGGCCATGGGTCCGGCCCCTTTCACAACGACGACACGACCGGGCGCGGGGGCCACATGGGAAATCTGATCGACATCAAGGATGTGCGGCACACCTACCAGACGCAGAACGGCCCCTTGCCGGTTCTGGACGGGCTGAACGTCTCCGTCCCGGAGGGCGGCTTCTGCGCCGTGGTCGGGCCGTCGGGCTGCGGCAAGTCCACCCTCACGCGGCTGATCGCCGGGCTGATGAAACCGGACCAGGGCGAGGTCTGGCTGCACGGCGATCGGGTGAAGGGGCCGCGCTCCACGGTCGGCATGGCCTTCCAGAACCCCGTCCTGCTGGAATGGCGCACCATCCTGCAGAACGTGGTCCTGCCGCTCGAGATCGTGCCGAACAGCCTGTCGCGCAAGCAGCAGGAGGACCGCGCGCGCTACCTGCTCTCGCTGGTGGGGCTCACCGGGTTCGAGGACAAGCGCCCCTCCGAGCTCTCCGGCGGCATGCGGCAGCGCGCCTCGCTCTGCCGGGCGCTGGTCCACAAGCCCGAGGTGCTGATCCTCGACGAACCCTTCGGCGCGCTCGACGCCTTCACCCGAGAGGACCTCTGGCAGACCATGCACAGGGTGAAGGAGAAGGAGCCTTTCACCGGCGTCCTCATCACCCACGACCTGCGCGAGTCGATCTTCCTCGCCGACCAGGTGATCGTGCTGTCGGGGCGGCCCGCCCGCACGCAATACGTGCTCGACGTGCCGGACACCGGGCCGCGCGACCTCGACCACCTCTACACCGCCGAGGCCGCCGAGATGCTGGGCATCCTGCGCCACCAGATCGAGATCGCGCAGGGCAGGGCCGCGGCCTGAGGGCACCCGCTCCGGCAGGCGCTCCTCCCCCTGCTTCTCTGCTTCGAAAATACTCACATTCCGGCGCCGCCACACGCGCCGCCGCCCGACCGAAAAAGAACCGCCATGCGTCTCAAAGCCTTTCTCACCCCGGTCATCGCCGTGATCATCTTCCTCCTGCTGTGGGAACTGCTGGTCTGGGCGATGGGCTGGCCGAACTACAA
The DNA here is from genome assembly GCF_002814095.1 of Sagittula sp. P11. Classification (NCBI taxonomy): domain Bacteria; kingdom Pseudomonadati; phylum Pseudomonadota; class Alphaproteobacteria; order Rhodobacterales; family Roseobacteraceae; genus Sagittula; species Sagittula sp. P11. The sequence continues at coordinate 3,160,237 of NZ_CP021913.1, forward strand.
GATGGCCTCGCCCTCGGACCTGTTGCCCGCCTACACCCGCTACTGGGAGCTGTTCCTCGTCATGGGCTGGCAGACGCTCTGGCGGACGGTGGCGGGGCTGCTGCTGGCCATCGTGGTGGGTGTCGTGATCGGCATGATCATGGGCTTTTCCCGCACGATGCGCGACGCGCTCTACCCGCTGCTGGTGGGCTTCAACGCCATTCCGAAGGCCACCGTCGTGCCGATCATCGCGCTGATGTTCGTCGGCATGCACGACTTCAACACCGTGCTGATCGCCTTCATGATCTCCTTCTTCCCGATCGCCGTGTCGATCTCCATCGGGCTGTCGACGCTCGAGCCCGAGTACCGCGACATCCTGCGCTCGCTCGGGGCCAGCCAGACCACCATCTTCTGGAAAATCGCCCTGCCCAAGACCTTGCCGGAGTTCTTCGGCGCGCTGAAGGTCTCGGTCACGCTGGCCTTCATCGGCACCAACCTGATGGAGATCGTCTCGCCCCACGGCCGCGGCCTCGGCGCGCTCTTCGACTCGGGCAAGACTAACTCCGACTACCCGCTGATGTTCGCCGTCCTGATCGCGCTCGCCTTCCTGGGCATCGTTCTCTACTATGTCGTCGTCGCGCTGGAGAAGGTCTTTGCGGGCTGGGCGGAACGCGCGCCGGGCTGAGGCGGAACACCGGCGCCAAGCGTGCGTCCCCGGTCCGGAAACCTCTGGACAGCTGCGCCGGAAGCGGCTGAAACTGGACGGCAGCCGCCCGGCAGACCCGCGGGCCATGTCAGGCGCGGGCCCTGCGCATTATCCGCACACGCCCCGGCCTGCCCCAAACAGCGCGCTCCCGCGTTGACACGACTCGACAACATTGTTTACGTGTGAACAAACTGGCGCCGAAAACGGCTGCCGCGGGAGGATCGCATGGACACGACAGAGACGCTCGTCACTTACGAGCTCAAGGGCGCCGTTGCGCTGATCGGGCTGAACCGTCCCGAAAAACGCAACGCGATTTCCGACCGTTTCGTCGAGGCCATCCACGAAGCCGTACAGCGCGCGCAACGCGAAGCCCGCGCCGGGGTGATCTTCGGCCACGGCAAGCATTTCTGCGCCGGCCTCGACCTTGCCGAACATTCGGAGAAACCGCTCTTCGAGGCGGTGAAGGGGTCGCGCCGCTGGCACGCGGTCTTCGACGGGATCGAACGCGGCACCATCCCCTTCGTCGCGGCGATCAGCGGGGCCGCGGTGGGCGGCGGCTTCGAGCTGGCCGCCTCCACCCAGATCCGCGTGGCGGACCAGACCGCCTTCTTCGCCCTGCCCGAAGGCCAGCGCGGCATCTTCGTGGGCGGCGGCGGCTCGGTCCGGATCGCCCGGCTGATCGGCGCGCCGCGCATGGGCGACATGATGCTGACCGGCCGCGCCCTGAAGGCCACGGAGGCGGAGGCCTGGGGCGGCGTGTCCTACGTGGTGGCGGAAGGCGAGGCGCTGACAAAGGCCGTCGCGCTGGCCGAGCAGATGGCCACCAATGCCGAGTTCACCAACTACGCGATCATCAACGCCCTGCCGCGCATCGCGGACATGTCGTCCGAGGACGGGCTCTTCGCCGAATCCATGGTCGCGAGCCTCGCCACGATGACCGACGATGCGAAGGACCGCCTGCGCGCCTTCCTCGAAAAGCGCGCCGCGAAGGTGCAGGACCCCAATGCCTGAGGGCGACGAGGCGCTGGCTTTCGGCCCGCTGGCGGACAGCCTCGGGTTCCTGCTGCGCCTGTCGCAGCTCCGCAGCTTTGCCCAGTTCTACAGCGACTTCGAATCCGCCGGGATGCGTCCCGGCGAATGGTCGGTGCTGCTGATGCTGGCCGAGAACCCCGGCGTCCGTCAGGGCGTCCTGGCCAAGGCGCTGCGCATCAAGCGCGCGCACATGACGAAGATGGTGCACGGGATGGAGGCCGAGGGCCTCGTCCGCCGCACCGTGCCGCAAGGCGACAAGCGGTCGGTGGAGCTCTGGCTGACGGAGGAGGGCACGGCCCGCGTCGATGCGCTCCGCCCGTCGTTCGTGATCCATGAGGGGGCGTCGCCCGTGCCGCTCAGCGACGCGGAGGCGGAGCAGCTGAAGACCCTCCTCCGGCGCTACCTGAAGATGGAGAGCTGACATGGCCGACCCCGTCCTGATCGCCGGAGGCGGCATCGGCGGCCTCGTGACCGCGCTGACCCTGCACCAGATCGGCGTGCCCTGCGTGGTCTACGAGAAGGTGCGCGAGCTGAAACCCCTGGGCGTGGGCATCAACCTGCAACCCAACGCGGTGCGCGAGCTTTACGACCTGGGCATCGGGCCGGAGGTGCTGGACCGCGTCGGCGTGCCCGCGCGCGAATGGGCGCTGGTCGGCCTGAACGGCAACGACATCTACGCCGAGCCGCGCGGGCTGGAGGCGGGCTACGACTGGCCGCAATACGCCGTGCACCGCGGCGCCTTTCACATCGCGCTGCTTGAGACGTTCCGCGAACGTGCCGGCAAGGACGCGGTCCGGACCGGCCATGCCTCGGCGGGCTACGAAGAGGACGAGGACGGCGTCACGCTGGTGATGCAGACAGAAGCCGGCGAGGTCCGCGCCCGCGGCAGCCTGCTGATCGGGGCGGAAGGCATCCACTCCGCCACCCGCGCGCAGATGCACCCCGACCAGCCGCCGATCCACTGGGGCGGCGCGGTCATGTGGCGCGGCACCACGCGGGCGGCCCCGATCCGCACCGGCTCCAGCTTCGTGGGACTTGGCACGCACCGGCACCGGATGGTGATCTACCCGATCTCCGCCCCGGACGCGGACGGGCTCGCGACGATCAACTGGATCGCCGAACTGGTCGTCGACAAGAGCGAGGGCAGGGGCGAAAGCGGCTGGTTCCGCCCGGTGGAGATCGCGGAATTCGCCCATCACTTCGAAGGCTTCCGCTACGACTGGCTGGACGTGCCGGACCTGCTGTCCCGCGCCGACATCGCCTACGAGAACCCGATGATCGACCGCGACCCGATCCCCACATGGGTCGACGGGCGCGTGGCGCTTCTGGGCGACGCGGCCCATGCGATGTATCCGACCGGCTCCAACGGCGCGAGCCAGGCGGTGATCGACGCGCGCACGCTGGGCCAGTGCCTGCTGGCGGAGGGCGTCGGCCCGGCCGCGCTTGCCGCCTACGACGCGCGCCTTGCCGGACCCGTCGGCCAGCTCGTGCTGCGCAACCGGGGCGCCGGTCCCTTCGGCCTCCTGAACATGGTCGACGAACGCTGCGGAGGGGAGTTCGACGACATCGACGCGGTGATCCCGCCCGCGGAACGCGACGCCTTCATGGCGGGCTACAAGGCGGCGGCGGGCTTTGCGCGCGAGGCCCTGAACGAGGCCCCCCGCATGATCCCCGAGGGCGCCCGCGTCTGACGCGTTTGCCCGCGGGCCACCAGCGGCTGCCCCTGGTTGATACTGGCAAAGAAACCTTCGCCTGCGCCCTTGGCCCCGCCCCGCTTTTCGGGGATGGTCGCGCAAACGGACATGCGGGAGACGAGGCGATGCTGAAACGGGAACTGGGGACCGGCGGCCCGGAGGTCGCGGCGCTGGGTGTGGGGGCGATGTCCTTCTCGGACTTCTACGGCCCGGTCAGCGTCGAGGAGGCGCACGCGGTGCTCGACGCGGCACTGGATGCCGGCGTGACCCATATCGACACCTCCAACGTCTACGGCATGGGCCGCTCCGAAGAGACCATCGGCGCCTACCTCAAGCGCTACGCGGGCAAGGGCGGCATGCCCTTCACCATCGCCACGAAGGCGGCGATCACCAGGGACGCGGAGGGGCGGCGCACCTTCGACAACGCGCCCGAACACCTCGAGGCAGAGCTGGACCAGAGCCTCAAGCGCCTTGGGGTGGAGCAGGTGGCGCTCTTCTACGTGCACCGCCGCGACCCCCGGCACGAGATCGAGGCGGTGACGGAAACCCTCGCCGCGCTCAGGGCGAAGGGCAAGATCGCCGCCTTCGGCTTTTCCGAGATCGCGCCGACCTCGCTCCGGCGCGCGGCGGCCGTTGCGCCGGTGGCGGCGGTGCAGTCGGAATACTCGCTGCAGACGCGCCTGCCGGAACTGGGACTTCTGCAGGCCTGCGAGGATCTCGGCACGGCGCTGGTCGCCTTCTGCCCGGTGGGCCGCGGGCTGCTGTCCGACACGCCGCCCACGCCGGAGCGTGTGGCGGCAAGCGGCTTCATGTCCGGCAATCCGCGCTTCACCGGCGGCAACCTCGACCGCAACATCGCGGCCAGCGCGCCCCTGCGCGAGATGGCGGCAGACATGGGCGTGGCGACCGCATCCCTCGCCATCGCATGGACCCTGGCCAAGAGCCCCGCGATCCACGCGATCCCGGGCACGCGCAGCACCGCGCATTTCGCCGAACTGGTCGCTGGCGCCGGTATGAAGCTGTCGCCCGACATCGTCGCGGAGATCGAACAGCGGCTGCCGGTCGGCTGGTGCCACGGCGCGCGCTACTCCGACGTGCAGTCCGTGGGACCGGAAGCCTACTGCTGACGCGGCCCAAGCGGAGCGTCGTCCGGTCCGGGCAAACCCGGCGCTGCCTTCATCTTGGCAAAAATACCTGAATGCCCTGGCGCACCGGCGCGCGCCGCCGGCAGGGGGCTGTTCACGGGGCCACCAAGGTACGCGCGCCCGAAGGGCGCGCGGATCGGGTCGCGTCAGCGATCCGAAACCGTCAGCGCCCAGTCCACGCCAGCCTCTGCCAGCCCCATGCGCGCCGCCGCGCCGGAGAGCCAGAGGTCGAGCGCCGCGCTTGGCCCCAGCGACCCAAGCAGGCGCTCCGCCAGCCCCGCGGCCACGACCTCCCAGGCGGCACGCAGCGCGGCGTCGGCGGCGAAGGCCTGCGCCTCAGGTTTCGCGCCTGAAAGCCGCTCCACGAGGGTATCGAGCCGCGCCAGCAGCGCCGGGAAGACCGCGTCCCCCTCCAGCCGGGCCGTCAGGGCCGCGCGGATCGTCGCGCCGTCCTTCAGCAGGCGGCGGAACAGCACGTCCTGCGCCTGCATGCCGGTGGTGCCTTCGTAGATCGTGGTGATGCGGGCGTCGCGGAAGTGCCGCTCGGCGGGCCATTCCCGGGTGTAGCCCGCGCCGCCCAGCACCTGGATCGCGGCGCAGGCATTGGCCTGACCCATCTCGCCGCCGAAGGTCTTGGCCAGCGGCAGCAGGAAGGCCGAGAGCGCGGCGGCCTCCGGGTCGCCGCCCTGCGCCTGGCCCAGCGTGACGGCGGTCTCCACCACCAGGGCGGCGGCGATCAGCGCGCGCGCCTCCATCAGCCAGAGCTGGCGACGGACGTCCGGGTGGGTGGCTATGGCGACGGGGGCGGCGTCGGGCCGTCCGCCCTGCCTGCGATCCCCGGCATAGTCCCGCGCCAGCGTGGCGCATGTGGCGGCGACGCCCGCGCCCTGCACGCCGACCTGCAGGCGCATCAGTTCGATCATGTTGAAGAGCGCGGGCAAGCCGCGGCCGGGCGTGCCGATCAGGGTGGCCTCGGCACTTTCGAACCGCAGCACGCATGTGGGCGAGCCGTGAAGGCCCAGCTTCTCCTCGATCCGCTCGACGAAGATGCCGTTCCTGCTGCCGTCCTGCAGCGTGTCGGCAACGAGGAACAGCGACAGGCCGCGCGTGCCCTCCTCCGGCGCGCCGGTCCGGGCGAGGCAGAGTTGGCCGATGCGCTCTGCCATGTCGTGATCGCCGAAACTGATCCAGCATTTCGTGCCCGAGACGGTCCAGCCCTCGCCCTCTGCCGTGGCCTTGGTGCGGATGCGGCCCACGTCGGAGCCCGCGTCCGGCTCCGAGATGCAGATCGTCGCCGCCCACTGGCCGGAGGCGAGTTTCGGGCACCACTCTGCCGCCAGTTCCGGCGCGGTGGCTGCCAGGCAATGCGCCGCCGCGCGGGTCGATCCCAGCGCCATCATGAAGGGCAGGGCCGCGCCCTCCATCGGCAGGGAGGCTGCCGCGTGCAGCGCCAGCGGCAGGCCCATGCCGCCAAGGTCTGGATCGAGGTCGGCGGCGATCCAGCCGTCCGCGCCCATCTGCCGGAAGGCGTGCGCATAGCCATCTGGCGTCCTGACCCGGCCATCCTCGACCCGGCAGCCCGCCGTATCGGCATGGGCGGCGAGGGGCGCGAGGGCGGTCTGCGCGAATTTCGCGGCCTCCGAGAGGATCTGCAGCGTGGCCGTGTCGTCGAGGTCGGCGGCCGCGGCCTGTGCCGTCCAGCCGGGCGTGGCGTCGAGGAGGGAGAGGAGCGTTTCAGGTGTCATGCGGGGGCCTTGCGTTCAGGGGAACGGGGTTCGGATCGCCGTGCGGGCTTTCCTTCGGAAATCCCTGCGGCGATCCGACGGTCGCGCGCCTCCGGCGCGCGGGACGTGCCTGTGCCGGGCGTCGGTGCGGGATGGCGCCGTCCGCAAGGCAGGTATTTCCGCCAAGATGAAGGGGGCGGGCAGCGCCCCGTTTCCGGCGGTGGCAGAGGCGGGCACCGGGGTCAGCCTTTGGTGACGTGGATGACGCGCGGGTCCTCGGACCACAGCGCCTCCACCAGGTCGGCGCGGTGGCGCAGCACGGCGCGCTGGTTGATCGAGCCCTTGTCGGTGACCTCGCCCTTGTCGAAGTCGAGCGGCACGGACATGTACATCAGCCGCAGGACGCGGGACGCGGAGCCGGTGGCGGCCCGCGCGTGGGCGGCGAGGCGGTCTGCGGTGCGTCTGCGGACCTCCGGATGGGACAGGAGTTCCTCGCCGTCGAGGTCTTCGCCCGCGATCTCGCGCAGGGCGGCGCGGTTCGGCACGACAAGGGCGCCGAGCTCGGTATGGCCTTCGCCGGCGATCACCACGTCGGAGGCGAGGCCGCCGAGGTCGTCGGTCAGTTTCGCCCGCAGCGGGCCGACGGCGACCCATGTGCCGGAGGCGAGCTTGAAGTTCTCGGCGAGCCGTCCGTCGAAGAGCAGACCCTGAGAGGGGTCGGCCGGATCGGCGAAGCGGAAGGCGTCGCCGAAGCGGTAGAAGCCTTCCTCGTCGAAGGCCTCTTCGGTCAGCGCCGCGTTTTTCCAGTAGCCGGGGGTGATCGAGGGGCTTTTCACCCGCGCCTCCAGCTTGTCGCCCTGCGGCACGAGTTTCAGCGTCACGCCATGGGCGGGCAGGCCGAGGTTGCCGGATTTCTTCTGCCGGGCGGTGTTGATGACCGAGAAGGGGCCGGTTTCCGTCGCGCCGAAGCCGGAGGTCAGCAGCACGCCGCCCGGCACCATCTGATCGCAGACCCGGGTGAGGCGGTCCCAGACCGGCTGGGACATGCCCGCGCCCGCGTAGAACAGCATCTGGATGCGCCTGAAGAAGGTCTCGCGCAGCTTCGCGTCGGTCTCGAAGGCGTCGAGCAGCATCTGGTAGCCCAGCGGCACGTTGAAGTACCATGTGGGCGAGATGTCGTGCAGTGTCTCGATGGTCTTGTGGATGGCTTTCGGCGTCGGGCGGCCGTCGTCGATGTAGTAGGTGCCGCCGTTGTAGATCACCATGTTGAAGACCTTGTTCCCCGAGGCAGTGTGGTTCCACGGCGCCCAGTCGACGACCACGGGGGGCGTGTCCTTCATGAAGGTGAAGCACTGCTGCACCATCTGCTGGTTGGCGCAGAGCATCCGCTGGGTCTGGATCACCGCCTTGGGCGAGCCTGTGGTGCCCGAGGTGAAAAGGAACTTCGCCACGGTGTCGGGGGTGACGGCGGCGGCGGCCGTGGCCTCCGCGTCGGTCAGGGGTGTCAGCGTCAGGTCGTCGAAGGACAGCGTCTCGCGCCCCTCCACCGTGCCGGTCAGGGAGGCCACGGGCACCTCCGCGCCGAAGACCGTCGTGATCGCGTCGGCGTAGGGGCCCGCGTCGTCGGCGAAGATCAGACCGGGCGAGATCTGGGCGGCGATGTCGCGCAGCTTGGCGTAGTCGCCGCCGGTCAGCGCGTAGGCGGGGGCGAGGGCGGCGGAGGGCACGCCCACGTGCTGCGCGCCGAGCGCCATGAGCGCATGGGCGATGGAGTTGCCGGAGAGGATCAGCACCGGGGTGTCCTGCGTCAGGCCGCGGCGGGCGAGCGCCTCGCCGATGGCGCGGATCCTGGCCCAGGCTTCGCCGTAGGAGAGCGTGTCCCAGCCGTCGCCGGATTTCTCGGCCATCCAGATGCGGTCGGGTGCCTCTTGCGCCCAGTGGGCGAAGCGCTGGCCCATGTGGTCGGGATAGGCGCCCAGCGGCTCTTCCTGTGCCAGCAGGATGGTGCCGTCCGCGCGGCGGACGACGGTCAGGCGCGGTGTCCAGAAGGACACCTCTCGCGGTGTTGTGGTCATCTCTCCTCCGGGCATTTCGCCGTCCCGGTCGTTCCCCGCCGGGCCTGTTTCGGGCACGTTGACTCGAATCCGTTATTTTGTCTACTAGGAAACAATAATCGCCGCCGGAATCCTCGGGCACCGGGGGACGGGCGGCGGATGTTTCCGGTTGGATGGCGCGCGGAGGCGTGCTTGTCTGGCCGCGACCCCAGGGAGGCACCATGAACATCGACGATCTGATCGCCATCGACTTTCACACCCACGCGGAGGAGCCGTGCTGCGGCCCGCGCGACGACGGCTACGACGAGTTCCAGGCCGGGATGGCCCGGTACTTCCGGAACCCGGCGGGAGCCGAGGGGATGCTGCCCTCCGTCCAGCAGACGGCGGAATACTTCCGCGAGCGCAAGATCGGCGCGGTGATCTTCCCGGTCGACGCGGAGCGGGAGACGGGCTTCCGCCGCTATTCCAACGAGGAGGTGGCGCAGATCGCCGCCGAGAACTCCGACATCCTGATCCCCTTCGCCTCCATCGATCCGCACAAGGGCAAGGCGGGCGCGCGGGAGGCGCGTCGGCTGGTGAAGGAGTTCGGGATCAAGGGCTTCAAGTTTCACCCGACGATGCAGGGCTTCTTTCCGAACGACCGGGAGGCGGCCTACACGATCTACGAGGCGATTGCCGAGGAAGGCGGGATCATGCTGTTCCACACCGGTCAGACGGGCGTGGGATCGGGCATGAAGGGTGGCATGGGGATGCGGCTGAAGTACTCGAACCCGGTGCATATCGACGACGTGGCGGTGGACTTCCCCGACACGCCCATCGTGCTGGCGCACCCGTCCTTTCCGTGGACCGAAGAGGGGCTGATGGTCGCCCAGCACAAGCCCAACGTCTACATCGACATGTCGGGCTGGTCGCCGAAGTACTTCCCCGAGATCTTCGTGAAATACGCCAACTCGATCCTGAAGAAGAAGATGTTGTTCGGGTCGGACTGGCCCGCGATCACGCCGGACCGCTGGCTGGCGGATTTCGAGACCATCGGCATCAAGGACGAGGTCAAGCCGCTGATCCTGAAGGAAAACGCCCGGCGGATCCTGAAGATCTGAGGGTTTCGCCGCCTGACGGCGGCGACCCGCGCGGGCTGCGCCCGCGCAAGGGCGCCCTGTCCCCGGCAAGGGGGCCTTGAGACCCGCCGTTCTGACCGGCCAGCGCCGAAGGGCAGCGGAGCCTTTCGGAAGAGGCGCGCAGCGGAAGAGCGCCGGTCGCGCCCGTTTGCCTGACGGTGGACACACACCTATGGCGGGAAGCCATGACCGCGTCATTTTCTGCAGACCATATGGGGCCGCGTTGGCGGCCCCTTTCAGATTGCGCGGCGCGGTCCTGCCCTGCGTCCGGCGCAGCCCGCCTCAGGCGATCTCGTAGAAGGAGATCACCACGGAGGCCGCCCTTCGCCCGCCCGTGCCGAGGAACAGCGGCGCGTTCACCCATTCGTACCGCGGATCGCCGGTTTCGAGGCGGCAATGGGTGCGCATGTAGTACTCCGCCGGATCGACCTCCTCGCCCGCGGCGACACGCGCCATCACGTCCTCCGGCCCGAAGCGGCGGCCGTAATTGATGATCTCGATGGTCGCGCCGTCATGCGTCTCGATCCCGTAGCGGGTGTCGAGTTCGGAGACCCCGCTGTCCCAGATCGTCTGCCAGTCGGCTCCGAGGTTCAGGACACGGCCCTTGATGCGCGGGCCCTCGCAGGTGCCGCCGACGATCGGGATGATCCGGCGGCGCCCGGCGCGGCCGCGGCCCATTTCCCGGATCGGGTCGAGCTCGACCGTCAGGTCGAAGGCGTGGCGCAGCTCCGGCGGCTGGAAGAATGGCATGGGACAGGTCCTCCTCAGGTCTGCGGGACGGATTGGCGCCGCCCGCTGTCGTGATGCAATCGCGCGGTCATCCGAGCGTCAGGGCGGCCAGCCCGGCGGTCTCGCACAGAAGCTGTGCCGCGCCCAGCACGTCGCCGGTCTGGCCGCCGATCCGCCGCTGCGCCCGCCACGCCACCAGCGCCGCGGTCACCGCCACGGCGACAAGCGCGGCCAGCCCGCCGATCCCCAGCGGCAGGATCAGCACAAGCGCCAGCAGCGCGCCCGGCAGGTAGGGGCGCCCGCCCGAGGCACTGGCCGACTGGCCAAGCCCCTTGGCGCGGACCGAGGGCAGTTCCACCAGCAGGACCAGCATCGCAAGGCGGCTCAGCACGGACAGCGCCAGCAGCGCCATCAGCCCGCGCGCCGGCGAAAGCCCGGACAGCGCCGCTGCCCAGGCGCCCACCGTCAGCACCAGCGCCACCGCGCCGTAGCTGCCGATCCGGCTGTCGCGCATGATCTCCAGCGCGTGGGTCGCGTCGCGCCCGCCGCCGAAACCGTCGGCCACGTCCGCCAGCCCGTCGAAATGCAGCGCGCCGGTGATCATCACCATGGCCGCCAGTGCCAGCACGGCGGCCAGAAGCGGCGCCAGCCCGATCCAGCCCGCCAGCGCAAAGACCAGCCCCCCGGCCAGACCCACCGGCAGGCCCGCCAGCGGAAAGGCCCATCGCGCCTCCGCCAGCGTCGGCACGGGCTCGGGCAGAATACCCACCGGCAGGCGGGTCAGGAACATCACCGCCAGCCGGATCTCGTGGAGGCGGTGCGCCGTTCTCATCCGCCGGAGACCTGCGCCTCGGCGAAGGTGGCCATGCCGTTGTGGCACTCCAGCGCCGCGCGCAGCACCCCGAGCGCAAGCGCCGCGCCGGAGCCTTCGCCAAGTGCCATGTCCAGCGTCAGGACCGGCGCCTTCTCCATCGCGGCGAGCAGGCGGGCGTGGCCCGGCTCGGCGCTCTGGTGGCCGACGATGCAATGGTCGAGGAACCGCTTGTCCTGCGCAAAGAGCGGCGCCACGGCAGCGGTGCAGATGTAGCCGTCGAGGATCACCGGGATGCGGCGGGCGCGGGCTTCGATCACCGCGCCGCAGATCGCCGCCTGTTCGCGCCCGCCGTAGGCCATCAGCAGGCCCAGCCCCCGCGCATCGGCGTGCAGGGTGCGGCCCTCTTCGATGACCTTTGCCTTCAGCGCCTTGCCCTCCGCGTCGGACCCGGTGCCCCGGCCCACCCAGTCGGCGGCGTCGCCCCCGAAGGCCGCGGCGGCAAGGGCGGCGGCGACGGTGGAGTTGCCGATGCCCATCTCGCCCAGCACCAGGACGGAGGTCGTCGCAGGCACGGCGCTTGCACCGGCCTTCATCGCTTCCAGCACCTCGGCCTCCGTCATGGCGGGGCCGGCGGTGAAATCGGCGGTGGGCGTGTCGAGGTCCAGTTCGACCACGTCCAGCTCGGCCCCCGAGGCACGGCAGAGCTGGTTGATCGCCGCGCCGCCGTTGCGGAAGTTCGCGACCATCTGGGCCGTCACCTCCTGCGGGAAGGGGTTCACGCCGCGCGCGCAGATGCCGTGGTTCCCGGCGAACACCAGCGCCTGCGCCTGCGTGATCGACGGGCGGTCGGTCTTCTGCCACCCGGCCATGAAGACGGCCAGATCCTCAAGCCGTCCCAGCGCGCGCGGCGGCTTTGTCAGGCTCATCTGGCGGGCATCGGCGGCCTCGCGGGCGGCGGCATCGGCCTCCGGCAGGGTGGCAGCCAGGGCCGCGACATCGGCCAGCGTGGTCAGGTCAGAGAGTGACGTCATCGGGTTTCACCTTCAGGGGGCAGCCCGCGACCGAGAGATAGACCTCGTCACAGGCGGTTGCGATGGTTTGGTTGAGCCAGCCCGCGGCGTCGCGGAATTCCCGCGCAAGCCGGTTGTCGGGCACGATGCCGGAGCCGACTTCGTTGGTCACCAGCACCACGGGGGCGGCCTGCCGGGGCAGCGCCTCGGCCAGCGCCATGCCCGCCGCGCGCCAGTCCGCGCCAGACAGCATCAGGTTTGTCAGCCACAGCGTCAGGCAATCGACAAGCCGCGGCGCATCGCCGTCGGTGGCGTCGAGCGTGCCGACCAGATCGAGGGGCGCCTCGTGGTCGGTCCACCCTGCGCCGCGGCGGGCGCGGTGCTGCGCGATCCGGTCGCGCATCTCGTCGTCGCGGGCCTCGGCTGTGGCGATATAGACCGCACGGCCGGTGCGCGACAGCGCCAGCCGTTCGGCGAGGGCCGATTTGCCGGATCGGGCACCGCCCGTGATCAGTATCGACTTTTTCATGGCGCCGTGAAAGAGCAGGTTCGGCGCGGAATGGAAAGTGGAAATCCGGGGGACTGTCAGGGCATGGGCGAAGAGCGACCGGAACTGGTCCTTATCCGGCATGCGCCGGTGGCTGAGCCGGGCGTCCTGAACGGCCGCCGCGACGTGGCGGCCGTTCTGTCGGCCGATGCCGTCGATGCGCTGGCCCTTGGTGTGGGCCGGGTGGCGCGGGTCATCGTCAGCCCGGCGCTGCGCTGCCGGCAGACGGCCGCGGCGCTCTGGCCCGGGGCCGATCCCATGCAGGATGCCCGTCTCTGGGAACAGGATTTCGGCGACTTCGAGGGGCGCGCGCTGTCCGACCTGCCCGACCTAGGCGAGATGACGCCGGAGGCACTGGCCGCGCACCGCTGGCCGGGCGGCGAAAGCTTTGCCGATGTCTGCGCGCGGGTGACACCCGGCCTGCAGGACGCCGCGCGGCTGGCAGAGGACCTTGGCGCGCCGGTGGCGGTCGTGGCCCATGCGGGCGTGATCCGGGCGGTGCTGGCGCTGGTCACGGGGCATGTGCCGGGCGCGCTGGCCTTCGAGATCGCGCCGCTCTCGGCCACCCGGCTGGGCGTCTGGCGCGGGGCGCCCGTTTCGGTGCGCAGCGTGAACCGGGTCTTCGCATGACGGGTGTCGCAGGGCATTTCGGCGAATGGCTGCAGGGGCGGCTGGGCGTGGACGGGCCGGTGGTGCTGGTGACGCTCCATTGCCCCGCGCTGCGCGTGACAGCCGGCCCGGGACCCGCGCTGTTCCCCGGGGACGCGGTGGCACGGTTCTGCGCGGCACTTGGCACGGACACGGCCCACTGGCCCGATCTGGCCTGCGACATGCCGCCGGGCGGCGGGGCAGGGGCCTCCACCGCCTGGCTGGTGGCGGGCGCACGGGCCGTCGCGCCGCAGGCCACGGAAGAAGAGGTCGCGCGCGCCTGCCTCGCCGTCGAAGGCGCCTGCGACCCGCTGATGTTCCCCGACCCTGACCGGCTGCTCTGGGCCTCGCGCGAGGGGCGCATCGCCGACCGCCTGCCCGCACCGCCCCATTGCGAGGTTGTCGGCGGCTTCTGGGGGGCACCGACGCGCACCGACCCGGCGGACCACGCCTTTCCGGAGGTCGGCGACCTCGTGACCGACTGGAAGCAGGCGGTGACGGCGGGCGACCTCGCACGGGCCGCGCGCGTCGCCAGCGCCTCCGCCGCCCGCTGCGACGCGCTGCGCGGGCCGGGCGACCCGATGACCGGGCTTGCACGCGACCTGAAGGCGCTCGGCGTGGTGCGGGCGCACACCGGCTCTGCCCGCGGGCTGATCTTCGCCCCCGGCACCGTGCCAGCCAAAGCAGAAGCCGCGCTGCGCGAGTCCGGCCTGACGCAGGTGCTACGCTTCGCAACCGGACAACGCCCATGAGTTTCGCCGCGACGATGCTGGTGGCGCTGGTGCTCGACGCCGCGATTGGCTGGCCCGACCGGCTTTACCAGCGGATCGGCCACCCGGTCGTCTGGATCGGCAACCTGATCTCCCTCTGCGAACGGCGCTGGAACGCGGGCCCACGCCACAGGCGCATCGCCCTCGGCGCGCTGACCGTCCTCCTCGTCACCGGCCTTCCGATGACGCTCGCCGCACTCATCGCGCTGGCGCTGCCCGGCGGCTGGGCGGGCATCTTCCTCTCCGGCCTCCTCGCCTGGCCCTTCGTCGCCGTCCGCTCCCTGCACGACCACGTGGCGGCGGTCGCCCGTCCGCTGGGCGGCTGCGACCTCGACGGCGCCCGGCAGGCGGTGGCGATGATCGTCGGGCGCGACGTCACGCAGCTCGACACCGGGGGCGTCGCCCGCGCCGGGATCGAGAGCCTGGCCGAGAACGCCTCCGACGGGGTGATTGCGCCGCTCTTCTGGGGTGTCCTGCTGGGTCTGCCGGGCATCGTGGGGTACAAGGCGATCAACACGATGGATTCGATGATCGGCCATCGCAACGACCGCTACGAGGCGTTCGGCAAACCCGCCGCCCGGCTCGACGACGTGGTGAACTGGATCCCGGCGCGGATCACCGCCGCGCTCTTTGCGCTCGGCACGCCGCGCCGTCTGAAGGAGGCGCTGAAGGTGGTGGGCCGGGACGCCGCCGCCCACCGCTCGCCCAACGCGGGCTGGCCCGAGGGCGCGATGGCGGGCACGCTCGGCGTACGCCTGTCCGGCCCGCGCGTCTACGCCACCCACCGGGTGGAGGAGCCCTGGCTGAACGCCGGCGCCCCGGACCCTGCGGCGCGCGACATGCGCCGGGCGCTCCGGGCTTACATGCGGGGCATGGCGCTGGCCGGGGTGCTGCTCCTGGCACTCGCCGCGCTCTAGCGACACGAAAGGAACCACATGGCACGCGACCACGGAGGCAACCTCGACGCCGCGATCAGGCGCTTCGGCGGCGTGGCGCTCGACTGGATCGACCTGTCCACCGGCATCAACCGCGTGCCCTACCCGGTGCCGCATGTGCCGCCGCAGGCGTGGCAGGCGCTGCCGACCCGCACCGACATGGACCTCCTGCGCAGCGTCGCCGCCCGCGCCTATGCCACCCGGGCCGAGGTTGTGCCGCTGGCGGGCGCGCAGGCAGCGATCCAGGCCGTGCCCTTCCTCGCCGCTCCCGGCACCGCCCGCGTCCTGACGCCCACCTACAACGAACACGCCGCCTGCCTGCGGGCCTTCGGCTGGACGGTGGAGGAGGTCGCGACCCCCGACGCGCTCCGCGGCGCCGACCTGGCCGTCGTCGTCACGCCGAACAACCCCGACGGCTGCGTGCTCGACACCGAGGCGGTGGCCGCGCTGTCGGAACAGGTCGGGCTGCTGGTGGTCGACGAAAGCTTTGGCGATGCCACGCCCGACGCCTGCATCACCCCGGACCTGCACCGCCTGCGCGACAACGTGGTGGTCCTGCGCTCCTTCGGGAAGTTCTACGGGCTCGCAGGGCTGCGGCTGGGCTTCGCGCTCGCGACCGGCCCGCTGGCAGAGCGGCTGAAGGCCATGGCCGGACCGTGGCCCGTCTCCGGCCCCGCGATCGAGATCGCCTGCACCGCCCTCGCCGACACCGGCTGGCAGGCGGAGACGGTGGCCCGCCTCGACCACGACTGCGCCGCGATGGACGCGCTGGCCATGGCGCGGGGCTGGCCGCTGGTGGGGGGCTGTCCGCTTTTCCGGACCTACGCGGTGCCCGACGCCGTGGCCGCGCAGGACCGCTTGGCCCAGGCCCATGTCTGGAGCCGCGTCTTCCCCTACAGCGCCACATGGCTGCGGCTGGGCCTGCCGGGCAGCGACGAATGGCCCATGGTGGAGGCCGCGCTGCGCTGAGGCTAGCGTGCCACCGCCAGCAGCCCCTCCACATCGAGATGCGTTTCGAGGTGATCCGCCAGGGCATCCAGCGTCGCGTCCACCGTGGCATCGTATGCCTGCGACGAGGCCACCCCGAACCGCTTCAGGAACCCCGCGCGGAAGGCGTCGTCGGTGAACATGCCGTGCAGGTAGCTGCCCATCACCCGGCCATCGGCGGAACAGGCGCCCTCGGGCCGGTCGTCGACAAAGGCGAAGGGCCGCGCGCAATCCGCGCCGGTCGTGCGCCCGATGTGGATCTCGTACCCGGCGAAGGGCAGGGCGGTCGCGGCGTGTTGCGCGCGCACCCGGGTCAGCCGCTTGTCGCCGGTCATCACCGTGTCGACGTCGAGCAGCTCGAGCCCCGCCGTCTCGCCCGCAGCGCCCTCGATCCCGTCCGGGTCGGCCACGCTCCGCCCCAGCATCTGGAAGCCGCCGCAGATGCCCAGCACATGCCCGCCGCGCCGGTGATGGGCGGCGAGGTCGATGTCCCAGCCCTGGTCGCGCAGGAAGGCCAGGTCGCCCCGCGTGCTCTTCGAGCCGGGCAGCACCACGAGGTCGGCATCGCCGGGGATCGGCTCTCCGTGGCCCAGCATGGTCAGCCGCACGCCCGGCTCCTGCGCCAGCGGGTCCATGTCGTCGAAATTGGCGATGCGCGACAGGCGCAGGCAGACGATGTGCAGCCCCGTGCGCCGCTCCGGCGCCCGGATGTCGAGCGCATCCTCGGCGGGCAGTTTCCAGGCATGGGCAAACCACGGCGCGGTGCCGAAGCCGCGCCAGCCGGTGCGCGCCTCGATCAGCGCGTAACCGTCGTCGAACAGCGACGGGTCGCCGCGGAACTTGTTGATCAGGAAGCCCACGATCCGCGCGTTGTCCGCGGGCGAGAGCACCGCCTGCGTGCCCACCACCTGCGCGATCACGCCGCCCCGGTCGATGTCGCCGATCAGCACGACGGGCAGGCCCGCCGCCTCCGCGAAGCCCATGTTGGCGATGTCCCCGGCGCGCAGGTTGACCTCGGCCGGGCTGCCCGCGCCCTCGACGATCACGAGGTCATGGCGCGCCTTCAGACGTTTGAAGCTCTCGGTGACATGGCCCAGCAACTGCGGCTTCAGCGCGGCGTATTCGCGCGCCCGGACCGTGGCCAGCCGCTTGCCCTGCACCACGACCTGCGATCCCACGTCGGTTTCCGGCTTCAGGAGGACCGGGTTCATGTCGGTGTGCGGCTCCAGCCCGCAGGCCCGCGCCTGCAGCGCCTGCGCGCGCCCGATCTCGCCGCCGTCGACGGTGACGGCGGCGTTGTTCGACATGTTCTGCGG
Organism: Sagittula sp. P11; assembly: GCF_002814095.1. Lineage (NCBI taxonomy): Bacteria > Pseudomonadati > Pseudomonadota > Alphaproteobacteria > Rhodobacterales > Roseobacteraceae > Sagittula > Sagittula sp. P11. Next base: position 3,177,445 of record NZ_CP021913.1, read on the forward strand.
CTTGAACGGCGCGACCGACAGGCCCCGGCGCAGCGCCGCGCGGCAGAGCCCCGCCACCAGCACCGACTTGCCCACGTTGGACCCGGCGCCCTGAAGCATCAGCGCGCGTGTCATTCCGGATCACGATCGCCGGGCAGCGGCAGCTGTGCGAGGTGGTACTCCCGCGCAAACCGCGACGCGGGCCGCGCGACGAAAAGGACGGAACCCACGGTGAAAAGCCAGGTCGCCGGGTACTGCGTGTCCTCCCAGAAGAACAGCACGGACCCCACGAGGAAGGCCATCCCCGCGCAAAGGTCGATGGTGGTATAGAGCTTCTCGTAGAAGCCATAGACCTCCTCGTGCCGGGAGGTGGCGTCCTGCATCCGTTTCCTGAACATCGGGCGGCGGTCCCTTCATGGCCTGGGCGTACTGACCTCCACCGTTACCAGCCTGCGAAGCAGGGTCAACGCACCGCCCGCCATCGCCCGTCGCCACGCACTCGAAGACAGCCTGAGAACAAAACCGCCCGGCGGTCCGAACAGCGCCCCCGAAACACCTCTGACGACGCTGCCACATCGGCCGTGGATGCAAAGAAACCAAAACGGAAAGCGTCCGGAAAAAGCCCCGACCCGCGGCTAAGGTGTGCCTTTGCACCTTCCAGGGAAACGCGACGCCAGCGGTCGCGGAGGGCCAGGAGACCTTAGGCAGCTTCGTCGCTTGACCCTCCCGCGAGGCCACCACCGACAAATCCGCGCAACAAGAAAATTCGCCCTCGCCTTTAACGCGAGACCGCGACCCATCCCGCCCCGCGCCTCTGGCAAATGCCGCGCCCTTGCCAGCCATATGACGCATGCGGCCTCGTCAGGACGCCTCCGGCGGAGGTATTTTCGCCAAGATGAAGGAGAGGGTCGGGCACCGCGCCTCGGGCCTTCCGGGAAGGGGGAGACGCGGTGCCTTCACCTTGGGCGGTCATCGGGACCTCTCCCTGTACCGCCCGGCGAGCCTCCGCGATTCCGGTTAAGAAAGCCTTTCCTTCATCTTGGCGAAAATACCTTGGGGGTCTGGGGGGAACCCCCAGCGGGTCGGGGCGCCGCAGGCGCGCCGAAACCCGGATCCCGCAGGCTCAGAACTCGACACCCTTCTGCGCCTTCACCCCCTCGCGGAACGGGTGCTTGACCAGCGTCATGTCGGTGACGAGGTCCGCCGCCTCGATCAGTTCGGGCTTGGCGTTGCGCCCGGTCAGGCAGACGTGGGTCATCGGCGGCTTCTGCTCCAGCAGGAACCCCACCACCTCGTCGATGTCGAGGTAGTCGTAGCGCAGCGCGATGTTGATCTCGTCGAGCAGCACGAACTGCACCTCCGGGTCGAGAATCTGCGCCTTGGCGATCTCCCAGCCGTTCTGCGCCGCCGCGATGTCGCGCTCGCGGTCCTGCGTCTCCCAGGTGAAACCCTCGCCCGACACGAAGAACCGGCATTCCGCCGCGAAGCGTTCGCGCAGGAACGTGCCTTCGCCCGTGGGCCAGGCGCCCTTGATGAACTGCACCACCGCGCAGGGCATGCCGTGGGCGATGCAGCGCATGATCATCCCGAATCCGGAGGACGACTTGCCCTTGCCGGTGCCGGTGTGAACGATGATCAGGCCCTTCTCCTCCGTCTTGGTCGCCATCATCCGGTCGCGGGCCGCCTTGATCTTCTTCATCTTTTCGGTGTGGCGGGCGTTCTCGTCTTCGCTCATGGCGCGGGCTCTCCTTGACATTGCCGGGCGTCCGGCGCATCAGCCGGGGTGCTGGTGCCTGTGTCTAGCAGGTGAAAAGGGAATGCGCAGCCCCGCGTCGGGGTCAGGCGCAGCCGCCCCCGCGACCGTGACCGGAAAGGGCCCGAAGCCACTGGCGAGATCGCCGGGAAGGCCGGGTGCCGTTGGGCAGACAGGGACCCCCTGCCGCCCAGTTCCGCAAGCCGGGAGACCTGCCAGTGGCCGCGCCGTGGAAGGGGCGGAGGAACGAAACCGGACGGGGTGATCCGGGGTCGGGAGAGGGCCTGTCATGGCCCGTGCCCCGCTCAAGGTCCCCCCATGAGACGCGCGAGGTCGCCATGTCATCGGAAGCCGAACTTCTGGTCTGCGTGAAGTGCCGCCGGGGGCAGGAGATCCCCGCCGACGACCGCCGGCCCGGCCAGGCGCTCTACGACGCGCTGGCCGCCCGGCCCTTGCCCGCGGGCCTGCGCCTGACCCCCGTCGAATGCCTGCAGAACTGCGACGCGGGCTGCACCGTCGCCCTGCGCGGCGGCGACCGCTGGACCTATGTGTTCGGGAATGTCGACGAGGTGTCGCATCCGGACATGCTGCTCGACGGCGCGGCGCGCTATCACGCGACCGGCGACGGGCTGATCCCGTGGCGCGAGCGGCCCGAACACTTCAAGCGCAACTGCGTGGCGCGCATCCCGCCCCTGACCCCGAACACCCCACTGGAGGCCGACTGAATGACCGATCTAGCCAAACTCCCCGTCACCGTGATCACCGGCTTCCTCGGCTCCGGCAAGACCACGCTGGTGCGTCACCTGATGCAGAACCCCGGCGGCCGTCGCCTGGCCGTGGTGGTCAACGAATTCGGCGACGTGGGCGTCGACGGAGAGATCCTGAAGTCGTGCGCCATCCCCGACTGCCCTGCCGAGAACATCATGGAACTGGCCAACGGCTGCATCTGCTGCACCGTGGCCGATGACTTCATCCCGACCATCGAGGCGCTGATGGCGCTCGATCCGCGCCCCGACCACATCCTGATCGAGACCTCGGGCCTCGCCCTGCCGAAGCCGCTGCTGAAGGCCTTCGACTGGCCGGACATCCGTTCGAAGATCACCGTCGACGGCGTGATCGCCCTGGCCGACGCAGAGGCGGTGGCGGCAGGCCGCTTCGCCCCCGACGTGGCGCGCGTCGACGCGCAGCGTCTGGCCGACGACAGCATCGACCACGAAACGCCGCTGAGCGAGGTCTTCGAGGATCAGATCTCCTGCGCCGACATCATCCTCCTGACCAAGCCCGACCTCGCCGGTCCCGAAGGCGTGGCGAAGGCCAAGGCGATCATCGCCGCCGAGGCGCCGCGCCCGCTGCCGGTGGTCGAGGTCGCCGAGGGCGTGGTGGACCCGCGCGTGATCCTCGGGCTCGAGGCCGCGGCCGAGGACGACATGGACGCACGCCCCTCGCATCACGACGATCATGACGACCACGAACACGACGACTTCGAATCGATCGTGGTGGAACTGCCGGAACAGGACACCCCGGCGCAGCTCGTCGTCGCCATCGAACGGCTCGCGAAGGAACAGAACATCCTGCGGGTGAAGGGCTACGCCGCCGTGAAGGGCAAGCCCATGCGGCTTCTGGTGCAGGCGGTGGGGGCGCGCGTGCGTCACCAGTACGACCGCCCGTGGAAGCCGGACGAGGCGCGCGTCAGCCGTGTCGTGGTCATCGCGGAACACGACGACATCCGTCCCGACGCCATCCGGTCGGTCCTCGGCGCCACGCCGGTCGCCGCAGAGTGACATGAAGTAGGGCGGGGCTCTGCGCCGCCTTCCCCGGGAACCGCCGATGCACGTCATCTTCCGCGAAAGCCACGGCCTCGACGAGAGCGAGACGCCGCAGGACCTGGGCCAGAGCCCGGCGGACCTCGTCGTCCTGTCGTTCTCCGACAGCGACCTCGGCGCCTTCGCCGAAGGCTGGCGGCGCGGCGGCGGACCGGAGGGGCGGATGCCCACGCTCCGCCTCGCCAACCTTGCAGCCCTCAGGCATCCGCTGTCGGTCGACACCTATGTCGAGCAGACGCTGGAGGGCGCGAAGGGCATCCTGATCCGGCTGATCGGCGGCGTGCCCTACTGGTCCTACGGCTTGCAGCAGGTCTTGGCGCTGGCGCAGCAGAAGGGCATCGCGCTGGCCGTGTTGCCCGCCGACGGGCGCGAGGACAGGCGGCTCGACGAGATGTCGACGCTGCCGGTGTCCACGCTGCGGCGGCTGGCGCATCTCTGCGACGCGGGGGGCACCGTGGCGGCGCAGGCCGCGCTGGCGCAACTGGCGCTGGCGGCGGGCCTCTATGCCGGGCCGGTGCGCGGCGCCAAGGGGCTGCCGCCGCTGGGCGCCTGGACGCCCGAACACGGCGTGACCTGCCCGGTGCTGACGCGGGAGCCGGACAAGACGCCGCTGGCGGTGGTCTTCTACCGCTCCTACCTCGTCTCCGCCGACCTCGCACCGATCCGAGCGCTTTACGAGGAGTTCGCCGCACGCGGCTTTGCCGTCACCGCCTTCTTCGTCCCCTCGCTGAAGGCGCCGGAGGCGGCGGGCTGGCTGCGCCGCCAGATCGCGGCGCTGGCCCCGGCGGCCATCGTCAACGCCACCGCCTTCTCCGGCAAGGGCGCGGACGGCACCTCGCCGCTCGATGCCGCCGACGTGCCGGTCTTCCAGTGCGTGCTGGCCACCTCCGACCGCAAGGCCTGGGCAGAGGCCGACCGCGGCGTCTCGCCCGCCGATCTCGCCATGCACGTGGTCCTGCCGGAGGTCGACGGCACCATCCTGGGCGAACCCGTCTCCTTCAAGGAAGCCGGCGCGCGCGACCCCGACCTGCAGTTCGCCCGCGCCGCCCATGCCGCCCATGCCGAAGGCATCGCGGCCCTCGCCGACCGGGTGGTGGCGCGCCTGTCCCTGGCCCGCCGTACCCCGGCCGAGCGCCGTCCCGCGCTGATCCTCTCGACCTACCCGGGCAAGGACTGGAACATCGGCCACGCCGTGGGCCTCGATGCGCTGGCCTCCGCCCGCGCGATCCTCGACGACCTGCGCGACGCGGGCCACGACGTGACGGGCGCCCCCGCCGACCTGCCCGCAGCCCTTCTGGCCCGTACCGAAAGCTGGCCGCTGGCGGAGTACGAAACGGCCCTCGCCAGACTGCCCGCCACCCTGCGCGACGACCTCCATACCGCATGGGGCGCCCCCGACACCGACACGCTGGTCCGGGACGGCGCCTTCCGCTTCGCCGCCCTCCGCTGCGGCCGCGCGACCGTGGCGCTCCAGCCCGAACGCGGCACGCCGGAAACCCGCGACGACGACTATCACGACCTCTCGCGCACGCCCTGTCACGGCTACGTCGCCTTCTACCTCTGGCTGCAACAGCAGTCCGACGCGCTGATCCACATCGGCGCCCACGGCACGCTGGAATGGCTGCCGGGCAAGTCGGTGGCGCTCTCTGCCGCCTGCTGGCCCAAGGCGCTGACCGGCACACTGCCGGTGATCTACCCCTTCATCGTCAACGACCCCGGCGAGGCCGCGCAGGCCAAGCGGCGCCTCGGTGCGCTCACCCTCGGCCACGTCCCCCCGCCGCTGCGCGAAAGCGGCACGCCTGACCGGCTCGCCCGGCTCGAGGCGCTGCTGGACGAATTCTCCAACGCCGACGGTCTCGACCCGCGCCGCCGCGACCGGCTGCAATCCGACATCCGCGACGAGGCACAGGCGCTGGGGGTGGAGGACGACCTCGGCCTCGACCGCGCAAGCTCCACCGCCGAGGCGATCACCCGCATCGACCGCTTCGTCTGCGACGTGAAGGAAAGCCAGTTCGGCGAGGGCCTGCACATCTGGGGGCGCAGGGATCCTACGGCGCAAGACCTCCCACACGACCTCACCGGCTCGCCCGCATCCGAACGCCGCGCCATCCCCGCCGCGCTCGACGGCCGCCGCATCGCGCCGGGGCCCTCCGGCTCGCCCTACCGGGGCCGCCGCGACGTGCTGCCCACGGGCCGCAACCTCTTCACCACCGACCCCCGCGCCGTGCCGACCCGCGCCGCCCACGCGCAGGGCGTGAAACTGGCGGAGGAGCTGGTGCGCCGCCACCTGCAGGACGAAGGCGACTGGCCGCGCGGCCTGATCGTCGACCTCTGGGGCTCCGCCACCATGCGCACCGCCGGCGAGGAATTCGCCATGGCGCTGCACCTCCTCGGCGTGAAGCCGGTCTGGGACAAGGGCTCCGAACGTGTTTCCGGGATAGAGGTGCTGCCCATCGCGGAACTCGACCGCCCGCGCATCGACGTCACCCTCCGCGTCTCCGGCCTCTTCCGCGACGTCTTCCCGACGCTCTCCGCGCTCTTCTCACAGGCCGTGCGCGCGCTGGCGCAGCGCGACGAGGCGCCCGACTGGAACCCCTTCGCCGGGCGCGCCGACCTCGCCCGCGTCTATGGCCCCGCGCCGGGCAGCTTCGGCCTGAACATGGGCGCCACGCTCGAGGACTACAGCGACGCGGGCCGCCGCGCCGCGGGGGAGGCCTGGCTTGCCGCCTCGGCCTTCGCGCTGGACGGCGACGCCGCCACCCGCGATGCGCAGGGCCTCGCCGCCCGCGTCGCCGCCGCCGACAGCTTCGTGCACCTGCACGACCTGCCGGAAACCGACCTGCTCCTGGCCATGGACTTCGCCGGGCACGAGGGCGGCTTTGCCGCCGCCCAGCAGGTCACCGGAGGCAATGCCGCGCTCTGGCATCTCGACAACACCGACCCCGCCCGCCCGCGCGCCCGCACCCTGACCGAGGAGATCGCCCGCGTCGTGCGCGCCCGCGCCGCCAACCCCGCATGGACCCGGGGCATGATGCCCCACGGCTTCCGCGGTGCTGCGGAAATCGCCGCCACGCTCGAACACATGGCGGCCTTCGCGCACCTGGCCCGGGCGGTCCCCGACCACCTCTTCGACCTCTACCACGACGCCACCCTCGGCGATCCGGAGACCGACGCCTTCCTGCGCGAGGCCAATCCGCAGGCCCATGCGGCGATGCAGGCGCGTTTCGCGGAACTGCACCGTGCGGGCCTCTGGACCAGCCGCCGCAACTCCATCCTCGCCGACATGGCAACCGGCATCGAAAGGGCGGCGGAATGACAGACGGCTCTGACCCACAGGTGCGCGGCTGGTGCCCCGGCGCGCTCCGGCCCATGGCCTCGGGCGACGGCCTCGTGGTGCGCGTCCGCCCGCGCTTCGCACGGCTCACGGCGGCGCAGGGGCAGGGGCTCTGCACCCTTGCCCTGCGCTACGGCGACGGCGGGCTGGAAATGACCAACCGCGCCAACCTGCAGATCTACGGCGTGGCCGCGGCCGATCACCCGGCGCTCCTCGACGGTCTGCGCGCGCTTGATTTGCTCGACGCCGACGAGACGCTCGAAGGCCGCCGCAACGTCCTCGTGGCCCCGGCCACGTCCCGGGGGACCTCACCCACCGCCTGACAACCGCGCTTTACGCCGCACTTCCGGAGCTGCCTGAGCTTCCGGCGAAGGTCGGCTTCGCCGTCGACACCGGCCCCGCGCCGGTGCTGACAAACGACCCTGCCGACTTCCGCCTCGAGATGTCGGCGCAGGGCCCGATCCTCCGCGCCGACGGCACTGACAAGGGCCTGCCCGTCACCGGGGACGAGGCGATCCCGAGGCTGATCGCCCTCGCCACCCTCTTCGCCACGACCCGCACCCCGGGGCAGCGGCGCGCCCGCGCCTGGACCGCCGCGGGCGGGCTGCCCGAGGCCTGGCAGACCACGCCGCCCCTGTCTTCCCCGCATCCTTCATCTTGGCGGAAATACCTCGGGGGTCCGGGGGCAGCGCCCCCGGCGGGTCGGCCCGGCGCCAGCCGGGACGATCCCGAAGGTTATGCCGCCCCCTTCGGCCGGATCGAGGCCACGGACCTCGCGGAGCTTCTCACTCGCTCCGGGGCCAACGCGTTCACGGTCACCCCGTGGCGTCTTCTCCTGCTGCACGGCGGCCAGCGCGTCGATCATCCGGGCTTCATCACCGATCGCGACGATCCGCTGCTGACCGTCTCCGCCTGCCGGGGTGCGCCCTTCTGCCCGCAGGCCACGGTAGAGACCCGCGAACTCGCCCGGCGCCTCGCCCCCCATGTGCGCGACCTGCATGTCTCGGGCTGCGCCAAGGGCTGCGCCCGTGCCACGCCCGCCTCCGTCACCGTCACCGGACGCGACGGCGCCTATGACCTCGGTCAGGGTTGCGCAGGCGAGACCCCCCGGCTATCCGGCCTCACCGCCGACGCCCTCATCCAGGACCTCACCCGCCCATGACCTACCAGTACGAAACCGACGGGGCTGCGATCTACCGGCAGTCCTTCGCCACCATCCGGGCCGAGGCCGACCTCGCCGCCTTCGGTCCCGACGAGGAACAGATCGCCGTCCGCATGATCCACGCCGCCGGCATGGTGGGTCTGGAACGGCACATCCGCTTCTCCCCCGGTTTCGCCGCTGCCGCCCGCACGGCGCTGGAAAACGGCGCGCCGATCCTCTGCGACGCGCGCATGGTCTCCGAGGGCATCACCCGCAAGCGCCTGCCCGCCGACAACGCCATCGTCTGCACCCTGCACGACCCGGACGTGCCGGCGCTGGCGGCCAGCATGTCCAACACCCGCTCGGCGGCGGCGCTGGAGCTCTGGCGCCCGCACCTCGGCGGCGCGCTGGTGGCCATCGGCAACGCGCCCACCGCGCTCTTCCACCTCCTGAACATGCTCGAGGACCCGGACTGCCCGCGCCCCGCCGCCATCGTCGGCTGCCCCGTGGGTTTCGTCGGCGCGGTGGAATCGAAGGACGCGCTCTGGGCCGACCAGCCCGTGCCCTGCTGCATCGTCGAAGGACGCCTCGGCGGCAGCGCGATCACCGTCGCCGCCGTCAACGCCATCGCGAGCCGCGCCGAATGACCGCGCAGCACGGCACCCTCTACGGCGTGGGCCTGGGCCCCGGCGCCGCGGACCTGATGACGGTGCGCGCCGACCGGCTCATCGCGAACGCCCGCCACGTCGCCTACTTCCGCAAGGCCGGGCGCAACGGCCACGCGCTGACCATCGCCGGGCCGCTCCTGCCGAAGGACGCGATCCACTTCCCGATGGAATACCCCGTAACCACCGAGATCCCCCTCCAGGACCCGCGCTACAACGAGACCCTGTCGGAGTTCTACGCGCAGGTGACCATGCACCTCCGCCAGCTCCTCCTCTCGGGCGAGGACGTGGTGGTGCTCTGCGAGGGCGACCCGTTCTTCTACGGCTCCTTCATGCACCTCTACGAACGGCTGAAGGACACCGTCCGGGTCGAGGTCGTGCCCGCCGTCACCGGCATGTCCGCCGCCTGGACCGCCTCCGGCGCGCCGATCACCTGGGGCGACGACGTGCTGACCGTGCTGATGGGCACGCTGCCGTCAGAAACCCTGATCCAGCGGATGACCGACGCCGACGCCATCGTGGTGATGAAGATCGGCCGCAACATCGGCAAGATCCGCCACGCCCTGCGCGAGGCGGGCAAGTACGACCGCGCCTGGCTGGTGGAATACGCAGCCCAGGAGGGCCAGACCGTCCAGCGCCTGTCAGAGGCCGAGGACCGCGTCACCCCCTATTTCTCCATCGTCCTCGTGCACGGGCAGGGGCGCCGCCCATGACCGGCGCCGCCGCAGGCTGGGTGAAGATCGTGGGCCTCGGCCCCGGTGCCGACAGCCTCGTCACGCCCGAGGCGCAGGCCGTTCTGGCCGAGGCCACCGATGTGGTGGGCTACATCCCCTACGTGGCCCGCGTCGCCGACCGCCCCGGCCTGACGAAACACGCCTCCGACAACCGGGTGGAGATCGACCGCTCGCAGCACGCGCTGTCCATGGCCGCCGAGGGGCACCGCGTCGCGGTGGTCTCCTCCGGCGATCCCGGCGTCTTCGCCATGGCGTCCGCCGTGTTCGAGGCGCTCGAAGACGGGCCCGACGCGTGGAAGGCCCTGCACATCGAGGTCATTCCCGGCATCACCGCCAGCCTCGCCGCCGCCGCCCGCGCGGGCGCGCCGCTGGGCCACGACTTCTGCACCATCAACCTCTCGGACAACCTCAAGCCCTGGGCGCTGATCGAGAAGCGCCTGCGCCTCGCGGTGGAGGCGGACTTTGCCATGGCGTTCTACAATCCGCGCTCGAAATCGAGGCCCGAGGGCTTTGCCCGCGTGCTCGACCTCCTGCGCGAGACCTGCGAACCCGGACGCCTCATGATCTTCGCCCGCGCCGTATCGGCCCCGGACGAGACGCTGAATGTCGTGCCGCTCTCCGACGCGACGCCGGACATGGCCGACATGCGCACCATGGTCATCGTCGGCTCTTCGCTGACCCGCCGCATCGCGGGCACGCCGCACGTCTACACCCCGAGGTTTGTCGCGGAATGACCCCTGCCGCCGATCACCCGCCGCACCCCCCGTGCGGCCCTGCCGCAGGGCAGCGCGCGGCGGTCGGCCTCAGGACCCGCTCGGGCGCGGTGCGGCTTTCAGCCCAGCCAGTCCAGCACGGCCTGCACGTCATGCGCCTCTCTCCGGTCGGGCAGGGCGGGGCGGTCGATCATGATCACCTCCAGCCCCAGCGCCCGCGCCGCGTCAATCTTCGCCCGCGCTCCGGTGCCGCCCGCGTTCTTCGACACCACCAGACCGATCCCGTTGTCGCGCATCAGGGCAAGGTCGTCCTCCAGCGTGAACGGCCCGCGGTCGATCACCGCGTGGCTGTCGGGGAAGGGCAGGGCCTCCTTCGGCGGATCGACGAGGCGCAGAAGGTAGAAGTGCTGCGGGTTCGGCGCGAACTCCGCCAGGTGCATCCGGCCCACCGCCAGCATGACACGCGTCGCGGGACGGTCGAGCGCGGCAACCGCGCCAGCGATGTCCGGCACCCGGGTCCAGCGGTCGCCCTCCTGCGGCTGCCAGGGCGCTCTGGTCAGGGCGATCAGCGGCGTGCCGGTCATCTCGCAGGCGGCCACGGCATTGGCGCTCATCTGCGCGGCAAAGGGGTGGGTTGCGTCGACGACATGCGTCACGCCCTCCTCGCGGATGTGGCGCGCCAGCCCTTCGGCACCGCCAAAGCCGCCGACGCGCTGCGGCAGCGGCTGGCGCACCGGGCGCTCCACCCGTCCCGCAAACGAGATCGTGCCATGAATGCCCTCGTCCGCAAGACGGCGGCACAGTGCGGTGGCTTCCGTCGTGCCGCCAAGGATGAGAAGGTTGGGCATGTCTGAGATCCAGTCCGATCCTTGGTTGACCATCGTCGGCGTGGGCGAGGATGCCGGCCTGACGCCCGCGGCCCTCGCCGCCATCGCTGGGGCAGAGGTGGTCATGGGCCCGCCCCGCCACCTCGCGCTGCTCGCTGAGGTTCTGGGCGAGACCCGCGCCGAGATCAAGCCCTGGCCGGTGCCCTTCGCCGATGGCGTCACCCAGTTGATGGCACTGGCGGGACGGCGCGTGGTGGCGCTGGTCTCCGGCGATCCCTTCTGGTTCGGCGCCGGATCAGTGCTGGCCGACAGACTTCCGCCGGGCGCGTGGCGGGCGATCCCGGGCGTCTCCGTCTTCTCGCTGGCGGCGGCGCGGCTCGGCTGGCGGCTGGAAGGCACGGTCTGCCTCGGCCTGCACGCCGCGCCGCTCACGCGGCTGGCGCTGCACCTCGCCCCGGGCCGCCGGCTGATCGTTACGCTGCGCGACGGTGCGGCGGTGGGCGACCTTGCCGAATACCTGCGCGCGGCGGATTTCGGCGCGACGGTCATGCATGTGATGGAGGCGCTCGGCGGCCCCCGCGAACGGCTGCGCCGCGTGACGGCCGAGGCCTGCGCGCTGGACGACGTGGACCACCCGGTCTGCGTGGCGCTGGAACCGCTGGGCGAGCCGCTGCCGCTGGCGACCGGCCGGCCCGACAGCACTTTCGACAACGACGGCCAGATCACCAAGCGGCCTGTCCGTGCCCTGACGCTTTCGGCGCTGGCGCCGCGTCCCGGCGAACACCTCTGGGACATCGGCGGCGGCTCCGGCTCCATCGGGATCGAGTGGCTGATGTGCGATCCGCTGATGCGCGCCACGGCGGTCGAGGCCGACGCAGGCCGCGCCGCCCGCATCCGCAGCAACGCCGAGGGCCTCGGGCTGGACCGGCTTCAGGTGGTCGAAGGCCGCGCGCCCGAGGCGCTCGACGGTCTGCCCGCGCCCGATGCGGTCTTTGTCGGCGGCGGCCTCTCGCAGGCGCTGCTCGACCGGCTCGACGTGCTGGCCCCCGGCGCCCGCCTCGTCGCCAACGCGGTGACGCTGGAGTCCGAGGCGCTGCTGGCCCGCGCCCACGCCGCGCGCGGCGGCTCCCTCCTGCGCATCGAGCTGTCCGACGCCATGCCCCTCGGCACCCGCCGCGGCTGGAAATCCGCCTACCCCATCGTGCAATGGAGCGTGACGCTATGACCGCCGTCTACCCGCCACGCCCAGACGCCGTGCACGAAAGCCCGCCCCAGAAACAGCCCGCACCCGCCGCCGTGCACAGCACAAGGGGGGTCATACTGTTGCAAAACTCCTCGACCGCCCAACTCGCTCGCGAGACCATGCTCCTGCGCTACAAGTCCCACACGGACGACCGGCCTCACCAGCTGACGCCCAGACCCGTACCTGTGACTGGCCGCCCCGCTAGCCAGCCCATACCCCGGTGCTGCACGTCGCACACGGACGACCAGCCCCGCCAACTGGCACCAAAGCGTGCCCACGCGACCGCACCCTGCATCCGCCAAATCCCGTTCCGGACGAGACCCCGGGCCGCGACAGCCGGACCCGCACAGCCAGGAAGGACCGCCCCATGATCGTTGCCGGATTCGGATATCGCAGCGGGGCGACCCTCGACAGCCTGCGCGACGCCTACCGCCGCGCGCGGCTGGGACAGGAGGCCGACGTGCTCGCCACCGTCGAGGACAAGCTGCCTCTGCTCCACGATCTTGGGGCCGACATCCGCCGCCCCGCCGTCGGCATCTCCTCGAAGTTTATGCAGGTGCAGGAAACCGAAACCGTGTCCGAGATCGTGCTCGCCGCCCGCGGCGTCGGATCGGTGGCCGAGGCCGCCGCCCTCGCCGCCGCGGGCCCCGGCGCGCAGCTCCTCTCGACGCGCGTGGTGTCGGAGGACGGCCGCGCCACCTGCGCCTTCGCCATCGGAGAAGACGAATGACCGTACACTTCATCGGCGCGGGCCCCGGCGCGCCCGACCTCCTGACCCTGCGCGGCCGCGACCTGATCGCCGCCTGCCCGGTCTGCCTCTACGCCGGCTCCCTCGTCCCCGAGGCCATCCTCGGCCATTGCCCCGAAGGCGCGCGCATCGTGAACACCGCGCCCATGGACCTCGACCGCATCATGGCCGAGATCGCCGCTGCCCATGCCGAGGGCCACGACATCGCGCGCCTCCACTCCGGCGACCTCTCCGTCTGGTCGGCCATGGGCGAACAGCTCCGCCGCCTGCGCGAGATGGGCATCCCCTACACCGTCACCCCCGGCGTGCCGTCCTTTGCCGCCGCCGCAGCAGCGCTCGGTACCGAACTCACCCTGCCGGGCCTCGCCCAGTCGGTCGTCCTGACCCGCACGCCCGGGCGCGCCTCCTCCATGCCGGAGGGCGAGACGCTCACCAACTTCGCCCGCACCGGCGCGACTCTGGCCATCCACCTCTCGATCCAGAACCTCGACACCGTGACCGCCGACCTGATCCCGGCCTACGGGCCCGACTGCCCGGTGGCCGTCGTCTTCCGCGCAAGCTGGCCCGACCAGCGGATCATCCGCGGCACGCTCGCCGACATCTCCGGCCGCATGGACGGCGACATCACCCGCACCGCGCTGATCCTCGCAGGCCCCGCGCTCGCCGCCGAGGGCTTCGACGAAAGCTGTCTCTACGCCGTCGACTACGACCGCCGTTACCGCCCGCAAAGCGCCGAGAGCCCCTGGGCCGGATGGCGTCCGGAGGACGAGGCATGAAGGGTGTCCTCGTCTCCGCGCCGTCCTCCGGCACCGGCAAGACCACCGTCATGCTGGGCCTCCTCCGGGCGCTGGCCGACGACGGCGTGAAGGTCCAGCCGTTCAAGTCCGGCCCCGACTACATCGACCCGGCCTTCCACCGCGCCGCCAGCGGGCGCTATTCCTTCAACCTCGACACATGGGCGATGGACGCGGCGCTTCTGGACGCGCTCGCCAGCGAGGCGGCAGAGGCCGACTTCTGCATCGCCGAAGGCTCCATGGGCCTTTACGACGGCGTCGCGACCGAGGGGCAGTCGGGCTTCGGCTCCTCCGCCGAAACCGCGCGCCGCTTCGGCTGGCCGGTGGTGCTGGTGCTCGACGTGGGCGGGCAGGCGCAGTCGGCGGCGGCCACGGCGCTGGGGTTCGCCACCTACATGCCGGACCTGCCCTTCGCGGGCGTGATCCTGAACCGCGTGGCCTCGCCGCGCCACGAAAGGCTGACCCGGCTGGGGATGGAGCGTGCGGGCCTGAACGTGCTGGGCGTGCTGCCTCGGCGCGGCGACCTGACGCTGCCGGAGCGCCACCTCGGGCTGGTGCAGGCGGTCGAACATCCCGACCTCGACGCCGCCATCGCGGGCTATGCCGACTTCCTGCGCGAACACGTGGACCTCAAGGCAATCGTCGCGGCAGGCCGGGGCGAATCCCGCCCCACGGGGCCGATGCGCCTGCCGCCGCCGCCCGCGCAACGCATCGCGCTTGCGCAGGACGCGGCCTTCTCCTTCACCTATCCGCACATCCTCAAGGGCTGGCGCGAGGCCGGGGCAGAGATCCTGCCGTTCTCGCCCCTTGCGGACGAGACCCCGGCACAGGACGCCGACCTCGTCTGGCTGCCCGGGGGCTACCCGGAGCTGCACGCAGGCCGCCTTGCCGCCGCCGACCGCTTCCGCACGGCGCTTTGCCGCCACGCCGAAACCCGGCCCGTGCACGGCGAATGCGGCGGCTACATGGCGCTTGGCGCGGCGCTGACCGACAAGGACGGCGTCACCCACCGGATGGCGGGCCTTCTGGGCCTCGTCACCTCCTACGAGAAGCGCAAGTTCCACCTCGGCTACCGCCGCGCCGTGCTGCAGGCGGCCATGCCCGGCTTCACCCCCGGCATGGCGCTGCGCGGGCATGAATTCCACTATTCCACCATCCTCGAACAGCCCGACGCGCCGCTGGCGCAGGTCTTCGACGCGGATGGCAACCCGGTGGTGGAAACCGGCTCCGTCCGGGGCCACGTGTCGGGGACGTTCTTCCACCTCATCACCGGCGAAGGGGGCATGGCATGACCGGCTTTGTCAGTTTCGTGGGCTCCGGTCCCGGCGATCCGGAGCTTCTGACCCTGAAGGCCGTGGACCGCCTGAAACGGGCCGACGCGGTGCTGTTCGACGACCTCTCCTCCGGTCCGATCCTCGGACATGCGCGGCAGGGGGCGGACCTCGTGGGCGTGGGCAAGCGCGCCGGGCGCCCCTCGCCGAAACAGGACCATGTCTCTCGCCTGCTGGTGGACTACGCCCTGACCGGCCAGCGAATCGTGCGGCTCAAATCCGGCGACAGCGGTATCTTCGGCCGGCTGGAGGAAGAGCTGACAGCCCTCAAGGCGGCGGGCATCCCGTACGAGATCATCCCCGGTGTGCCCTCAGCCGTGGCGGCGGCCGCGGCGGCGGGCATCCCGCTGACCCGGCGCCTGACCGCACGGCGGGTGCAGTTCGTCACCGGCCACGACGTGTCCGGCGCGCTGCCCGAGGACCTGAACCTCGACGCGCTGGCCGATCCGCTGGCCTCCACGGTGATCTTCATGGGCAAGGGCACCTTCCCGCGCCTGTTTGCCATGCTCGAAGCGCGCGGCCTCCCGGCCTCCACCGCCGCGATCCTCGCCGAAGAAGTGAGCGGCCCGGGCCAGACCATCACCCGCACGACCGTGGGCGCCCTGGCCGAACAACTGGCCGCCGAGAAGGGCACCAAGGCCGCCCTGATCCTCTACGGCTCCCTTGCGGAGGCCTGAGGGGTGCGCGGGCGGTCGGGTCTTTGTGGCGTCCGGATGGGGCGGGTTGCGGGTGCTGTCTGTCGTGCCGCCCATGCAGAGGGGCTTGAACGGTGATGGAGCACGCCGCTCCTCCGCAAGCCGACGCGCCCGCTCTCGTCCGTCCGATCCGGGCCTGTCAGGCGTGCCACGCCTTGTCCTTCGCGTGTATCCAAGAGGCCGACCGATGAGAGACCACACGACCCACGCCGACGCCCTGACAACCTCCCGCGTTCACCGTGCCGTGGCAACGCAGGCGGAAGGCGCTTGTCTTGGAACGTCTTCCGAAAGGTCCGACCGATGACCAACCACGCGACAGGCGTGGACGGCGCGACAGCCTCCGTCCACCTTAGAGCCATGGACCGGCAGGTGACGAGCGCCTGCTGGGTCAAACCCTTGGAAAGGACCGAACGATGATCGAACGTGTGGTCCTTGTGGGCATCGGGACGGGCAGTCTCGGCCACCTGACGCTGGACGGGCAGGCGGCGCTGCGGGCGGCGGACGTGATCCTCGTGCCCCGCAAGGCCGAGAAGGACGACCTCGCCGAGATCCGCCTGCGCCTGCTGGAACAGGCCGGCGTCGCGGCCCGGGTCGCCTTCTTCGACTATCCCGTCCGGGACGAAACCTTGCCATACCTCGAACGCGTCGAACGCTGGCATGACGAAATCGCAACCCGCTGGTCCGCCGCCGCCGGAGAGGCCGCCGAAGTAGCCCTCCTGGTCTGGGGCGACCCCTCCTTCTACGACAGCACGATGCGCATCGCGTCCCGGCTGGTGTCCGCGGGTGCGGTGCGGGTGGTGCCCGGGATCACGGCGGTGCAGGCCCTTACGGCGGCGCATGGGGTGCCTTTGAACACGGTGAACGGGCGGATCCTGGTCACCACGGGCCGGCGGCTGAGGGACGGGGGATGGCCCGAGGGGGCGGAGAGCGTGGTGGTGGTGCTGGACGGGGAGTGCTCGTTCAGGGGGCTGACTGGACTGGGGCTGGAGATCTGGTGGGGGGCGTTCCTGGGGATGCCCGAGGAGATCCTGCTGAGCGGGCCGCTGGACGAGGTTTCGCCGCGGATCGTGGAGGTCCGGGAGGCGGCGCGGGGGCGGCACGGGTGGGTGATGGACACCTACCTGATGCGGAAATCCTGAGGGGTGGGGCCCCGTCCGGAGGCTCCGCAGGTTTCGCGGCGAAACCTTCTTTTGTTAACAATGGGTTAATGTGTTGGGTTTGGGGTGTTGGTCATGATTGTCGCTTTGGTATTTGAAAGTAAGATCAATGCCGGTCGAAAGTCGGAAACGGCCCTCTGCGGACATTGACTGTTCTCCGGCCACGCCGCAGTGCGGCCCGTTAGACCGGACATTCGCTGCCGGCGCACACTAGCCGGTGAGTATGTGCCGTAGGACAGCCTGAGCGATGTCCAAGCTTGGAACTGCCAGCATGGCATATCCCAGAACTCCAAGCGTCAAGGAACATATTCGTGCGGGCTTATAGGTGTGCATCATACCAACCCACCATTCTCTGGCGAGAAAACCAATGTAGTCGCCATGCTTCGAGAACATCTGGGTTCTGCTATCTGGCCTAAAACCTGCAACCACGGGCTTCTTGGTACGTTTTTTACCCAACACCATCCAAAATGCTTCTGTACGTTCGACCCACGATTCAGAATGAACCCGCTCTTCAATTTGGGCGAGCTCGTAGACACTGTATCTCTGCCTTACTAATTCAGAATACTCGAGGTCGTTCTTGGCGGCTTCCAATATTTCCGGGCGGAACAATCTGTAGATCAAGAATGAGCATAGCACTAATAGGCTGCCGAAAAATACAAATCGAAGCTTGGACAGGCCGTCCAATAGAAAGGAAGATCTCTCAGCTCCACCAACACCTGCTAGTGCATTGAAAGAAAGCATCCCAGCGATTTCATCGTTAAACAGGATCAGGTAACCGGCTATTGGTATCAGCCCCACGACCCGCGTGAAGTCATTATTTGCCACACTCTTCACGGTCTCCCAACGCACAACCTTCCAATCTGTAGGCGATTTCAACAATAAAGCACCTCCGAAAATTCGGTCCACGTTACAATCTCTTGCGCAAAGCGCCACCCCAAACGGGCCCCACCCTCCGTGGGGATTCGAGCTAGGCGCCAGACTTGACCGCTCCCGGCCCAGAGGCGACCTTCACCCTGCAGAGCGTCACTGCAGTGCAGCTTACCCAAAGCCGCCATTCATCAAATTGAACTCAGCCATCGCCGCGAAACGGTTTTGGCGGTGCAACTGTATTTAGCATGCACCCTGCGACATATCTGTAAATCTTTTGAAAGGTGCTCTGCCCCAAGATATGTTCGGAGCACTTCGCGCGCTCCAGAACACTGTCCGTGAAGGGTGGCGCGACGAGCTCAACATAAGGCACGCCTTCAGCTTCAAACAATCGAGCATAAGCAGGACCACTAAAAGCAAGACTTAAATCTTCAGCTCGCTGATCGGAAGCATCTGCAAGATAACTATTGGAAAGAGACTCCCAATTCACCAAGAATACAGGTGCGCCCAAACTTTCAACCAAATCAACTGCAATTTTATCGTTGTACATTTCTATCGATGCATCTGCAAAAATGCCCCTATGCAAGTCAAATGACACGTAAATAACTGATCTATTGTTGACCTCAAAGAAATCCAAGGGGTTCTCAACTTCAAAATCCCCCAAATCAATCGAGGGAAGACTTCTGTTGGCTGTAGTTACCTCGAAAACAAAAACTAAAGCCGTGACAACGCCGACAACTTCAACAAGGCGACGCAGTGCTTTAGAAAAATACTCAACCATCTATAATTTCTCCCGGGGCAGTGGTTTCGTCGGCAGTGTCTCGCTTCGGCCCTCACCTGCCCTTCATGGGACTGGTTATCGTTGCGGGCAGCTTCCTCAATCTGGCCATTTTTTCTGCTTTTCTTTCGCGGTTGGCAGGTGGAGGCAATCGAAGAATTGCCCGAAGCCACCCAAAAATCGCTCATGCAGCAAGTAGAGTGGAAGCGAAATCGCTTCGATTAGAAGGGGATTTCGTCGTCTAAGTCTCGCCCGCTGCCATATCCCCCGTCAGGCTTGGGCAGCTCTTTTCGGGGCGGTTCGATCTTCTTGGTTTCTGGTGGCTTGGGCAACTTTGGCTCAGCCTCTTTGGCATCATCCAAAAGGCCCATAATCTTCTCAAACCAAGGCCACCAAGGGCGGGCGCCCTCGCGCTCAACGTCCGCACTCAATCCTGCCAGTGACCGCGCTAAGTCCGCGAAACGCTCAAAGCGGGTGCGTGCCTTGCTTACCTCTTGGGCGAGTTTCGCCAAGATGTCATAGAGCTTTTCTTTCTTTGCGTCCGGTGCAGTAGACGATTCAACTTCACCACGGATTTTTTCAATGAAGTGGTGAATCTTGGTCTTTTGCGCTTCTGTCAAACCCACGCTCATGGCGCTTCGGTTTCGAGAATTTGCAATGCGCATCTGGACAATCACGTTGTCCACAGCACGCAAAAATTCATCGAAATTTTCGCTGTGCTCGTCGGTATCGCGAGTATTTACCGAAAAACCGGAAAGCGCATCTATTTCTAAAGCGGTCGCGGCAGCGAGCGTCTTGTTCATGTAATCGGCAGTTTCATAAGCCCAATTAGATTTTTGGTCTTCTTGGGCATTATGTAGTTGTTGTCGAAATTCGCGTTCCAGCTGAAGAAAAGCCACATGATTGTCTTCAGAGATTTCTTCGTATGGGTCCATCTACTGCCCCTCAAGCCATTTACTTTTCGCCACGGTAGCGCGGCGCTTAGGCATTGTCACCGCCTGAACGTCTTCCGCGTGGCGCACACCGTTCCACCGTGCGGCGGGTTGGGATCGTTTCGCTGAACTTTGCGAACCTCATTCTCTGCGCATTACTGACGTTGGGGGTTGGTGCAGCGTGGCTGGGCATTGAGCCTGTGCTCTGAATGGCTGCTTTCATGTGTTTGACTGAATGCCTTCGCAGGCGCGGCGAATTCACACTTGCCGCCCATCCCCTCACGTCGCATACCGTGTCGCGCCTCTCCGGGCGGTGTCGACCGGGGTCGAGAGGACCAGGGCCTGGTGGGCGCGCTGGTCGCAGTTGGCGCGGGGGCAGATGCGGCAGTTGATGCCGATCTCGGTGGGGCGGGCCTCGGCCAGGTTGAGGTCCTCGGCGTAGCCCAGGGCGTCGGCGTGGTCGCGGGCGCAGCCCATGGCGACGGCGAGGCGGACGTCCTGCGCGTGGCGGGTGAAGGTGGGCCGGTCGACGGTCCGCGCGAAGACGAAGAACTGCGAGCGGTCCGGCATCTCGACCACCTGCGGCACGATGCGGCCGGGGGTGCGGAAGACGGAGTGGACCTCGAGCCGGGGACAGGCGCCGCCGTATTCGGCGAGGTGGAAATCGGTGGCGTTGAAGCGCTTGGTGACGTTGCCGGCCTTGTCGATCCTGAGGAAGAAGAAGGGGATGCCGCGGTGGCCCGTGCGCTGGAGGGTGGTGGCGCGGTGGCAGGCCTGCTCGAACGAGACGCCGAAGCGGGTGGCGAGGTGGTCGAAGTCGTACTTGGAGGCGCGGGCCTCGGCGAGGAAGCGGTCGTAGGGCATGAGGACGGCGGCGGCGAAGTAGTTGGCCAGCTCGACCCGGCAGCGGGCGCGGCCGTGGGCGTCCTCCAGCCCGGCCTCCGTCAGGATGGTGTCGAGGAGGTCGGCCTGTTCGAGGAGGCCCGCGACGTGCACGAGCTGGAAGAGGCGGTTGGGGTGGTCGAGGGCCTCGGACAGGCGGACCTCGCCGCGGGTCTCGTCGTATTCGCGCAGGGAGCGGGGCATCTCGGCCACGGGGGCGATGCGGACGCGCAGGCCGAGCTGCTGGCGGAGGCGGGATTTCAGGGCGAAGTACATGTCGTCGGCGGCGACGGGGGCGTCCCAGAAGGCCTCGGCCGCGGCCTCGAGGCGGGGGAAGTGGTTCTGGTGGCGGCGGAAGACGTTGTGGACGACGGCCTCGGGCGCGGTGGGCAGGACCGATTCCTCGCCGGCGGCGGCCACGGACATGAGCTGATCGGTGGCGGCGAGATAGGCGCGGTGCAGCGTGACGAAGGCCGAAGCGAGGTCCGGGCTGTGGGCGAGGCTGGCGCGCAGTTGCGGCAGATCGGGGCGGTGGCCCTCGAACAGCGGGTCCTGGAGGGCGGCGCGGATGTCGGCGAGGGCGGCGGTGTCGTCATCCTCGGCGATGTCGCGCCAGTCGACGCCGTAAGCCTCGAAGAGCTTCAGAAGGACCGGGACGGAGACCGATCTTTCGTTCTTTTCCAGAAGGTTGACGTAGGAGGTGGAGATGCCGAGTTCCTTCGCCATCTGCACCTGTGTCTGTCCGTGTTCGATGCGCAGGCGCCTGAGGCGCGGGCCGATGAAGGTTTTCATGGTATTTGACAGTATACAGAATTTGACACTTTTACAATTGTGAGAGTTTGTAAAATTTCGCGTTCACAGCAGGACCCGGTTTGGTTTCCCGTTTGGCGGGAGAGGGCGCATGGTGGCTTCAGCGAAGAGGAGGCGCCCCCATGCAAAGCGGATACACACATCTGTTCATACCCGGTCCCACCAATGTCCCGGAGGTCGTGCGGCAGGCGATGAACGTGCCTCAGCAGGACATGCGCGCACCGGATTTCGCGGCGTTCACGCTGCCCCTGTTCGAGGGCCTGAAGAGGGTCTTCAAGACCACGACGGGCGAGGTGATGATATTCCCCGGCTCCGGCACCGGCGCGTGGGAGGCGGCGATCACCAACACGCTGAACCCCGGCGACAAGGTGCTGATGTCGCGCTTCGGGCAGTTCTCGCACCTCTGGGTGAAGATGGCGGAGATGCTGGGGCTGGACGTGATCTGCGTCGACGTGCCCTGGGGCGCGGGTGTGCCCTGGAAGGAATACGGACGCATCCTCGGCGCCGACAAGAACGACGAGATCAAGGCGGTCTTCGTCACCCACAACGAGACGGCGACCGGCGTGGTCAGCGACGTGGCCGCGGTGCGCCGGGTGATGGACGAGTGCTTCCATGATGCGCTGCTTTTCGTGGACGGGGTGTCCTCTGTCGCCTCGGTCGATTTCCGGATGGACGAATGGGGCGTCGACCTTGCCGTGACGGGGTCGCAGAAGGGGCTGATGATGCCCGCGGGTCTCGGCATCCTCGGTGTCAGCCAGAAGGCCATGGCGGCGTCGAAGAACGCGCGGATGCGCCGGGCGTACTTCGACTTCGAGGACATGGTGAGCATCAACCGCAGCGGCTATTTCCCGTACACTCCCCCGACCCCGCTCCTGCATGGTCTGCGCGCGTCGCTCGACCTGCTGGAGCGGGAAGGGCTGGAGAACGTCTTTGCCCGCCATGCGCGACTGGCGGAGGGCGTGCGCCGCGGCGTGAAGGCCATGGGGCTGGAACTGGTGGCGGAGCATCCCTCGCTGATGTCCGACACGGTGAGCGCGATCCGCGTGCCGCCGGAGGTGGATGCACGCGAGGTGCTGCGCATCGCCTACGAGGAACTCAACGCCTCGTTCGGGTCGGGCCTGGCGCGGCTGGCGGGCAAGGTTTTCCGCATCGGGCACCTCGGCAGCTTCAACGAGGGCATGGCGCTGACTGCGCTCGGCCTTGCGGAACTGGCGCTGGTCAAGGCGGGCGCGAAGGTGCCGCTGGGCGCCGGGGTGGCCGCCGCATCGTCCTATTTCGCCGAAGGCGCGCAGAGCGGCGACCTGAAGATCGCGGCGGAATAAGTCCCGCCTTTCAATAACCAAATCAAAGACCTGGAGCCTGTCTGCCGCACCCCCGAGGGGTGCGGTCCGGGAGGCTCTGACCAAGGAGGACATGATGTCTCATACGCTTCACCCGCTGCGCAAGCAGCGCCTGCACCGCTCCGAACTGGCCGTGCCCGCATCCAACCCCGCGATGGTCGAAAAGGCCGCCGACAGCGCCGCCGACTACGTGTTCCTCGATCTGGAAGACGCGGTTGCGCCGCCCGAGAAGGACCAGGCGCGCAAGAACGCGGTGGAACTGCTGAACGACATCGACTGGGCCGGGAAGGGCAAGACCGTGTCGGTGCGTATCAACGGGCTCGACACCCATTACATGTACCGCGACGTCGTGGACATCATGGAAAAGGCGGGCGACCGGGTGGACACGCTGCTTGTCCCGAAGGTGGGCGTGCCCGCGGACCTCTACATGGTGGAGGCCATGATCAACCAGATCGAGCAGGCCTGCGGGCTTGAGAACCGCGTGGGGCTGGAGGCGCTGATTGAAACGGCCCTGGGCATGGCCAACGTGGAGGCCATCGCACAGTTCGGCGGGCGGCTGGAGGCGCTGCACTTCGGGGTGGCGGATTACGCGGCCTCGATGCGGGCGCGGACGGTCAATATCGGCGGCCTGAACCCGGATTACCCGGGCGACCAGTGGCATGCCTCGATCAGCCGGATGGTGGTGGCCTGCCGCGCCTACGGGCTGCGGGCGGTGGACGGACCGTTCGGCGATTTCAGCGATCCCGAGGGGTACATCGCGGGGGCGAAGCGCGCCGCCGCGCTGGGCTGCGAGGGCAAGTGGGCGATCCACCCGAGCCAGATCGCCATGGCCAACGACGTCTTCAGCCCGCCGGAGGCGGAGGTGTCGAAGGCGCAGCGCATCATCGAGGAGCTGAAGGCGGCGGAGGCCGCGGGCAAGGGGGCGGCGAGTCTCGACGGCAAGATGATCGATGCGGCGTCGGAGAAGATGGCGCGCAACGTGATCGACATGGCGAACGCCATCGCCGCGAAGTCGCAGCCGATCGCGGCGGAGTAAGGCCTTTTCGGCAAGGGGGGCGGCGGCGCAACGCCCCGCCCTGTGACAGCACCCGCGGGCGGCGGGGTGGTTCGGCGTGCCCGGCGGGGCGGTGGGGGGAACCCCCACCCTACGGAATGGAGGAGAGACGGAAATGGACATTCATGAGCATCAGGCCAAGGAAATCCTGAAGGGCTTCGGCGTGCCGGTGCCGAAGGGCTTCGTGGCCTATTCGCCCGAGCAGGCGGCCTATTGCGCCCGCGAACTGGGTGGCCCCGGCCCCTGGGTCGTGAAGGCGCAGGTGCATTCCGGCGGTCGCGGCGAGGCGGGCGGCGTGAAGCTGTGCAAGACGGATGCGGAGGTGATGGAGTACGCCGCCTCGCTTCTGGGCACGCGGCTGGTGACCAAGCAGACCGATGCGCAGGGCAAGGGGGTCTACCGGCTTTATGTCGAGGAGGCGTCGGACATCGCGCAGGAGCTGTACCTGGGCTTTGTGCTGGACCGGAAGTCGGAGCGAATCATGATCGTCGCCTCCGGCCATGGCGGGATGGAGATCGAGGACCTGGCGCATGAGGACCCCGACAGCCTCGTGCGGTCGGTGATCGACCCGGCGGTGGGCCTGCGCGAGTACCAGGCGCGCGACGTCGGGTTCCGGCTGGGGCTGACGGGGCCGCAGGTGGCGCAGTTCGTGACCTTCCTGCAGGCGTGTTACCGTGCGTACCGCGACCTGGACGCGATGATGGTGGAGATCAACCCGCTGGTCATCACGGGGAAGGGCGACCTGGTGGCGCTGGATGCGAAGATGTCCTTCGACACCAACGCGCTGTACCGCCGTCCGCAGGTGGCGGCGCTGCGCGATCCGGGCCAGGAGGACCCGCGCGAGGCGATGGCCGCCGACAACGGGCTGGCCTACGTCGGGCTCGACGGCGACATCGGCTGCATCATCAACGGTGCGGGGCTGGCGATGGCGTCGATGGACATGATCCAGCTGGCCGGCGGGCAGCCCGCCAACTTCCTCGACATCGGCGGCGGCGCCTCGCCCGAACGGGTCTGCCAGGCCTTCCGCACCGTGCTGTCGGACCGCAAGGTGAGCGTGATCCTCGTGAACATCTTCGCGGGCATCAACCGCTGCGACTGGATCGCGAAGGGGGTGATCCGGGCCTATCGCGAGGTGGGCATCGAGATCCCCGTGGTGGTCCGCCTGTCGGGCACCAACGTCGAGGAGGGCCGGAAGATCATCCGCGAGAGCGGCCTGCCGATCATCTCCGCCGACACGCTGGCCGAGGCCGCCGACAAGGCCGTCGCCGCCGCTTCCCAGAAAATCGCAGCAGAAT
Organism: Sagittula sp. P11; assembly: GCF_002814095.1. NCBI lineage: Bacteria > Pseudomonadati > Pseudomonadota > Alphaproteobacteria > Rhodobacterales > Roseobacteraceae > Sagittula > Sagittula sp. P11. The sequence continues at coordinate 3,202,340 of NZ_CP021913.1, forward strand.
AACCGCCCCTCGGGTCGCGCAGGCGACGGCAGGGCAGAAAGGACATCCGGAGATGGCAATTCTCATCAAGGACGACACACGGGTCGTGGTGCAGGGTCTTTCGGGGCGCATCGGACAGTTCCACGCGCAGGAGATGATCGAATACGGCACGAAGGTCGTGGCCGGGGTCACGCCCGGGAAGGGCGGCTCATCGGTGCTGAACCGCCCCGTCTTCAACACCGTCCGCGAGGCGGTGGAGCAGACCGGCGCGACCGCCTCGCTGCTGTTCGTGCCGCCGGCCTTCGCCGCCGACGCGATGATGGAGGCGGCAGAGGCAGGGATCGAGACGGCGGTCTGCGTGACCGACGGCATCCCGGCGCAGGACATGATGCGGGTGAAGCGCTTCCTTCGCCGTTTCCCGCGCGACCGCAAGATGCGGCTGATCGGGCCGAACTGCGCGGGCATCATCAGCCCGGGGCAGGGCTTCATGGGCATCATGCCGCCGCACATCTACATGCCGGGCCGCGTGGGCATCATCGGCCGGTCGGGCACGCTGGGCTACGAGGCGGCGAGCCAGATGCAGGCGCTGGGGATCGGCATCTCCTCTTCCATCGGGATCGGCGGCGACCCGATCAACGGATCAAGCTTCCGCGACATCCTCGAGCTGTTCGAGAACGATCCCGACACCGATGCGGTGATGATGATCGGCGAGATTGGCGGCCCGCAGGAGGCAGAGGCGGCGGAATACGTGCGCGACCACATGACGAAACCCGTCGCCGCCTACATCGCCGGTCTCGCCGCACCCAAGGGCCGCAAGATGGGCCATGCCGGTGCGATCATCTCGGCCTTCGGCGAAAGCGCGCAGGAGAAGGTGGACATGCTCTCTGCCGTCGGCATCACGGTGGCCCCGAACCCCTCGGCCATGGGCGAGACCGTCGCCCGGATGCTGGGCATGAAGGCCGCGGCATGAGCGCGTCATCCCTGATGGAGCCGGACCACACCGCCTGGATCGGGCGCACGCAGACCGTCGAGGGGGGCGTCACACCCAACCTCGCCGGGATGCTCGGCGCGGCGGTCGGCCACGATCTCTCCCCGGTCCGCGACCTGCGGGCCGGACGGCCGCTGCCCAGCCTCTGGCACTGGGTGGCGTTCCCCGAGTTCGTCCAGATGTCGGATCTGGGCGAGGACGGGCACCCGGCGCTGGGCGGCTTCCTGCCTCCCCTGCCGTTCCGGCGCCGGATGTGGGCCGGGGGCGACGTCACCTTCAAGGGCGTCTTCCACGTCGGCGAACGGCTGACAAAGGTGTCGACCATCCGCGCCGTGACGATGAAGGAGGGGGCGACGGGGCGGATGGCCTTCGTCACCGTCGATCACGTCACCAGGGGCGCCGAGGGCGGCGTCGTCGAGGAAGAGCAGAACATCGTCTACCTCGACATCCCGAAATCCTTCCGTCCGCCGAAGCAGACCCCGGTGCCCGAACGTCTGGCCTATGACGAACGGGTGCCGATGAACGAGGTGCGGCTCTTCCGCTACTCGGCGGCGACCTACAACGCGCACCGCATCCACTACGACCTGCCCTATGCGCAGCAGGTGGAGAAGTACCCGGCGCTGGTCGTGCACGGCCCGATGCAGGCCACCATGGCGATCGAGGCGGCGGAACGGCACACGCGGCGCGCGCCCGCGCGGTTCAGCTACCGCGTGGTGCACCCGATGTTTCACGATCATGACCTGCGGCTGGTCGGTGCGCTCGACCCGGCGGGCGGCGCGATCGAGATCGGAACGGCAACCTTCGAGGACTACCTCGGGCTCAAGGCAAGGATGGAGTGGGCGGCATGAGTATCCTGACAGGCATGCGCGTGGTCGAAAGCTCCGCCTTCGTGGCGGTGCCGCTGGCCGGGATGACGCTGGCGCAGATGGGGGCGGACGTGATCCGTTTCGACCTGCCGGCAGGCGGCATGGACGCGAAACGCTGGCCGGTGACGCGGGACGGGCAAAGCCTGTTCTGGGCCGGGATGAACAAGGGCAAGCGCTCGGTCGCGCTGGACGTGAAATCGCCGCGCGGCCGGGAGATCGCGCAGGAGATCATCTGCGCCCCCGGGCCGGATGCGGGGCTGTTCATCACCAACCTCGCGGTGAAGGGCTGGACCGATTACGAGACGTTGTCGGAGCGGCGCGGCGACCTCTGCATGGTGCAGCTTCGCGGCGACCGGCACGGGCGCCCGGCGGTCGACTACACGGTGAACCCGCAGCTGGGCTTTCCCATGGCCACGGGGCCGAAGGGATCGGCTGATCCGGTCTGCCACGTGCTGCCCGCATGGGACTGCATTGCCGGGAACATGGTGGTCAGCGGTCTTCTGGCTGCCGAGCGCCACCGGCTGCGCACGCGGCAGGGGCAGTTCGCCGACCTGACGCTGAAGGACGCGGCGAGCGCGATGCTGGGCAACCTCGGGATCCTGGGCGAAGTGCAGGTCAACGGCGAGAGCCGCGGGAAACACGGCAACGCGCTCTACGGTGCCTACGGGCAGGACTTCCTCTGCGCCGACGGACGGCGGGTGATGGTCATCGCCCTGACGCTGCGTCAGTGGAAGAACCTCTGCCGGGTGACCGGGACGGAGACCGACATGAACTACCTGTCGGGCGCGCTGAACGCCGACCTCGACACCGAGGGCGCACGCTGGGAACATCGCGCCGCGATCACGAAGGTGCTGACGCCCTGGTTCGCGGCGCGCGGCGTCGCCGACTTCGCGGAGCTCTTCGACAAGAGCGGCGTGACCTGGTCGGTCTTCCGCACCTTCGCAGAGGCGGTGGCGGAGGACCCGGATATCTCCACCGCGAACCCGATGTTCTCGGAGGTGGATCACCCCGGCATCGGGCGGATGCTGACCCCGGGCTCGCCGTTCAGCTTCGCGGGCTACGGGCGCGACGTGCCTAGGCCCGCCCCGGTCCTCGGCCAGCACACGGAGGAGGTGCTTGCCGACGTGGCCCGCCTGACCGACGGAGAGATCGGGCGGCTGATGGACGACGGCATCGCCATGCAGACGGGCGACCGGCTCCGAATGGCCTCCTGACACGCGCAGCGCCCCGCCGCTGTGCCCGGTGACCGGATGCGCAACCCGGACACCGGCATGGGTCCGCGCCGCCCCCCGGCGCGGACCCGGTGTGCCCGCCCGTCCAAAAACGCCAGACCCGAACCGCCCGGCCCGCTTCATCTTGGCCGAAATACCTCGGGGGTCCGGGGGCAGCGCCCCCGGCGTGTCGGATCGCGCCAGCGATCCGACACGCCCCGGCGCCGCAGCGGCATCAGGCGTGAACGGGTTGCGGGCCGCCCGCCGCGCCCACCCGGCGGACCACCTCGGCGATGCGGGCGAACTGTTCGGCCATGGGCGAGGACTTCCGCCAGACCATGCCGATGGTGCGCGCCGGTTGCGGCTCGGCGAAATGCGCGACCGAGACCTGCGCCGCGCCGGTTTCCACCGGGACCGCCATCTCGGGGATCAGGGTGACGCCGATGCCCGCGCCCACCATTTGCACCAGCGTCGTCAGCGATGAGCCGTCCAGACCGTCGCGCGGCATGGCCGAGCCCAGCTTGCAGAACGACAGCGCCTGGTCGCGGAAGCAGTGGCCTTCCTCCAGCAGCAGCAGCCGCATCTTCTGCAGCGCCTCGCCGTCGGGCACGGGCTTGGCCGCGTCGCGGTCGGGGCGCACGAGGACGAAGGTCTCGTCGAAGAGCGCCACCTCGGTCAGCGCGGGTTCGGAGATCGGCAGCGCGAGGATGGCGGCGTCGATGCGGCCGTCGTGCAGCTCCGTGATCAGGCGCGGGGTCAGGGTCTCGCGGACGTGCAGGTCGAGGCCGTCGAACTCTGCCGACAGGTGCCCCACCAGCCGGGGCAGCAGGTAGGGGGCGATGGTCGGGATGATGCCCAGCCGCAGCCGCCCGATGTGGCCGCCCTGCACGCTGCGGGCGAGGTCGCCCAGCTCGTCGACGGAGCGCAGGATCTCCGTCACGCGTTTGCGGAAGGTCTCGCCGAATCCGGTCAGCCGGACGGAGCGCGGCCCGCGTTCGAAGAGCGGCAGGCCAAGTTCGGCCTCCAGCTCCTTGATCTGCACCGAAAGCGCGGGCTGGGAGATCGCGCAGGCCGCGGCAGCGTGGCCGAAATGCCCTTTCTGGGCGAGCGCCTCGAAATAGCGCAACTGTTTCAGGGTGATGTTCTTCATAGTCGCAAATTATGGGCGCCATCAGAACTTTCAACTTAAATATATTGGAACCCCCGTTTAGAAAGAGTCCAGACTGGCGACGCGAGGAGACTGCGCGCGCGGCCGAAGCACGCGGCGCAACACGTCACGGAACGAAAAGACATGAACTGTCCCAAGGGCTTGGCGCCTTTCATGGGGCTGAAACCGACTTTGACCGTAGGGAGATCGACATGGACGGAAACAACACAGGCGGATGCCCGGTGATGCACGGGGCGCAGATTGCCTCGACCTTCGGGGTACGCTCGAACCGCGACTGGTGGCCGAACCAGCTCAACCTCGGCATCCTGCACCAGCATGCGCCCAAATCGAACCCGATGGGCGAGAACTTCTCCTACGCCGAGGCGTTCAAGAAGCTCGACCTGAAGGAGGTCAAGAAGGACCTCACCGCGCTGATGACCGACAGCCAGGACTGGTGGCCGGCGGATTACGGCCATTACGGCCCGTTCATGATCCGCATGGCGTGGCACTCTGCCGGGACCTACCGCACGGCGGACGGCCGGGGCGGCGCGGGCTCGGGCCAGCAGCGGTTCGCGCCGTTGAACTCCTGGCCGGACAACGGCAACCTCGACAAGGCCCGGCGCCTGCTGTGGCCGGTCAAGAAGAAGTACGGCAACAGCCTGTCCTGGGCCGATCTCTTCATCCTCGCAGGCAACGTGGCCATCGAATCGATGGGCGGACGCACCTTCGGTTTCGGCGGCGGCCGTGTCGACACATGGGAGCCGGAGCAGGACGTCTACTGGGGCTCCGAGGCCGAGTGGCTGGCGACTTCCGGCGGCGAGGGCTCGCGCTACACCGGCGACCGCGTGCTGGAAAACCCGCTGGCCGCCGTGCAGATGGGCCTGATCTACGTGAACCCGGAAGGCCCCGACGGCAATCCGGACCCGCTGGCCTCGGCCCGCGACATCCGTGAGACCTTTGCCCGCATGGCGATGAACGACGAGGAAACCGTCGCACTGACCGCCGGCGGCCACACCTTCGGCAAGGCGCACGGCGCCGGTGACGCGGGCCTCGTCGGCACCGATCCCGAAGCCTCGCCGCTGGAGTCGATGGGCTTCGGCTGGGCCTCCACCCACGAGACCGGGCTGGGCAAGTACACCATCACCTCGGGCATCGAGGGGCCGTGGACCGCGAACCCGACGCAGTGGGACATGGGCTATTTCGACCTGCTGTTCGGCTACGAGTGGGAGCTGACCAAGTCGCCCGCCGGGGCGAACCAGTGGACGCCGAAGGACCTCAGGGACGAGGACTTCGCACCGCAGGTCGACGGCTCGGGCGAGAAGGTCAAGCCGATGATGACCACCGCCGACATGGCGATGCGCATGGACCCCGAGTACGAGAAGATCTCGCGCCGGTTCCACCAGAACCCGGAGGAGTTCGCCGAGGCGTTTGCCCGCGCGTGGTTCAAGCTGACCCACCGCGACATGGGGCCGAAGTCGCTGTACCTCGGGCCGGAAGTGCCGGAAGAAGACCTGATCTGGCAGGACCCGCTGCCGAAGGCGGACTACCCGATGATCGACGACGCCGATGTCGCCGCGCTGAAGTCCGAGATCCTGTCGAGCGGCCTGTCGGTGCGTGACCTCGTCTACACGGCGTGGTCCTCTGCCTCGACCTTCCGCGGGTCCGACAAGCGGGGCGGTGCCAACGGCGCGCGCATCCGTCTTGCGCCGCAGAAGGACTGGGAGGTCAACGAGCCCGAGCAGCTTGCGCAGGTGCTGTCGGTGCTCGAAGGCATCAAGTCCGGTTTCGACGCCAAGGGGGCGAAGAAGGTCTCCATCGCGGACCTGATCGTGCTGGGCGGTGCCGCCGCCATCGAGAAGGCGGCAAAGGCCGGGGGTCAGGAGGTCGAGGTGCCCTTCGTTCCGGGCCGCGTCGACGCCACCGACGCGCACACCGACGCCGAGAGCTTCGAGCCGCTGGAACCGCAGGCGGACGGCTTCCGCAACTACGCGCAGCAGACCTTTGCCGTCTCGGCCGAGGAGATGCTGCTCGACAAGGCGCAGCTTCTGGGCCTGTCGGCGCCGGAGATGACGGTGCTGGTCGGCGGGATGCGCGCGCTGGGGGCCAACCACGGCGGCACCACGCACGGCATGTTCGACGGGGATTACGGTGTCCTGGACACCAAGTTCTTCGAAGGCATCACCGAGATGGGCGTGAAATGGGCCCCGGCGGACGAGGAAGGCACCTTCAAGGCCACGAACCGCACCGACGGCGGCGAGCGCTGGACCGGCACGCGGGTCGACCTCGTGTTCGGCTCCAACAGCCAGCTTCGGGCGCTGTCCGAGGTCTATGCGCAGGACGACAACCGCGGGAAGTTCATCTGCGATTTCGTCAGCGCGTGGAACAAGGTGATGAACGCCGACCGTTTCGACGTGGCCTAAGCGCCTTGGGCATGTGAACAGGCAGGCGGCGCCCTTCGGGGCGCCGTTTTGCGTCGGGGGCGTTTTTTGGCAAGGTTGGGTTTCGCATACTTCCCCGCGCGGCGGCTGCGGTGCTAGGCTGCGGCCATTGACGCGGAACGTGCGGCTTCGGGCCTGTGCCCGGGGGGCGTTCCTGACAGGATTTCGAAAGGGGCCGCCATGTCCATCCGACCCTACACCATCCGGGACGGGGATACGCTTTGGGGCATCGCCGGGCGCAAGCTGGGCGACACCAAGCTGTGGGGCGACATCTGGCGCATGAACATCGACGCCGAGCGCCTGCCGAACAACGCCACGCTGATCGTCGATCCCGACGTGCTGTTCACCGGCGACACGATCTACATCCCGAAGGACGGCTCGAAACTGCCGCGTCGGGCGCCGATGCCCATGGCGCGCAGCCTGCGCCGGTCGCTGGGCGAGCGCGGCGCGCAGTCGGAGGTGACGCCGCCCCGGTTCGAGTTCGACATGGTCAAGGTGACGGGCACGGCCTTTCACCCCGATTTCCGCATCACGCTGACGCTTGTGGGGGCGATGGGGATGCAGGCGAAGGACCCTGTCAGGTTCCTCGACATGAAGCCGTCGAACTACGAGATGAAGGAGGCGACCGCGAAGCGGATGATCCTGTCGCGGCTGTTCAACGCCATCCGCGCCGATTACCGGCCCGAGGCGGCGTCGGTGACGCTGGACGCGGGGCAGGCGTTCCGCTCGGCGGGCGGGCTGACGGCGCGGCTGAAGGTGAACCCGGTGACCCGCGTGCGCACCGGCCAGGTCGACCTGCCCTCGGACGAGGTTCGGCTCTACGGGCACAGGTTCGATCCGCTCCTGTCGCTGAAGATCGAGATCCAGCACCGCGGCCAGTCGGACGAGGGCGCCTCGGAGGGCATCCAGTCGGTTCAGGTGGCGCTGCCGATCACCGATTTCGGCGTCGATGTGTTCATCACCGCGGACCCGTCGATGGGGCAGAAGCTGCCGAGCTATGCGCTGGCCAGCCGGATGCTGACGCGCGGGGCGCTGGGGGCCAAGATGCTCATGTCGGGCAGCCGCGACGTGGTTACCGGCGGGGTGCGGATGGGCGGCCCTGCGGGCAAGAAGGGCGGCGCCGGACGCGCGGGGATCAGCGGCGCGGAGGCGGTGATCGCCGAATCGGGCGGCAACAAGCGCCTGCTGCTGGAGCGCCGCGCGCCGAAGACCGGCCATGGCGCGGCCACCGACCTCGTCCGCGCGGGCGCCTGACGGGGCATCGCCGAAAGACGCCGCGGCCATCCCCGCCGGAGGTGCATTGTGCTTTGCGGTCCGGGGCGGCTAGGGTCGTGGCATGGAGAACAGCTTCGCAGGCCATGGACAGGGCGACACGCCCGGCGGCGCCCCCGGGGAGATGGGGGAGGCCGCATGGGCGGACGTGCTGCGCGCGGTGGACCGCACCTATGCGGAGCTTGTGGATTACCAGGAAAAGCTGGAGAGCCGGAACGCCGAACTGAGGGCGCTGCGCGGTGTGCTCGCATCGATCCGCGAGTCGATCGGCGACTACCTTGTGGTGACCGACCGCGACGGGCTGATCGTGGAGGCGAGCGCCTCGTTCTGCGCGATGGCGGGCGTGGCGGAGGCGCGCACCGTGGGGCGGCCCTTCCTCGATTTCCTCGAACCAGACGCGCGCGCGGCGCTTGGCCGGGCCATCGAGCAGGCGCTTATGGACCGTAGCGTCGCGGGGGTGGAGGCGCCGCTTTCCGGACGCGACGGGCCAGAGCCGGTGGAATGGCGCGTGGCGCCCCGGCAGGAGCAGCGCCGCCGCGTCGGTGTCGTGCTGACGGGCCGGCCTCTGGGCGAGCTGCGGCGCGCCTATTCGGAACTGGCGGAGGGCCATGAACGGCTGAAGCAGGCCCAGACCCTGCTGGTGCGCAACGAGAAGCTCGCCTCGCTCGGGCGGCTGCTGGCCGGGGTGGCGCACGAGCTGAACAACCCCATCAGCTTCGTCTACGCCAACTCGCACGCGCTGGGGAAATACGTCGACCGGTTCGAACAGTATTTCGAGCGGGTGCAGGCCGGCGCCTCGCGCGAGGAACTGGTGGAGTTGCGCGCGAAGCTGCGGCTTGACCGTGACCTGAAGAACCTGCGGTCCGCCCTGAACGGCGCGCAGGAGGGGGCGGAGCGGGTGCGCGACATCGTGGCCGACCTGCGGCGCCTGTCGGCGGACGGGACGGGCGACATGGTGCCCTTCGACCTTGGCGACTGCGCGCGCGTTGCGGCCAGCTGGGTGGAGCGCGGCAGCCGGTCGGACCTGAAGATCACCTTCGAGGGCGCCTGCGACGGGCCTGCGGTGGGCCGTCCGGGACACATCCAGCAGGTGCTGATGAACCTCGTGCAGAACGCGGCGGACGCCATGGCTGGGCAGGCGGACGCAGAGGTCACCCTGCGGCTGCACAGCGATGCCGGGCGCGAGATGATCGACATCTGCGACAACGGTCCCGGCGTGCCGGAGGAGCTGACGGCGGCGATCTTCGACCCGTTCTTCACCACCAAGGACGTGGGCGCGGGGACGGGGCTGGGGCTGGCGATCTCGGCCAAGATCGTCGAGGAACACGGCGGCACGCTGGAACTGCTGCCGCAGGAGAGCGGCGCCTGCTTCCGTGTCGCGCTGAGGCGCGCGGAGGCCGGGAAGGACACCGGCAGGGACGCCGGGAAAGGAACGGAGCCGGAATGAACGTACTCTGGTTGCAGACCGCGGGTTGCGGCGGATGCTCCATGTCACTCCTCTGCGCGGAGGCGCCGGGGGTCTTCGACTTGCTGGAGGGCGCGGGGATCGAGATGCTGTGGCACCCGTCGTTCTCTGAGGCGACGGGCGGCGAGGTGCGCGCCTTGCTGGCCGCGATCGAGGCGGGCGAGCAGCGGCTCGACGTGCTCTGTGTCGAAGGCTCCATCCTGATGGGGCCGGGCGGCACCGGGCGCTACCAGATGATGGCGGGCACCGGGCGGTCGATGCTCGACTGGGTGCGCGCGCTCTCGGCGTTGGCCACGCATGTGGTGGCGGTGGGCACCTGCGCGACCTACGGCGGCGTGACCTCGGCGGGCGAGAACCTGACCGACGCGATGGGCCTGCAATACGACGGGGCGCACAGGGGCGGCGCGCTCGGGGCCGGGTTCGTGGCGAAGGGCGGCCTGCCGGTGGTCAACGTCGCGGGTTGCCCGACGCATCCCGACTGGGTGACGGAGACGCTGATGATGCTGGCCGAAGGCGTGCTGGATGCCGGCGCGCTCGACACGCTGGGGCGACCGAAGTTCTATGCCGAGAACCTCGTGCACCATGCCTGCCCGAAGAACGAGTTCTACGAGTACAAGGCCAGCGCCGAGAAGCTGAGCCAGATCGGCTGCATGATGGAGCATCTGGGCTGCGTCGGCACACAGGCCGTGGGTGACTGCAACATCCGCGGCTGGAACGGCGAGGGGTCCTGCACGCGGGCGGGCTATCCCTGCATCAACTGCACCGCGCCGGAGTTCGAGGAACCCGGCCACGCCTTCGCCGAGACGCCGAAGTTCGCGGGCATCCCGGTGGGACTGCCGACCGACATGCCCAAGGCGTGGTTCATGGCGCTGGCTTCCCTGTCGAAGGCGGCAACGCCGCCGCGCATCGGGCGGAACGCGGTGTCGGACCGGATCCGCGTCCCCCCCAGCCCGAAGGCGCGTTCATGACCAAGACCTTGCTGGTTGGGCCGTTCAACCGGGTCGAGGGCGACCTGGAGATCCGGCTTGAGGTGGCGGAGGGCCGCGTGGCTGCGGCCTATGCCAATTCGCCGATGTTCCGCGGGTTCGAGCGGATGATGATCGGCAAGGGGCCGGAGGACGCGCTGACGATCACGCCGCGGATCTGCGGCATCTGCTCGATCTCGCAATCGGCGGCGGCGGCCCTGGCGCTGGCGGATCTTGCCGGGGCGGAAATGGCGCCGGAGGGCGCGCGGGTCGCCGCGCTTTTGCACGGGGTGGAGAACCTGCTGGACCACCTGACGCATTTCTACCTGTTCTTCATGCCGGATTTCGCGCGTGCGGGCTATGCGGGCCGGGGCTGGCACGACCGGGTGCAGGCGCGGTTCCTGGCCGGGCAGGGGTCCGGCACACGGGCGGCCGTGGCGGCACGGGCCGAGCTTTTCCACATCGTGGGGCTTCTGGGCGGCAAGTGGCCGCATACGCTGGCGATCCAGCCCGGGGGCGTCACGCGGGCGCCTTCCGCGCGCGACAAGGCGCGGATCGGCGCGTGGCTGGCGGGCTTCCGGCGGTTCCTGGAGCGCGAGGTCTTCGGCGCACCGCTTGAGGCCTTCGACGCGCTGTCGGACGTGGCGGGGCTGGAGCGCTGGGACGCGGGAGACGCCGGGTTGTTCCTTGAGGTGGCGGCGGACACCGGGCTCACCGATCTGGGCCGGGGCCCGGGGCGCTACATGTCCTTCGGCGCCTACCCGGTGCCGGAGGGGCGGCTCTTCCGGCGCGGGCTCTGGCAGGGCGGCGCGGTGGGGCCGGTGGACGAGGGGGCCATCGTCGAGGACCTGAGCCACGCCTGGATGCTGGGCGCGGCGGCGCATCCTTCGGCCGGGGAGACGCGGCCCGACGCGGCCATGCGCGAGGAGGCCTACAGCTGGTGCAAGGCGCCGCGGCTGGGCGGAGAGACGGTGGAGGTCGGCGCGCTGGCCCGGCAGATCGTCGACGGCCACCCGCTGGCGGTGGCGCTGGCGGGGGAGGGCGGCGTGCGGGCGCGTGTCGCCGGGCGCCTGCTGGAGATCGCGCGGACGCAGATCGTGCTGGAGGGGCTGCTGGCCGGGATCGCGCCCGAGAAGGCTTTCATGACCGAGGTGGCGCTGCCCCGGGACGGGTCCGGCGTGGGGCTGGTGGAGGCGGCGCGCGGGTCGCTCGGCCACTGGCTGAGTGTCGAGGGCGGGCGCATTTCCAGCTACCAGATCGTGGCGCCGACCACGTGGAACTTCTCGCCCCGCGACGGCAGCGGCGTGCCCGGCCCGGTGGAGGCGGCGCTGGTCGGTGCGGAGGTGCGCCAGGGCGAGGACACGCCCCTGGCCGTGCAGCACGTGGTGCGGAGCTTCGACCCGTGCATGGTCTGCACGGTGCATTGATGGCGCCGTGTCTGCGGTTGGGCAGGGCGCGCCCGGGTGTCGGCGGCCTGCGGTGTGGCAGGCGGTGCGCCGAGGTATTTGGACCAAGGTGAAGACATGGGAGCGGGGAGGCGGATACGGGTGCGCGGTCAGGTGCAGGGCGTGGGCTTCCGCCCCTTCGTCTGGCAGCTTGCGCGCGAGCGGGGGCTGACCGGGATCGTGCTGAACGATCCCGAGGGTGTGCTGATCCTCGCCGCCGGGCCCGACCTGGACGGGTTCGAGCGGGCGCTTGTGGAGCGTGCGCCCCTGCTGGCACGGGTGGATTCGGTGGAGTCCATGCCTTGCGAGGTGGAGGCGGAGGGCTTTGTCATCGGCGCGTCCGAAGGGGCGGGGGCCGAGACACGGGTGACGCCGGACGCGGCGAGCTGCGCCGAGTGCCTGGCGGAGGTGCGCGATCCCGGCGACCGGCGGCACGGCTATGCCTTTGCCAATTGCACCCATTGCGGGCCGCGCTTCACCATCCTGCGGGGGCTGCCCTACGACCGGGCGCAGACGACCATGGCGGCCTTCCCGATGTGCGGCGCCTGCCGGGCGGAGTATGGCGACCCGGGCGACCGGCGCTTTCACGCGCAGCCGGTGGCCTGCCCGGACTGCGGTCCGCGGCTGTGGCTGGAGCCGGAGGGCGGTCTGGCCGAAGCGGTGGCGCGGCTGGCGCGGGGCGAGGTGCTGGCGGTCAAGGGGCTGGGGGGGGTCCACCTGGCCTGCGACGCCGCGAACGCGGAGGCGGTGGCGCTCTTGCGGGCGCGCAAGCGGCGGCCGACGAAGCCCTTTGCGCTGATGGCGCCGCTGGAGGTGGTCCGGCGGTTCGCACGGGTGGACGGCGCGGCGGAGGCGCTGCTGCGCGATCCGGCGGCGCCGATCGTGCTGTTGCCGAAGGGCTGCGAGACCCTGCATGAAGGCGTGGCGCCGGGCATGGCGGAACTGGGCTGGATGCTGCCCTACACGCCGCTGCACCACCTGCTGCTCGACGCCTTCGGGGGCGTGCTGGTGATGACCTCGGGCAACCTGTCGGGTGAGCCGCAGGTGATCGGCAACGCGGAGGCGCGGGAAAAGCTCGGGCCGTTCGCCGATGCCTTCCTGCTGCACGATCGCGACATCGCGCGGCGGCTGGACGATTCCGTCGAACGGGCGGAGCCGCCGATGGTTCTGCGCCGGGCGCGGGGGCGGGTGCCGGGGACGCTGCCGCTGCCGGAGGGCTTTGGCGATGCGCCGCAGGTGGTGGGCTATGGCGGCCAGATGAAGGCGGCGATCTGCCTTCTGAAGAACGGGCAGGCGCTTTTGGGGCATCACCTGGGCGAGCTGGACGAGGCGCTGACCTGGGATGCTTTCCTCGACGCCGACCGGGATTATGCGGCGCTTTTCGATCATCGCCCGGAGGTGGTCGCCGTGGACCTGCATCCGGATTTCCGCGCCTCGCGCCACGGGGCGGCGCGGGCGGAGGCGGAGGGGCTGCGGCTGGAGGAGGTCCAGCATCACCACGCGCACCTTGCGTCCTGCCTCGGCGAGAACGGCTGGCCGCTGGACGGCGGGCCGGTCGCCGGGATCGTGCTGGACGGTCTGGGGCTGGGGCCGGATGGCACGGTCTGGGGCGGCGAGCTGCTGCTGGGCGATTACCGCGGGTACGCGCGGCGCGGCTGGCTGGCGCCGGTGCCGCTGGTGGGCGGCGACCGGGCGCAGGCGGAGCCCTGGCGCAACGCGCTGGTCCGGCTGGACGCGGCGGGGCTGGCGGACTGGGCGGACGGGCTGTTCCCCGATGCGCCGCGCGACATGCTGCGGATGGCGGCGGCGCGGGGGCTGAACGCGCCAGCGTCGTCTTCGGCCGGGCGGCTCTTCGACGCGGTCGCGGCCTGCCTCGGGATTTGCCCGGACAGGCAGAGCTACGAGGGCGAGGCGGCCATGCGGCTGGAGGCGCTGGCCGGTGAGGGCGGCGGTGCGGGCTATGAGTTTGGCCATGACGGGCCGGTCATCGACCCGGGGCCGGTGTTCCGCGCGCTTCATGAGGACGTGTCGCGGGGTGCGGGCGCGGCGCAGGTGTCGGCGCGGTTCCATGCCGGGCTGGCGCGGGCCTTTGCCGGGCGCGCGCGGGCGCTGGTGCGGGACGGGGAGGCTGAGGCCGTGGCGCTGACGGGGGGCTGCTTCCAGAACGCGCGCCTTCTGCGGGAGACGCTGGATGCGCTTGGCGATGTGCCGGTGCTGGTCCATCGGACTGTGCCCGCGAACGACGGCGGGCTGGCGCTGGGGCAGGCGCTGGTGGCGGCGGCGCGGGTGGTGCCGGACTGACCGCCCTTTCGTTGCGATGTTGGTGCGCGGGGAGGGTGGCGTGAAACCCCACCCTACGGGGTGTCGCGCGACCGGGACGGACATGACTCGGGTCCGTGGTTGCCGCGCTGCGGCAGGGGGCCCTGCGGAAAGCGACTTACCGGAAGCGGGTGGAAAGCGGACAGCCCTTTGCCGGAGGTAGGCGCATCCGTCACCTGCACAATCGGCGCAAGCATCTGAAAATCCGTGACTAATCGAAGATATGCGCGGTCTGCACATTCATTTTGCATCGACCCCCTCCGAGCGGCCCATATGGGTGGCAGCTTTGTATGCCACGGCATTCTGCAGCGCCGCATCGCGCCGCTGACGAGGCCGGATGACAGGGAGGGACCAGCTTGAGCCAGATAGAAACCTTCTATGACGTGATGCGCCGGCAGGGGATCACCCGCCGGAGCTTCATGAAGTACTGCACGCTGACGGCGTCGGCGCTGGGGCTGGGACCCGCCTTCGTGCCGCAGATCGCCCACGCGATGGAGACCAAGCCGCGCACGCCGGTGATCTGGGTGCACGGGCTGGAATGCACCTGCTGCTCGGAGTCGTTCATCCGCTCGGCGCATCCGCTGGCGAAGGACGTGGTGCTGTCGATGATCTCGCTGGACTACGACGACACGCTGATGGCGGCGGCGGGCCACCAGGCCGAGGCGGCGCTGCAGGACACCATCGAGAAGTACAAGGGCAACTACATCCTCGCCGTGGAAGGCAACCCGCCGCTGAACGAGGACGGGATGTACTGCATCGTCGGCGGCAAGCCCTTCGTCGAGCAGCTGCGCCATGCGGCGGAGCACGCCAAGGCGATCATCTCGTGGGGCGCCTGCGCGTCCTATGGCTGCGTGCAGGCCGCGGCGCCCAACCCGACGCGGGCGACGCCGGTGCACAAGGTCATCACCGACAAGCCGATCATCAAGGTGCCGGGCTGCCCGCCCATCGCCGAGGTCATGACCGGCGTCATCACCTACATGCTGACCTTCGACCGGCTGCCGGAGCTCGACCGGCAGGGCCGCCCCGCGATGTTCTACGGCCAGCGCATCCACGACAAGTGCTACCGCCGTCCGCATTTTGACGCCGGCCAGTTCGTCGAGGCATGGGACGACGACAACGCGCGCAAGGGCTATTGCCTCTACAAGATGGGCTGCAAGGGCCCGACCACCTACAACGCCTGCTCCACCGTGCGCTGGAACGAGGGCGTGTCCTTCCCGATCCAGTCGGGCCATGGCTGCATCGGCTGTTCCGAGGACGGCTTCTGGGACCAGGGCAGCTTCTACAACCGCGTGACCGATCTGACCCAGTTCGGGGTCGAGGCGAACGCCGACAAGATCGGGCTGGCCGCTGCCGGTGTCGTGGGGGCGGGCGTCGCCGCCCATGCCGCCGTGACCGCGCTGAAGGCCGCACAGAAAAAGACCCAGTCCGCGAAAGAGGAGGCCTGATAGATGGTCATTCAAACCCCGAACGGCTTTGACCTCGACAATTCCGGCAAGCGGATCGTCGTGGACCCGGTGACCCGGATCGAAGGCCACATGCGCTGCGAAGTGAACGTGGACGAGGAGGGCTTCATCCGCAACGCGGTCTCTACGGGGACCATGTGGCGCGGGCTGGAGGTGATCTTGAAGGGCCGCGATCCGCGCGACGCCTGGGCCTTTACCGAGCGGATCTGCGGCGTCTGCACCGGCACCCATGCGCTTACCAGCGTGCGGGCGGTGGAGGATGCGCTGGGGATCACCATCCCCGACAACGCGAACTCCATCCGCAACATCATGCAGCTCAACCTGGAGATCCACGACCATGTCGTGCACTTCTACCACCTGCATGCGCTCGACTGGGTGAACCCGATCAACGCGCTGAAGGCGGACCCGAAGGCCACGTCGGAGCTGCAGCAGGCCGTGTCGCCCTCGCATCCGATGTCCTCGCCCGGCTACTTCCGGGACGTGCAGAACCGGCTGAAGAAGTTCGTGGAAAGCGGGCAGCTTGGCCTCTTCAAGAACGGCTACTGGGACAACCCGGCCTACCTGCTGCCGCCCGAGGCGGACCTGATGGCCACGACCCACTACCTCGAGGCGCTCGACCTCCAGAAGGAGATCGTCAAGGTCCACACCATCTTTGGCGGCAAGAACCCGCATCCCAACTGGCTGGTGGGCGGCGTGCCGTGCCCGATCAACGTGCATTCGACCGGGGCCGTGGGCGCAATCAACATGGAACGCCTGAACATGGTGTCCTCGATCATCGAGCAGTGCATCGAGTTCAACAAGAACGTCTACCTGCCGGACGTGAAGGCCATCGGCGGCTTCTACAAGAACTGGCTCTATGGCGGTGGGCTGTCGTCCAAGGCGTGCCTCGCCTACGGGGACATCCCCGAGAACCCGAACGATTTCAGCGCCGAGCAGCTTCACCTGCCGCGCGGCGCGATCATCAACGGCGACCTCACCACGGTGCACGACGTCGACCCGCGCGACCCCGAGCAGGTGCAGGAGTTCGTCGACCATTCGTGGTACACCTACGGCGAGGCGGGCAAGGGGCTGCATCCGTGGGACGGCGTGACGGAGCCGAACTACGAACTTGGCCCCAACGCCAAGGGCACCCGGACCGACATCCAGGAACTGGACGAGGCGGCGAAGTATTCGTGGATCAAGGCGCCGCGCTGGCGGGGCAACGCGATGGAGGTGGGCCCGCTCGCCCGCTATGTCGTGGGTTATGCCAAGGGTCACGAAGAGATCAAGGACCAGGTCGACCGCCTGCTGCGCGACATGGACCTGCCGCTTGAGGCCGTCTTCTCGACCCTCGGGCGCACCGCGGCGCGGGCGCTGGAGTCGGAGTACTGCGGCCGGTTGCAGAAGCACTTCTTCGACAAGCTGGTGACCAACATCAAGAACGGCGACGAGTCGACCGCGAACGTGGCGAAATGGGACCCCTCGACCTGGCCGAAGGAGGCCAAGGGCGTCGGCATGACCGAGGCGCCGCGCGGCGCGCTGGGGCACTGGGTCCGCATCAAGGACGGGCGCATCGACAACTACCAGTGCGTCGTGCCGACCACGTGGAACGGGTCGCCCCGGGACACGGCGGGCAACATCGGCGCCTTCGAGGCGTCGCTGATGAACACCAAGATGGAGCGCCCGGAAGAGCCGGTGGAGATCCTGCGCACCCTGCACAGCTTCGACCCGTGCCTTGCATGCTCCACCCACGTCATGTCGCCGGACGGCGAGGAACTGACCACCGTCAAGGTGCGCTGAGGGAGGACCTGAACCATGAAACGCATTGCAGCACTGATCGCACTTCTTCCGGTTTCGGCCATGGCACACGGGGCGCATGCCCCGGTGCCGGAAAGCAGCCACGGCCTTGCCCACCTAGCACCCGCGCTTTTGGTGATCGCGGTGGCCGTGGTGGCCGCCCGCATCTCCCTCCGGAGGAAGGACGATGCATGACGGCACGGAGACGATCCACCAGCCGCGGCCGGGGATCGAGCCCCTGCCGACGGCCCGCCTGACCGGCGACGCCACCGCGCAGGACCTCGAGTCGATCCGCAAGCGCACCTCCGTCTACGTCTACGAGGCGCCGGTGCGCCTGTGGCACTGGATCAACGCGGCCTGCATCTTCGTGCTGGTCTTCACCGGCTGGTTCATCGGCAACCCGTTCCCGTCGATGCAGATCGGCGAGGCGACGCACCAGTTCATCTTCGGCTACACCCGCTTCGCGCATTTCGCGGCCGGGCTTATCCTGACGGTGGGCTTCTTCGGGCGCATCTACTGGGCCATCGTCGGCAACCACCACGCCAAGCAGCTGTTCTACGTGCCTGTCTGGAACCGCCACTGGTGGAAGGAGCTGTGGTTCGAGGTCAAGTGGTACGCCTTCCTCGAAAGCGAGCCGAAGAAATACGTGGGCCACAACCCGCTGGCGCAGCTTGCCATGTTCATGTTCATGACGGTGGGCCTGTCCTTCATGATCCTGACGGGTCTCGCGCTTTACGGCGAGGGGCTGGGCGATCACAGCTTCATCTATGCCGCCACAAGCTGGGTGCTCACCCTGTTCGGAAACAGCCAGATCGTGCACTCGGTACATCACCTCGGCATGTGGTTCATCGTGATCTTCATGATCATCCACATCTACGTGGCGATCCGCGAGGACATCATGTCCCGGCAGTCCATCGTCTCGACGATGATCTCGGGGCACCGCACATTCAAGGACGACCGCGCCGACTGACACGGGGCGTCCGCGAAGGCACGGGAAGGCGGGTCGCAGGGCCCGCCTTTTCGCATTCCGGTCAGCGGCTTTCCGGCCGCCGCGTGCAAGATTCTCCGGAGATACATTTTTTGGATGGAATTTTGTCTTTCTGTTTTCAGCAATGTTGCAAGATAAGTTTCCAGATGTCGTGCGCCGATGTTCGCGGTCTGCCTGAAAAAACGCTTATCCGGTAAGGGTTTGTTCAATATGCACGAAAAACGGCCCCAACCGGCAAGTCCGTTGCCGTCCGCCGCCCATCCATGGAAAGGTCTGCCTGGTAACGAGGCTTCCGGCAAGGCGGCTCGACGGAGGAGGACAGCATGACAGGGAAAACCCTCATCATGGGCATCGGCAACGTGCTCTGGGCCGACGAAGGGTTCGGCGTGCGCTGCGTGGAGGCGCTGGCCGACGCGTGGTCCTTCCCGGCGGAGGTGACGCTGCTCGACGGGGGGACGCAGGGGCTGTACCTGCTGCCGTTCCTCGAAGAGGCCGACACCCTGATCGTCTTCGACGCGGTGGACTACGGGCTGGTCCCCGGCACGCTGAAGATCGTGGAGGGCGACGAGGTGCCCGCCTTCATGGGCGCCAAGAAGATGTCGCTGCACCAGACAGGTTTCCAGGACGTGATCGCGACGGCGCAGCTCATGGGGTACTGCCCCGAGACGCTGATCCTGATCGGCTGCCAGCCCGAGGAGCTTGAGGATTACGGCGGCGGCCTGCGGGCGGTGGTGGCGGCGCAGATCGCCCCGGCGCTGGAGATCGCGCTGGAGAAGCTGCGCGCCATGGGCATCGAGCCCGTGCCCGGCAAGGCCGACACACACCTCTTGGCCGACAAGTCGATCCTGCGCGACGCCTACGAGGAGGGCCGCCCCTCCGAGGAAGAGGCCTGCCGCATCGGCGACGCCCGCTTCCTGCCTGCGGGCGCCTGAGCCATGTGCGTCGGCGTCCCCATGGAGATCCTCTCGGTCGACGGCATCTCGGCCATGGCCTCGGGCGCAGAGGGGATCGAGGTGATCGACCTGTCCCTGACGCCGGACGCGACCGTGGGTTGCCACGTCCTGACTTTCCTCGGCGCCGCACGAGAGATCATCACTGCCGACGAGGCTGCGAAGATCGCCAGTGCGCTGGCAGGCCTGCGGTCGCTGATGAACGGCGGCGCGCTGGGCGACGCCTTTGCCGACCTCGAAGACACCGGGCCGCGCCTGCCGCCCCATCTGCAAGCCGCCCTTGCCGCCGGCAAGACCACCGCCTGAAGGAGACCGCCATGTCCCATCCGCTCATCACCCGCCTGACGACCGAATTCGGCTGGCCCCGTTTCGAAGACATGGGATCGCTGGAGGACTGGCGCGCCGGTCCCGGCGCGCACGTGCTGTTCGTGCCGGGCGATCCTGTGCGCAACCTCGAAACCGCCGACGTCGCGGTGATCCTGCCCGAGCTGCGGCAGGCGTTCCAGGGCCGCTTCGACTGCGCGGTCTGCGGCGACGGGATCGAGGAGCAGGTCCGCAATGAGACCAAGGTCTTCAAGACCCCCAGCCTGATCTTCTGGCGCGCGGGCGAGATGATCGGCGCCGTGCCGAAGGTGCGCGACTGGGACGACTACATGGCCCGCGTCGCGCATATCCTGAGCCTTCCGGTCGCCGCCGAATAAGGGAGAGAGACAGATGTCGAATTTCGTACTGCCCCCGGTGGGTTTCGGCCCCGGATCGCAGCCTCTGGGCGACGAGGACGCGCAGCTGGAATACATGCCGATGCCGCAGGACATGCGCACCTACGCGCCGCATGTGCCGGATGTGGCGGGCGACGCGGATCAGGCCATGGCCCTCCTGGCGGAGGTCGGAGAGGCCTGCGCGCAGGTGGCCCGCGACGGCGGCTCGAAGACCTTCGACCTGACCGGGCTCGACGCCGCCAACCTCGCCCTGATCAAGGAGACGCTGGGCGAGGGCGAAGTGGCGGTGAAGGTCTGGGGCCTGCCCGCGCTCGCCGCGCAGGAGTCGGTGTTTGCCGGGGTCTGGCGCGTCACCGGAGAGGGCGTCGACCGCATCGAGGTCGCACAGGTGCCGCAGGCCGCCCGGGCGCGCGCCTTCATCCCGCGCAAGCCCGCCGCCGGTGCGCAGGCGCCGAAGGGCATGGGTGTGGTTAATGCCCCGGCGCTGGCGGTGGAGCTGGAAGAGCGTTCCGCCCATTACGCCGCCGCGCGGGAGCTGCATGTCGTCAACCTGACGCTGCTACCGCACACCGAACCGGACCTGCTGTGGCTCGACACCGCGCTGGGGCAGGGCTCTGCCACGCTGCTCTCGCGCGGCTACGGCAACTGCCGCGTCACGGCGACGGCGCTGCCGCATGTCTGGCGGGTACAGTTCTTCAACTCGATGGACACGCTGATCCTCGACACCTTCGAGGTGACGGACATGCCGGAGGTGGTGCTGGCCGCCAGCGAGGACCTGAGCGACAGCGCGGAGCGCATCGCCGAAGTGCTGGAGGCGATCCGATGAACACGCAGACCGGGTTCGAAGGTTCCTACCTCGGCGCGGCGGACAAGATCAGCGCGCAGGCGATCATGGAGTGCAAGATCTGCTGGACGCCCTACGATCCGGCAGAGGGCGACGACACGCGGCAGGTGGAACCGGGCACGCCCTTCCTTGCCCTGCCGGACGACTGGTCCTGCCCCAACTGCTCGGCGCCGAAGGAACAGTTCCTCGTGCAGTCCGATCCGGGGTCGGTTGCGGCGCAGCAGGCGGCGGCGCTGGCCCCGCGCATCGCCGCGCTGGAGGCCGATTTCCGCGAGATCTGGCATTCGAAGATGCGCGACGTGCCGATGGTCAACGCCGCGCTGCGAGTGGAGGCCGTGGGCTTCACCCTCTACGAAGGCCGCCCGCTGGGCGTGCTGATCTCGCCGTGGTTCATGAACCTCGTGATGCTGGCCGCCGAGGGCGAGGACTGGTCCGGGCTGAAGGCAGGCGAGAAGGAGGTGATCGCTTTCCCCTCCGGCGAGTACGAGTTCCTGCACAACGTCCGGGAGCAGGCGGGCGGCTACAAGGCCTGTTCGCTGTTCTCGCCGATGGGCGATTTCCGCAGTCACAAGGACGCCGCCGACGTGGCGCGCGCCGTGATGGTCGCGCTCTTCCAGGAGGAGCACCGGGCAGAGACCGACCGCTCTGCCGACATCCGTGCCGCGCGCGAGGCGGAGCTGGCGGCGGCAGAGGCGGCCGCAGAAGAGGAAGGCGGGGCGCCCGCGCTCAATCCCGCGCCGACGCGGCGCGCGGTCATCACCGGCGGCATGGCCTCCGGCGAGGAGGAATAACGCGATGCTGGCGCTCGTCGGACAGCCGGGCTTGGCATGGCGGACGGGACCGGCGCTGCCGGTGGCGCGCCTTGTCATCGGCCGTCCGGCAGAGGAGGCGGCGGCGGTCCTGCCGCGCATCTACAACCTGTGCCGCGGCGCGCAGGAGACCGCCGCACGGCTGGCCTTCGGTCTGCGGCTGGAGGACGGCACCGACGACCGCCTGCATGCGGAGATCCTGCGCGATCACGTCCTGATGCTGTGCATCCGCCTGCCGCGCCATTTCGGCAGCTCGGCGATGGTCCTGCCGCAGGGCTGGCAGGCGGACCCTTCGCTGCTGCGCGCGCCGCTGTTCGGGACGGTCGAACGGCTGCCCCGGCATCTGTCGGAACTGGATAGCGCCTTGGCTGCGGGGGCGGGCGTCATGCTTCTGCTGAGGCGGGTGCGCGACAGCTTTGCTCCGTTCGAGGCGGCAACGGGTGTCCTGCCGGTGCCGGAAGGGTCCGAGGTCTTCGACCGCACGGCGCAGGAGAATTCTGTCGCGGGACGCTGGGCCCTGCATCCACTGATGCGCGAGGTCGAGCGGGACTTCGGACGCGGGCCCTTCTGGCGGCTCATGGGCCGGGTCGTGGAACTTGACGCCCTGCTGGCCGGCGTGCGCCTGCCGTTCCGCGTGACCCCGGACGGAGAGGCTTTTGTCCCCGCCGCCCGCGGCTGCTACGGTGTCTCGGCACGGACAGAGGCAGGCCGTGTGACCGCCTTCGAACGGGTGACGCCGACCGATCACCTGCTGGCGGAGGGCGGTGTGCTGGACCGGAGCCTCGCGGCGCTGCCGGGGCGCAAGCGGGGGCTGGCGCCGCTGCTTCTGGATATCCTGGACCCCTGCGTGCCGGTCCGGCTGGAGGAGAAGACCGATGCATGAACTCTCGCTTTGCGAAGGCATCCGGACGGTGCTGGAAGACACCGCGCGCCAGCACGGCGTCGACCGCATCGCGCGGGTGCGGCTGGAGGTCGGGCGCTTTGCCGGGGTCGAGAAGGAGGCGCTGTTCTTCGCATTCGACGTGGTGATGCGCGGCTCTGCGGCCGAGGGGGCTGTGCTGGAAGTGATCGACCTGCCGGGGCAGGCGATGTGCTACGACTGCATGAAGGTCGTGGAGATCGCCCACCGGCTGGACCCCTGCCCGGACTGCGGCGGGGGCAAGCTGATGCCGCAGGGCGGCGACGAAATGCGTATCAAGGATTTGGAGGCTGCGTGATGTGTACGGTTTGCGGATGCGGAGACGGAGAGGTGAAGGTGCACGGCCATGACCACGATCATGACCACGGGCATCATCATCACCATGGGCATGACCAAGAGCACGGCCATGACCACGAGCACGGCCATGACCATCACCACGGGGACACCCACGACCACGTCCACTTCGGCCACGGTCCGGCGGGCGTCGAGGTGCCGGGCATGTCGCAGTCTCGGCTGATCGAGATCGAGACCTCGATCCTCGCCAAGAACGACCGCTATGCGGGGGCCAACCGCAGGGCGCTTGCCGCGAAGGGTATCCTCGCGTTGAACTTCGTCTCTTCCCCCGGTTCGGGCAAGACGACGCTCCTGTGCCGGACCATCGAGGCGCTGGGGGACCAGCCGCTTGCCGTGATCGAGGGCGACCAGCAGACGCAGAACGACGCCGACCGTATCCGTGCGACCGGCGCGCGGGCGGTGCAGGTGAACACCGGCAAGGGCTGCCACCTCGACGGGCACATGGTGGGCCACGCGCTGGAGCATCTCGACCTCGCGCCCGGCGCGATGCTGTTCATCGAGAACGTCGGCAACCTGGTCTGTCCGGCGGGCTTCGACCTTGGCGAGGACTGCAAGGTGGCGATCCTGTCGGTCACCGAAGGCGAGGACAAGCCGCTGAAATACCCAGACATGTTCCAGGCGGCGCGGCTGGCGATCCTGAACAAGACCGACCTCGCCCCGCATTGCGACGTGGACATGGACCTCTACGAGGCGAACCTGCGCCGGGTGAACCCGGAGATCGAGATCATCGCCCTCTCGGCCCGCACGGGCGAGGGCATGGACCTCTGGACCGGCTGGCTGAAGGCGCGCCTCGCGGCGAAACGGGCGCCGGCCGCCGCGGAGTGAACGCCATGGCCGACGCATCCACCCTGACCCTGCCCACGATCCTGCTGGTCGACGACGAGGAGCACGCGCTCAACGCCATGCGGATGGCGCTGGAGGACGACTTCGACTGCCTTTGCGCGCTGAACGCCGACGAGGCCGAGGCGCTGATGGAGGACAACTTCGTCCAGGTGGTGATCTGCGACCAGCGGATGCCGGGCAGGTCCGGGGTGGATTTCCTGTCGGCCGTGCGCGACCGCTGGCCCGAGACGGTGCGCATCATCATCACCGGCTACGCCGAGACGCAGGACATGATCGCGGCGATCAACGACGCGGGCATCTACCAGCTCATCACCAAGCCGTGGCATCCCGACCAGCTCATCATGATGGCGAAGAATGCCGCCGACCTCTTCCGCCTGAACCGCGACCACGAACGCATGTCGCTGGAGATGCGGTTCCTCACCCGCTCGGTCGAGCACAAGCTGGCGGAGAAGCGCCGCGCGCTGCGCGAGGGGCTGGGGTTCGAGAAGATCCTGCGCTCGGCCAATTCGCCGATGAACCCGGTGGTGGCGCAGGCGCGGCAGTTCGCGTCCTTCGACGTCTCGGTGATGATCGTGGGCGAGGAGGGCACCGGCAAGGCGGAGATGGCCCGCGCGATCCACTACGGCTCCCTCCGGTCGGACCGGGCGTTTCACGAGGTCAACGTGGTGGGCGTGGACGACCGCATCCTCGAGATCGAGCTTTTCGGCCACAAGCGCGGTGCGGTGCCCAACCTGCAGACCAACGGCGTGGGCCTTTTGCAGAAGGCCGACCGGGGCACGCTGTTCCTGAACGGGATCGAAAGCCTGTCGCCGCGCATGCAGCTCCAGTTGCAGCAGGTGGCGACGGAGGGCGTGTTCCGCCCCGTCGGCGGGCACGAGACGCTGCGCAGCGGCGCGCGGCTGATCGCCGGCAGCAGCCGCGACCTCAGGGCGGAGGTCGAGGCGGGCAACTTCCGCGCCGACCTGTTCTATGCGCTGGCGCAGACCACGCTGCAGGTCCCGCCGCTGCGTGCGCGGCTTTCGGACCTGCCGCTTCTGGCGCAGGAGATGCTGTTCGAGGCGGCCTCGCGCCACGGCAAGATCGTGCACGGGCTCTGCGAGGACGCCGTCGATTTCCTGAAGCGCTACCACTGGCCGGGCAACCTGCGCGAGCTGGAGAACGAGGTCTTGCGCATGTTGATCTTCGCGCAGGACGCGGTGCTGGGGCCGGAGCTGATCTCGCGCCACATCCTGCAGGCCGCGCCGTCGGAGGCAGGCCGCGAGCCCGGCGTGGACGCGGTGCTGGCCGACACCGGATCGCTGAAGGAGCGGGTGGAGCAGATCGAGATGCGCATCCTGCGCGAGACGCTGACCCGGCTCAGGTGGAACAAGTCGCGGGCGGCCTCCGAACTGGGGCTGAGCCGCGTGGGCCTCAGGGCCAAGATCGAACGCTATGGCATCGAAGAGCCGCGCAAGGCCGGGATGCCGGACGACGAGGAGGAGTAAGGCCATGTGTCTGGGGATCCCGGGACAGATCATCGAAGTGACGGACGAGGCGCGCATGATGGCGCTGGCCTCCGTCTCGGGCGTCCGGCGCGAGGTCAACGTGGCCTGCGTGGCGACCGGCCCGCTGGAGGAGCTGGTGGGCCAGTGGGCGCTGATCCACGTGGGCTTTGCCATGTCGCTGATCGACGAGGAGGAGGCCGCCAAGACGCTCGAGGCGCTGCGCGGCCTTGGCGAGGCGCAGGAGACGCTGGAGGCGATGGCGGCGGGCGACGCGGCGCTGGCCGGTCCGGCGCGGAACGCCGTGGAGGAAAGCGCATGAAACACGTTCAGGAATTCCGCGACCCGAAGCCCGCGAAGGCGCTGATCGCGCGCATCGGCGCGGTGCTCGACCGGATCGGCGCCACGGCGGAGAAGCCGGTGCACATCATGGAGATCTGCGGCGGGCACACCCATGCGATCTTCCGCTACGGACTCGACAAGCTGGTGCCGCCGGGGCTGGAGTTCATCCACGGGCCGGGCTGCCCGGTCTGCGTGCTGCCGATGAGCCGCGTCGACGAATGCATCGAGATCGCGGAACGCCCCGAGGTGATCTTCACCACCTTCGGCGACGCGATGCGGGTGCCGGGCACGCGGAAGTCGCTGATCCAGGCGAAGGCGGACGGCGCGGACATCCGGATGGTCTATTCGCCGCTCGACGCGCTGGAGATCGCCCGGCGCAACCCCGACCGCGAGGTGGTGTTCTTCGGCCTGGGCTTCGAGACGACGACGCCCTCCACCGCCCTGTCGATCCAGGCGGCGGCGCGCGAGGGGCTGACGAACTTCTCGGTCTTCTGCAACCACATCACCGTGCCGCACCCGATCCGCGCGCTGCTGGACGACCCGCACATGGTGCTGGACGGCTTCGTCGGGCCCGGGCACGTGTCCATGGTGATCGGTGTCCACCCCTACGATTTCATCGCGGAGGAGTATGGCAAGCCGCTGGTGGTCGCGGGGTTCGAGCCGCTGGACCTGCTCCAGTCGGTGCTTATGGTGCTGGAGCAGATCGCCGAAGGCCGCGCCGAGATCGAGAACCAGTACGCCCGCGTCGTGCCGGAGCACGGCAACCCGGTCTCGCTTGCCGCGATCGCGGATGTCTACGAGGAGCGTCCGTCCTTCGAATGGCGGGGACTGGGCGAGATCGACGCCTCGGGCCTGCGCATCCGCGCGGCCTACCGGGCCTGGGACGCGGAGGAGAAGTTCGGGATCGGCTATGCCACCGGCGCGCGCAACGTGGCGGAGCCGGAGGGCTGCATGTGCGGCGCGGTGATGACCGGCCGGATGAAACCGGTCGCCTGCCCGCAGTTCGGCACGGGCTGCACCCCGGAGATGCCGCTGGGGGCGCTGATGGTGAGTTCGGAAGGGGCCTGCGCGGCCTACTACCAGTACGGCGGCGCCCGGGCGGCGGAACCGGCGGAATGAGGGGTTTCGCCGGGCTGGCGCCCGGCGATCCGCCGGGGGAGGCGCTGCCTCCCCCGGACCCCCTCCGAGGTATTTGGACCAAGATGAAGGGGCGGGGGCGGTTCTGGCCCCCGCGGGCGCCCCCGGATGCGGGCGGGGACAGGGAAGGCAGGACATGGCTTTGAGAGACACGCGGGTGACGCTGGCGCATGGCGGCGGCGGCAAGGCGATGCGGGACCTGATCGAGGAGGTGTTCACCGCCGTCTTCCAGCCGCCGGGCATGGAGGATCAGGCGCGGCTGGTGTCGGAGGCGCTGTGTGCGCCGGGGGCGCGGCTGGCCTTCACCACCGACAGCTTCGTCGTCGATCCGGTGGAGTTTCCCGGCGGCGACATCGGCAAGATCGCGGTCTGCGGCACGGTGAACGACCTTGCGGTGGGTGGCGCGCGGCCGCTCTGGCTGTCGGCGGCCTTCATCATCGAGGAGGGCTGCGAGGTGGATCTCTTGCGGCGGATCGTGGCCTCGATGCAGCACGAGGCGGAGAAGGCCGGGGTGCGCATCGTCACCGGCGACACGAAGGTCGTGGGGCGCGGCTCGGCGGACAAGGTGTTTGTCACGACCTCGGGCGTGGGGGTGATCCCGCCGGGCCGCGACCTTGCAGCCGAGCATGTGCGCCCCGGCGACGCGGTGCTGGTGAACGGGGTGCTGGGCGACCATGGTGCGGCGATCCTTGCGGCGCGGGGCGACATGGCGCTGTCGACCGACATCGTCTCGGACTGCCAGGGGCTGGGGCACCTGATGGAGGCGGTGCTGGCGGCGGCGCCCAACGCGCGGGCCTGCCGGGATGCGACGCGGGGCGGTATGGCCTCGGCGCTGAACGAGATCGCCGGAGCGGCGGGTGTGGCGGTGGAGATCGACGAGGACGCGCTGCCGCTCAGGGACGAGGTGAAGGGGATGTGCGAGATCCTCGGGCTCGACCCTCTGTACCTCGCCAACGAGGGAACGCTGGTGATCTTCGTCCCGGAGAACGAGGCGCAGGCGGCGCTCGCCGCGATGCGGGCCTTGCCGGAGGGGCGGGGCGCCGTGCAGGTGGGCCGCGCGCTGGACGGGCCGCCGGGCCGGGTCACCATGCGCACGCTCTTTGGCGGTAGCCGGATCGTCGACATGCTGGTGGGCGAGCAGTTGCCGCGCATCTGCTGAGGGATTGTCGCGCGGGCCGTCGCTTGCCATACCTGTCGGAGAGCATCACCGCCGAGGGCTGGGGGACTTTCCGAGATGTCACAGATTTCCGATCCGGCGGGCGCGGGGCGCTGGCTGCAGGACCCGGTGCACCGCGCGTACCTTCTGGAGAATGCGCGGCGCCAGTTGCGGTTCTTCGACGGCACGTTGCGGGGCGACGGCGGGTTCGACGTGCTGGACCGTGACGGCACACCCCTGCCGCGCGCCGGGCAGGAGCTGCACTACACGACGCGCATGGTGCATTCCTACGTGCTGGGCCGGGCCATCGGCCACCGCGGCGCGGACCGGATGATCGATGCGGGGATGGCCTTCCTTTTGACCCGGCACCGCGATGCGCAGCACGGCGGCTACCTGTGGTCGGTCGATGAGACCGGTGTCCATGACGGTCTGAAACTGGCCTATGGCCATGTCTTCGTCCTGCTGGCGGCGTCGAGCGCGAAGCTCGCCGGGCACCCGGATGCCGACCGGCTGATGGCCGATGTTGCGGAGGTGCTGGACCGGCACTACTGGGACGAGGCGGCGGGCCTCCACCGGGAGGAGTTCGCGCGCGACTGGCAGCCGATCTCCACCTATCGCGGCATGAACGCCAACATGCATTCGGTCGAGGCGATGCTGGCGGCCTTCGAGGTCACAGGCGATGCGCACTGGCTTGAGCGGGCGGGCCGGGTGCTGGAGGTCTTTACCGACCGGATGCCGCGCGCCAACGGCTGGCGGGTGCCCGAGCATTACACCGAGGATTGGCAGGTCGATCCGGAGTACGCGGGCGACCCGATGTTCCGCCCGGCGGGCACCACGCCCGGCCATTCGCTGGAACTGGCGCGGCTGCTGCTGCAGCACTGGGACCTGGCGGGACGGCCCGCGGGCGACGCGCCGGAGCGTGCCCGGCGGCTGGCGGAGACCGCGCTGATCGACGCTTGGCGGGTCGACGGCGGCCTCGCCTACACGCTGAAACCGGGCGGCGAGGTGGACATCGGCGACCGCTACTGGTGGCCGGTGACCGAAGGCATCTGCGCGCTGGCGAGCCTGCTGAAGCTGGAGGGCCGCGACGGCGACGAGACCTGGTATCGCAGGCTCTGGCGGTTTGCCGACATGCGCTTCGTCGATCACGACAGGGGCGGCTGGTATCCGGAGCTTGATGACGACGGCGCGCCGGAGGGTCGCCAGTTCACCGGCAAGCCGGACATTTACCACGCGCTGCAGGCGGAGCTTTACCCGCTGGCGCCGGGGCTGTCGCGGCAGGTCGAAGGGCTGGGCACGCTGTAGCCGCGGGGCCAGCGGTGCAGCCCCGCCGGATGGACCCGTCTACTGTTTTGCCGCCCCTGCCACCGCGTCCGGGCCTGCCGGCAGGACAGTGGGGCAGTCCGCCTCGGTCGCGGAACGGAAAATCGCCTCGGCAACTTCGGACGCGCTGGTCGTCTCTTCCGGGGGATGGGCCTGCAGGGCGGCAAGCGATTTCTGCGCGAAATCGGTATAGGCCGGAGGGAACCAGCCGCCCCTGGCGACACGTTCCTGGATATTGGCCGCAAAATTTGTCGCGGGTGCGAGGCCGGGAACCACGACCCTTGCCCTGATATCGAACTGGGTCAGCTCACCGGCGGCAGATTCCGTCATTGCGACGACGGCGGCCTTGCTTGCCCGATAGACCGCAAGCAACGGAAGCGGCGCGTAGATCGTGCTCGACGCGACGTTGACGATGGTGCCGGACCGGCGTTTGCGCATGGCCGGGAGCACGGCCTGCATCATCGCAATCGTTCCGAAGAGGTTGGTCTCAAACACCTCGCGTGCCGTATCGAGCGACGTGCCTTCGAGGGCGTTGAACCAGCCGATGCCGGCGTTGTTGACGAGGACGTCGATCTGTCCGGCCTGTGCGATCGCTTCGGCAATGGAATTTGCGTCCGTCACGTCAAGCGGCACAATATGGAGGCGCTCCGATGCAGGCATCGTGTTGGCGGCGGGATTGCGCATGGTGGCGAAGACGGTCCAGCCCTTTTCAATGAAATACAGGGCGGTCTCGCGCCCGAAGCCGGTCGAGCAGCCGGTGATGAGGACTGTGGGCATCTGATTATCCTTGGTGTCGATGGTGTCTGTGTGTAATATATGAGGGTTCCCTCAGCTTTGGTAATCGCATTATGAATCGTCCGAACCCATCGCGCCTCAAGCCCAGAAAAGCACCGCAACAGGCGCGTTCAGCCGCGACCCTGGAGGCCATCCACACGGCCACTATTCAGGTTTTGATTTCCGAAGGTGTCGCGCGGCTGACGACAGCGCGGGTTGCCGAACGAGCCGGCGTTTCCATCGGCACGATGTATCAATATTATCCCCACAAGCAGGCGCTGCTGTTTGCCTTGGTCGAAAAGCAGCTTGCAACCGTTACCGATTTCATGCTGGCCGCCGCCGAGCAGTTGCGCGGGCAGGACGCGGAGACGATAGCCGAAGGGCTTGCCCTCGCCTGGCTCAATGCCAAGACCTCCGACTCCGAAGCGTTCCAGACTCTGTATGGCATTGCCGCCGAATTCGACCTGCAGGCCAGCATGGGGCGAGTACTCAGGCAGATGGCCGGGGAGTTTTCGAGCCTGCTGGCGACGGCGCCCGACGCTCGTTTTGCCGACCGCGATGCGGTGGCCTTCATGCTGGCGGTGATGATTGGCGGGTCGGTACGCATGGTTCTCGATGCTGCGGCCTCGCCGGAGAATCTGTCCCGCCTGCGCCAGGAACTGCCGCGCGCCTGCCGCGCCTATATCGTCGCGGCGCAGGAATAGCGGCGTTGGAAGCGATGTATTCGGCTGGGCGCGAAGACCGAAACCGGGCAAGTCGTCATCCCGGGTGACATAACCATTAGCTGCGCCTCGACGGCTTCCACGAACCGTTCGGTCGGTTTGGTCATGTTCCCGTCCCAACGAAGCCCCGATTGCGAGTAGGCGCCTCGCAGGCATGCGGGCGGAAACCAAGGCATGTTCGCAGATGGAGACTTCGGACAACGGATCCTGAAAAGAAATATATTTCAGATGGTTATCGTGCTCTGGCGTTCCCCTTGGCGCACTTCGAACAGGGCCATGAACCAACTCCAGTGGCGGCGGGCGGTCAGCGCCGGATCGAGCTGCGCCAGATCATGTTGACTGGCAGCGTGACGTTGGTGGGCGTGCCGTCGCCGGGCGTGCTGTCGAGCGCGCCGAGCGCCGCGCGGGCGATGTCGCGGATCGGCTGACGAAAGGTAGTCAGGCTGTAGGATTCCCATCCCGCCTGCTCGATGTCGTCGAACCCGATGACCGAGACGTCCTTCGGCACTTCCAGCCGGAAGCGCGTGCGTGCCGCGTCCATGACCCCGCAGGCGATCAGGTCGGTGGTGCAGAAGATGCCGTCGGGCCGTTCGCCCTGCGTGAGCAGCCGTGTCCCGAGGTCGAGGCCCGTCTGGTAGGAGGTGGGGCCGACTGCCGCCTCCGTGATCGCGACGCCTGCCGCTGCCGCGGCCTGCCGGAAACCCGCGGCGCGGTCCTCCAGGCTGGCGGTCCCGGCGCAGGAATTGGCCAGCGCGATCCGGCGGCAGCCCGCCGCCGCCAGCGCCGCAAAGGCCTGCCGTCCGGCATTGGCATCCTCCAGCCGGATCATCAGCGAACCGGGCCGCTCCTCGTCGCGGTTGATGAGCACGAGTTTCATGCCGTTGCGGCGGCAGGTCTCGGCCAGCGACATGTCGGGCATCCCCGACAGCACGATGGCGGCGTCGGTGCGATAGGCGATGGCCTGCCGCAGCGCCTGCGCGACGCTGTCGTCGGACCGGTCGGTGTTGATCAGCAGGCCCACCTTGCCCGCCGCCTGAAGCTGTTCGGTCAGCGCGGCCAGCAGGGCGGAACGGTAGGGGGTGTTCATCTCGGCGGCGATCAGCGCGACCAGCCCGGTGTTGGAGGTGATCAGCCCCCGCGCCAGGTGATTGACCTGGTAGCCAAGCTGCTCTGCCGCCGCCTCGATCCGGGCGCGGGTCTCCTTGGCCACCGAGGCGCCGGGCGTGAACGCGCGCGACACGGCGGTGCGGGAAACACCGGCAAGCTCGGCCACGTCCCGGGCGCTGACCTGTCGTTTCGTCATGTTCATTGCAATCCTGTGCAGCCCCCGAGCCCCGGCCAGGCAACCATAGTTTTGTGAAGGTTTCTTGACAACTGGCGATTCGGCCGACAACCTGATGCACAGGTGTGCAAAGCACCCGGCCCGGTAACCGCCGGGAACTAGGGAGGATGATATGAAGACTTTGAAATACGCCCTGATTGGGGGCGCGGCTTTCCTGCCCGCGGGCGCGATGGCCGCAGAGCTGAACCTGATCTGCTCGGCCGACGTGGTGATCTGCGAAAAGCTGGTGAGCGAGTTCGAGGCCAGCCATTCCGACATCGACGTGAACATGGTGCGCCTGTCCTCGGGCGAGGCCTATGCCAAGGTCCGGGCCGAGGGCCGCAACCCGCAGACCGACCTGTGGTGGGGCGGCACCGGCGACCCGCACCTGCAGGCCGCCCACGACGGGCTGACCGCGGAATACAAGTCGCCCATGCTGGAAGAGCTTCAGGACTGGGCGCAGGGGCAGGCAGAAACCTCGGAGTATCACACCGTGGGCGTCTATTCCGGTGCGCTCGGCTGGGGCTACAACAAGGACATCTTCGCCGAGAAGGGCATCAAGGCGCCGGAGTGCTGGTCCGACCTGCTCGACCCCGCGCTGAAGGGCGAGATCCAGATCGCCGACCCGAACTCCTCCGGCACGGCCTACACCACGCTCGCGACGCTGGTGCAGATCATGGGCGAGGACGAGGCGTTCGAGTTCCTCAAGAAGATGCACGGCAACGTCTCGCAGTACACGAAGTCCGGCTCCGCCCCGGTGAAGGCCGCGGCGCGCGGCGAAACGGGCCTTGGCATCGTGTTCCAGCATGACGCCGTCGCACAGGCGGTCGAGGGCTTCCCGGTCGAGGTCGGCTCTCCCTGCGAGGGCACGGGCTACGAGATCGGCTCCATGTCGCTGATCGAGGGCGCGCAGAACGAGGACTCCGCCAAGGTTTTCTACGACTGGGTGCTGACAGCGGAGGTGCAGAACATGATGCCGGAGGCAGGGTCCTTCCAGATCCCGTCGAACGCCTCGGCCACCCCGCCGAAGGAAGCGCCCGACCTGTCGAAGATCAAGCTGATCGACTACGACTTCGCCGAATTCGGCAGCGCGGAACGGCGCAAGGAACTGCTGTCCCGCTGGGATCAGGAGATCGGCAGCCTGCCGCTGCAATAAGCCGTCCCTTGCGGACCGGGGATGCGCGGGCCATGGCGCGCGCATCCCCTGACCCCTCTCCTGACGCTTCCGGACATCGAGATGAACAGAGACAACCGCAGGCTCGACCTGATCCTTGCGGCGGGGCTGATCGCGCTCGTCGCCCTGCCCTGGTACCGCGTGCGCCAGGGGTTCTTCGGCTTTGAATGGCTCGGCGACATCGCCGGGTCGGACAAGCTCTGGCCCGGCCTGTTCCAGGCCATCGACGGGCGCTGGCAGCTCTGGCCGGTGCTGGTGCTCTTTGCGCTGGCGGTGTGGCTGCGGCTCGGGCAGGCGCCGGGTGTGCGGGGCAGGGCGCTGGCCGGCATCGGCGTCGCCGGACTGGTCTGGCTGCTGGTCGAAGGCCTGTCCGTGGGCCTGCGCGGCTGGAACTGGGGCCTTCTGGAAACCACGTTCGGAGAGGTCGCGGGCCAGCAGGCCTTCGGCGCCGGGGCGGTCGTCCTGGGCTGCGTCTTTGCGCTCTTCGTGGCATTCGGTGCCGCGGAACGCGGCGCGCTGAAGGGCGACGCCTTCGTCCTCGGCGCGATCACGCTTCTGGTGCTGCTGGTCGGTGTCTTCGTCTTCTATCCGCTGGTGTCGATGTTCACCGGCGCGTTCCAGGACTTCGACGGATCCTTCACCACCGAGGGCGTGCAGAACAACATCTTCGACCCGAAGATCTGGTCGCTGGCCTGCCTCTGGGGCGGCAACTGCGGCGTGGCCTGGCGAACGTTCTTCCTTGCCGTCTGCACGGCGACGGGCACGACGCTGCTGGGCCTCGTGTTCGCGCTGGTCGCGACGCGCACCGGCTTCCGGTTCAAGAAATCCCTGCGCCTGCTGACCGTGCTGCCTATCATCACGCCGCCCTTCGTGGTGGGCCTCGCGCTGACCATGCTGCTGGGCCGCCAAGGCACGCTGACGCAATGGATCGAGCTGGCGACGGGCTGGGAGCTGGGCCGCTGGCTATATGGCCTGACCGGCATCTGGATCGCGCAGATGCTGTCCTTCACCCCGATCTCCTTCCTCGTGCTGATCGGCGTGGTCGAGGGCATCTCGCCCTCGATGGAGGAGGCGTCGCAGACGCTGCGGTCTGACCGCTGGCGCACCTTCCGCAAGGTGTCCCTGCCGCTCATGGCACCGGGGCTGGCGAATGCCTTCCTGATCGGGTTCATCGAGTCGATGGCCGACTTCGGCAACCCGCTGGTGCTGGGCGGCTCGGGCGGCGTGTTGTCCACGGAAATCTTCTTTGCCGTGGTCGGTGCGCAGAACGATCCGGCAAGGGCCGCCGTGCTGGCCTCCGTCCTCTTGGTGTTCACGCTCTCGGCCTTCCTGGCGCAGCGGTTCTGGCTCTCGGGGCGGAACTACGCGACCGTGACCGGCAAGGGCGACGGCGGGCGCCACGCGCTGCTGCCGCGCCGCGTCGCCTGGCCGGTGGTGACCATCGCGGTGGCGTGGGCGCTCTTCACCATCACCGTCTACGCGATGATCCTCTTCGGCGGCTTCGTGAAGACCTGGGGCCTCGACCATTCGCTGACGCTGGAACACTACATCCGCGCCTTCGGCGTGTCGCTCTCGGACGGGATCGCCTGGACCGGCGTCGCCTGGAACAGCTTCTGGACAACGATGGAGATCGCGCTGATCGCCGCGCCGCTGACCGCCGCCGTCGGCCTGCTGACCGCATGGCTGATCGTGCGGCAGCGGTTCCCGGGACGGTCGGTCTTCGAGTTCGCGCTGATGATGAGCTTTGCCATCCCCGGCACGGTCATCGGCATCAGCTACATCATGGCCTTCAACCTGCCGCCGCTTCAGATGACCGGCACCGCCGCGATCCTCATCGCCTGCTTCGTCTTCCGCAACATGCCGGTCGGCGTGCGTGGCGGCGTGGCGGCCATGGCGCAGCTCGACGGCTCGCTGGACGAGGCGTCGCTGACGCTGGGGGCCGGATCGGGGCGGACCATGCGCAAGGTCATCCTGCCGCTGATGCGGCCCGCGATCCTCGCCGCGCTGGTCTACAGCTTCGTGCGGGCGATCACCTCGATCTCGGCGGTGATCTTCCTTGTCAGCGCGAAGTACAACATGGCGACGGCCTACATCGTGGGCCTTGTCGAGAACGGCGAATACGGCATTGCCATCGCCTATTCCTCTGTCCTGATCCTCGTGATGATCACCGTGATCGGTGGGTTCCAGCTTCTGGTTGGAGAACGCCGGATCGGGCGGCGGGAATTGAAACAGTCCTTGAAGGCCGAGGCCGCAACACGGGAAGCCAACGCATGAAGACCAGAGGCGCGGTTGAATTCCGCAACGTATCCAAGAAGTTCGGCCAGTTCACGGCGATCCCCGACCTGTCGTTGTCGATCGAGCCGGGGGAACTGGTGACGCTGCTTGGCCCCTCGGGCTGCGGCAAGACGACGACGCTCAGGATGCTGGCGGGGCTGGAAAGCCCGACCGCCGGGCAGATCCTGATTGGCGGGCAGGACGTGACGCGGCTGCCGGCCGACCGGCGCGACGTGTCCATGGTGTTCCAGAGCTACGCGCTGTTCCCGCACATGACGGTGGCGCAGAACGTGGCCTACGGGCTGGAATCCGGCGGCATGAAGGCGCCCGAGGCGCGGGAACGCGCCGCTGACGCGCTGGCACTGGTGGGGCTCGACGGGCTGGGCGCCCGGCTGCCCGCCGAACTGTCCGGCGGCCAGCAGCAACGGGTCGCCGTGGCGCGCGCGCTGGTGCTGGAACCGCAGGTTCTTCTGCTGGACGAGCCGCTCTCCAACCTCGACGCCCGCCTGCGCCGCCGCGTGCGGACGGAAATCCGCGAGTTGCAGCAGCGGCTGGGCTTCACGGCGGTCTACGTGACCCACGACCAGGAAGAGGCGCTGGCCGTCTCCGACCGGATCGTGGTGATGAAGGAGGGCCTCGTGGCGCAGATGGGCTCCCCGCGCGAGCTGTACGAAGCACCCGCGTCGGAGTTCATCGCGGATTTCATCGGCGAGGCGAACGTGGTCGAGGGCCGCGTGCTGTCGGTCGCGGGGGACGAGGCGCAGGTGGATGTGGGCGGCGCGGTGATCGCGCTGCCGGCGCGCGGTCTGGGCGAAGGCCCGGCGCGGCTGGCCATGCGGTCGAACGCGGCGCGGGTCCGGTCGGGCGGCGAGGGCGTGCCGGGCACGGTGGCCTCCTCGGCCTACCTCGGCGACCATGTCGAATACGAGATCGATGGCGCTTTGGGACGGATATTCGTGGTCGACGACGAAAGCGACACGCCGCTGCCCGTGGGCGCGCCCGTGGTCCTGGACCTGCGCCCGCGCGGTCTGGCCCTGATCCCGGGTGCAGCATGAGCACCCTGACCGAACGGCTGGCGGTGGCCGAACGCGTGGCCAGCGATGCAGGCGCGCTTGCGCTGGACTATTTCCTGCGGCGCGACGCGCTGGTGATCGAACGCAAGCGCCACGTCACCGACCTCGTGTCGGAGGCGGACCGCAACGTCGAGACGCTGATCCGCGACGCCCTGACGGCGGCCTTCCCCGAGGATGCGCAACTGGGCGAGGAACACGGCCTGTCCGAGGGCACCTCGGGCTTCACCTGGGTCATCGACCCGATCGACGGCACGGCGCCCTATCTCAACGGCCTGCCGGGCTGGTGCGTTTCCATCGGCGGCCACGACGCCGAGGGGCCCGCCCTCGGGGTGATCGTCGCGCCGGTGCTGGGCGAGGTCTTCGTCGCGGCGCGCGGGCAGGGCGCACGGCTGAACGGCGCGCCCATGCGGGTGATGCCGGGCGACCTGAGGTCCGGGATGCTGGGTGTGGGGGCCAACGACCGCGTCGCCTCCGACCGGGTGGGACAGATGCTCGCCGACCTGATGGAGGCCGGATCGTCCTGGACCCGCTACGGCTCCGGTGCGCTCATGCTGGCCTGGGTCGCGGCGGGGCGGCTCGTGGGCTACGCCGAGCCGCGCATGTCCGCCTGGGACTGCATGGCCGCCTATGCGCTGATCCTAGAAGCCGGGGGCCGGGTGCTGCCCTTCCCGACCGGCCCGGACTTCGCGAAACCCGCGCCGGTGATGGGTGCGGGGCCGGGCACCTTCGACGAACTGGCCCGCATCTGCGCCTTCGGCACTTCGGAGGCCTGGTAGCCCCGCCCGGTCAGCGGATGCGCTGGCCCTTGGCGTCAAAGCGCATCTCCTGCGCCGCATCCCAGTCGAGCGAGACGTCGGCCCCTTCCTCCGGGATGGGGCTGGCGGCGTCCTGCCGGACTGTCAGCAGGTCGCCCTGAGCGCCGCGCAGGTGAATGAGCGTTTCCGCCCCCAGCGCCTCAGCGTATGCCACATGGGCGGGCAGGCGGCCCGAGGGCGCGATGCGCATGTGTTCGGGCCGAACCCCCACCTTGCCCTCGCCGCTCTGTCCGATCTGCGCGGGGTCGAGGAAGTTCGTGGGCGGCGAGCCGATGAACCCGGCGACAAAGGCGGTGGCGGGATTGGCGTAGACCTCAAGCGGCGCGCCGATCTGGTCGGCCACACCACCGTTCATCACGATCATCCGGTCGGCCAGCGTCATCGCCTCCACCTGGTCGTGCGTGACATAAAGCGACGTTACCCCGAGGTCGCGTTGCAGCGCCTTGATCTCCAGCCGCATCTGCACGCGCAGCTTGGCGTCGAGGTTCGAGAGCGGCTCGTCGAACAGGAAGACCGCAGGCTTGCGCACGATGGCCCGGCCCATGGCGACCCGCTGCCGCTGCCCGCCGGACAGCTCGCGCGGCTTGCGCTTCAGGTAGGGCTCAAGCTGCAGCATCTTCGCCGCCTGCGCCACGCGGGTCTCGATCTCCGCCTTCGGGGTGCCCGCGATCTTCAGCCCATAGGCCATGTTGTCGAAGACCGACATGTGCGGGTAAAGCGCGTAGTTCTGGAAGACCATGGCGATGTCGCGGTCCATCGGCTCCACGTCGTTGACCGTCCTGCCGTCGATCTGCACCGCGCCGGAGGTCACGGTCTCAAGTCCCGCCACCATGCGCAGCAGCGTGGACTTGCCGCAGCCCGAGGGGCCGACGATCACGATGAACTCGCCTTCGGACACATCGATCGAGACGCCGTGGATGACCTCGGTCTTGCCGAAGGATTTCTTTACATTGTCGAGGGTCAGCGTCGCCATTGGTCTTCTGTCCTGTTGTTCTGTTCCGCCCGGCGGCACGCCGTGCAGCCCCCGGCTGCCTCCATGGGCGGGGGCGTCACCCGCGGTCGGGGGTCACCCTTTTCTCCCAAGGAAAGCCGGCTCATTTCTCGCTGTCCACAAGGCCGCGGATGAAGAGTTTCTGCATGCCGATTACCACCAGAACCGGCGGGATCATGGCGAGGATCGAGGTCGCCATGATGACCGGCCAGTCGGCGATGTCGTCTCCGCTGGGGAACATCTGCTTGATGCCCATGACGATGGTGTTCATCGACGGATCGGTGGTGATGAGCAGCGGCCAGAGGTACTGGTTCCAGCCGTAGATGAAGAGGATGACAAAGAGCGCGGCGATGTTCGTCCGGCTCATCGGCAGCAGGATGTCCCAGAAGAACCGCATGGGGCGGGCGCCGTCGACGCGCGCGGCCTCGGCCAGCTCGTCGGGGACGGTCATGAAGAATTGCCGGAAAAGGAACGTCGCCGTGGCCGAGGCGATCAGCGGCAGGATCAGCCCGCTGTAGCTGTTAAGCATCCCGAAGTTCGCGGCGACCTCGTAGGTCGGCACGATGCGCACCTCGACCGGCAGCATCAGCGTCAGGAAGATCAACCAGAAAAACAGGTGCCGGCCCGGAAAGCGGAAGTAGACGATGGCAAAGGCCGACAGGAGCGAGATGACGATCTTGCCGACCGCGATGCCGATGGCCATGACGGCCGAGTTGAACAACATCAAGGCCACCGGCGCGTTGATGCCGGAGGTCAGGGCCTTGGCGTAATTCTCCCAGAACTGATCCCCCGGCAGCAGCGGCATCGGCGGACGGGCGATTTCCGGCTGGCTGACGGTCGAGGCGACGAAGGCCAGCCAGATCGGGAAGAAGATGAAGAGGATGCCGAGGATCAGCCCCGCATGGGTCAGCCACAGGCCTGCGCCGCGTTTCTCGACCATTCCGTTGCGTTCGGAAGCCATCAGTAATGCACCCTGCGCTCGATGAACCGGAACTGCACGACGGTCAGGATGCCGACGATCACCAGGAGGATCACGGACTGCGCCGCCGAAGACCCGAGGTCCTGCCCGACGAAGCCGTCGGCATAGACCTTGTAGACGAGGATCGTGGTCGCCTGCTGCGGCCCTCCGCTGGTGATGGTGTGGATCACGCCGAAGGTCTCGAAGAAGGCGTAGATGATGTTGACCACCAGCAGGAAGAAGGTCGTGGGGCTGAGCAGCGGCCAGACGATGGTGCGGAAGCGCGTCCAGAACCGCGCGCCGTCGATGGCCGCCGCCTCGATCACGCTGCGCGGAATGGCCTGCAGCCCGGCAAGGAAGAACAGGAAGTTGTAGCTGATCCGCCCCCATGCGGAGGCCACGACCACAAGGCCCATCGCCTCCGTCCCGTTCAGCACGTGGTTCCAGTCATAGCCGAGCTGGCCCAGGTACCATGTCACCACGCCGACGCGGGTGTTGAACATGAACATCCACAGGACGCCCGCCACCGCCGGGGCCACGGCATAGGGCCAGATCAGCAGCGTGCGATAGGTGCCCGACCCCTTGATCAGCCGGTCGGCCAGCACCGCGAGGTACAGCGCCACCCCCATCGACACCACCGTCACGAGGATGGAAAACACCGCCGTCGTGACAAAGGATGCGCGGTAGTACGGGTCACCCAGCAGGTATTCGAAGTTGCCCAGACCCACCCATTGCATCGACAGGCCGAAGGGGTCGGGGATGAACAGCGACTGCCAGACCGCCTGCCCGGCAGGGTAGAAAAAGAAGACCGCCGTGATCGCCATCTGCGGCAGGACCAGCAGGAGGGGCAGCCAGACCCCCTTGAAGGTAACGCGTTTTTCCATCAGTCATTGACTCCGGTACGACCAGGTCGCACCTTCTTGGGCAGGCGCAAGCGCGAGGATGTTTCCATGACCGTCAAGATGTCCATTTCCCTGACCGACCAGCAGGCCGCCTACGCCCGCAAGCAGGTCGAAGAAGGCCGTTTCCCCTCGACCTCTGCCGTGATCCAGCAGGCGCTGGAAGCCAAGCGGCGCGAGGACGAGGAATACCAGGAGTGGAAGGCCGGGTTCTTCGAGGAACTGAAGCGCCGCGCCGAGGGGCCGCATGTGTCGTTGGACGAGTTCCACGTGATGGTCGAAGAGATGCTCGACGAAGAGGACGCAAGGCTTGCCTTGGACCGTTGAGGTCGGCCAAGCCGCCCGGGATGATCTTCGCCGGATCTATCGCCATCTCATCGCGTCGAATGGCGCCTTTGGGCACGACCTTAAGGACGCCAAGGCATTGTCGCGGGCGCGTGTCTTCGCCATCGAGGCTGGCTTTGCGCGATTGGCCAAGGCACCCTATCGCGGTACGTGCCACACCATCGCCGGACACACCTATCGCCACGTCACCATCGACCGCGCGGTCTACTGGTTCACGCTGGACGAGCCCGCAGAGGTCGTGCGGATCGAGGCGATATTCTTTGGCGGACAGGATCATCTGGACCGGATGTTCAATCGTTTGCGGGAGGAGGGAGAGGCCCCGTAAGGCCCCTCCCGGCAGCACTCAGCGTGCGGACTGCTCGAAGCGGCGCAGCAGCGGGTTGCCGCGTTCCACCGCCGAATCCAGCGCTTCCTGTGCCGACTTGTCACCGGCCCAGACGGCCTCCAGTTCCTCGTCGATGATCGTGCGGATCTGGTCGAAGGAGCCGAGGCGGATACCCTTGGAGTTCTCCGTCGGCTCGTTCGTGGTCATCTGCTTGACCGCCACGTCCGTGCCCGGGTTCTCCTCGTAGAAGCCCTGCTCGGCGGTCAGGTCGGCGGCGGCCTGGGTGATCGGCAGGTAGCCGGTGTCCTGGTGCCACTTGGCCTGGATCTCCGGCGAGGAGAGGAACTTCAGGAACTCCGCCACGCCGTCGTATTCCTCTTCGGACTGACCGGCCATGACCCAGAGCGATGCGCCGCCGATGATGGTGTTCTGCGGGGCGTCGACCAGCGCGGACCAGTAGGGCAGGGGCCGCACGCCGAAGTCGAAGTCGGCCTCGGCCTTGATGCCCGCGTAACCGGCCGAGCTTTCGGTGAAGAGCGCGCATTCGCCGCCGCGGAAGTTGGCGCCGCCCTCGTTGCGGCGGCCGGTGTAGACGAACTTGCCGTCCTGCGCCCACTCTCCCATCGCCTGGATGTGCGCCACCTGCGCCTCGGAGTTGAAGACCAGCTCCGTGTCGGTGCCTTCGAACCCGTTGGCCTTCGTGGCGAACGGCACGTCGTGGTAGGCCGACAGGTTCTCGAGGTGGATCCAGCTTTGCCACGCGGTGGTCAGCGGGCAGTCGACGCCTGCCTCTTTCAGCTGGTCGAGGACCTCGCCCACCTGCTCCCAGGTCGAGAGGTCGACGTCCGGGTCGATGCCGCTCTCTTCCAGCATGGTGCGGTTCACCCACAGCACCGGCGTGGATGAGTTGAACGGCAGCGACAGCATGTTGCCGTCGGCAGAGGTGTAATAGCCCTTCACCGCGCCGATGTACTGCGACTGGTCAAAGCCTTCGCCCATGACCTCGAAGACCGGGTTCACGGCGCCCTGCGCGGCCATCATCGTGGCGGTGCCGACCTCGAAGACCATCAGGATGTCGGGCTGCTCGCCCGCGCGGAAGGCGGCGATACCGGCGTTCAGCGTCTCCGAATAGTTGCCCTTGTGGGTGGCGACCACGGTGTAGTCGTCCTGCTGGCCGTTGAAGGTCTCGACCTGTTCGGCCACCAGCTCTCCGAGGCGGCCGGTGAAGGCGTGCCAGAACTGGATCTCCGTCTGGGCCATGGCCGGGGCCGCGGTCGCGATGGCCGCCGCCGTGGCCAGTAGGGTGTGGGTCAGTTTCATGAGGTTCTCCTCCGTTGGTTGGTATCGGCTTCTCTGGCCGAAAACATGCGCGGTTTGCCCGCACTGGTTGAGAGTTTAACGTCCCGTCACGGTCGGTCCACGATAACGTCGGGGACGATGCCGGACTTCGCGATGGCCGCATGGGGATCGCCGCTGGCGAAGAAGCCGTAGCCCGCCACCAGCGCCGAATGGATGCCCGCCGCCTGCGCGCCGAGGATGTCGGTGTGCAGGCTGTCGCCCACCATCAGGATGCGGTCGCGCGGCGGCATGGGGTCCAGCCGCGCCATCGCAAGCTCGTAGATGTTTGCGAACGGCTTGCCGAAGAATTCCGGCACGACGCCCGTCCGGTCGGCCAGCCGGTGCGCGAAATGCCCCGGCTCCACCGAAAAGCCGGTTTCGCGCGGCGCCACGATGTCGGGATTGCCGACCAGCACCCGGCGCGGCCTGTCGGCAAGCGCCGCTTCCAGCAGGGCCTGCCGTGCCTCCGTCCAGGCGGCGCTGCCGATCATCAGGAAACCGTCGACATCGGCATAGGCCGCCGGGTCTTCCTCGAGGTAGATCAGGTCGAGGTCTTCCAGATCGCGCAGACCCGTCGCCGGGGTTGCCATCAGCCCCCAGCGCATCCCGGCCGGACCGTTCAGGTTCGCCAAGAGCGTCCGGCGGCTCGTGATGACGTCCTCCGGTGCGAAGTCATAGCCGAGCCGGGCGTATTTCTCCATCAGCGCGGCATGGGGAAAACCGGCGGCGTTCGACACGATCAGCACCTGCTTGCCCAGTTCCCGCAGGTCCGAAATGCGTTCCGCCACGCCCTCGATGGCCGTCTCGCCGATGTTCAGCACCCCGAAGGCATCGAGCAGGAAGGCGTCATAGCGGCTGGCCACGTCGGCGAGCGTGCGGGCACGCTCCGGTGCGGGGCGGCCTGCCACCGGCGGCGGCAGGCGGTGGCGCACCGCCTCGTAGGCGGCAAAGGCGGTTTCCAGCGTCATGCTCAAATGATCGCCCCCCG
Source organism: Sagittula sp. P11 (assembly GCF_002814095.1). Taxonomy (NCBI): domain Bacteria; kingdom Pseudomonadati; phylum Pseudomonadota; class Alphaproteobacteria; order Rhodobacterales; family Roseobacteraceae; genus Sagittula; species Sagittula sp. P11. The sequence continues at coordinate 3,245,536 of NZ_CP021913.1, forward strand.
GACCTTGGCCGACACCCATTCGGAAATGACGACGGCAGCGAGGATCACCAGCAGGATCAGCGAAACCTGCGGCCAGGCAAGCACATTGAGCGAGCTTTGCAGTTGCAGCCCGATGCCGCCCGCGCCCACCAGCCCCAGCACGGTCGACTCGCGGATGTTGATGTCCCAGCGGAAGACCGCGACGCCGGCCAGCGCGGGCAGGATCTGCGGCACGATCCCGTAGGCCATGACCTGCCAGCGCGAGGCGCCCGTGGCGGTGATCGCCTCCACCTGGCTGTGGTCGATCTCCTCGATGGCCTCGTAGATCAGCTTGGCGCAGAACCCGACAGAGCGGATGGCGATGGCCACCACGCCCGCGAAGACCCCCGGCCCGATGATCGCGATGAGGAGGAGCGCCCAGATCAGGGAGTTGATCGAGCGGGTCGAGACGATCACCAGAAGCGCGATCGGCCGCGCCAGCACGCGGGAGGGCGTGGTGTTGCGGGCCGCGAGGAAGGCCACCGGGATCGCCAGGACCAGCGAGATCAGCGTGCCGAGGGTTGCAATGTTCAGCGTGTCCCAGATAGGGCGGCCGAGCTGGGTGATGTATTCCCAGCGCGGCGGGGTGGCGCGGCTCCAGATGTCGCCCGCGATGCGCGGCGCGTCCCAGACGAAGAACCACGTCGTCGCCTCGGAGATCCGCTGCCAGCAGAAGAGGAACACCGCCACGCCGATCAGCCAGCCGAACCAGCGTACCAGCGATTGCCCGGTGGTTCTGCGGCGCCAGACCTGTTTGCCGTCCTGTGTCAGAACCACCATCACTGAACCCTCGCCCGGATCACGCCGGAGAGGTACTCCAGCGCCATGACGATCCCGATGATCAGGATCAGGATGGCCGCCGCCGTGTCGTACTCGTAGCGGTCGAAGGCGGTGTTGAGCGTCGCCCCGATGCCGCCGGCGCCCACCAGCCCGAGGATCGCGCTTTCGCGGAAGTTGATGTCGATGCGGTACATCGAGAGGCCCACGAGACGGGGCATGACCTGCGGCTGGACGCCGTAGTTGATCCACTGCATCCAGCGCGCGCCGCTGGCCCGGATCGCCTCGGCCTGCACGCGGTCCATCGACTCGATGTCCTCGGCCAGCAGTTTCGACAGGAAGCCGATGGTGGCAAAGGACAGCGTCAGGAAGCCCGCCAGCGGGCCGAAGCCGAAGATCGCGACCAGAAGGATCGCCACGATGATCTCCTGCAAGGCCCGGCTGATCGCGATGATCGCCCGGCAGATCACGTAGACGGGCAGGGGGGCGATGTTGCGCGCCGCCCCCAGCCCGATGGGGATCGAGATGGCGATGCCCACGACCGAGGCCGCGACCGTCATGATGATGCTTTCCGCCAGACCGTCCCAGATGTCCGACCAGCGGGTGACGAAATCGGGGTGGGTGAAGGCCAGCACGAACTGCCAGCCGCGGTCCAGCCCCTCGTAGACCCGGCCCCAGTCCACCGGAATGGTCGAGACCGCCGCCACGAGGTACACGCCGAAGGCTGCGATCAGGCCCCAGCGCAGGGCGGTGTTGCGGATCAGCGGGGGCTTGCGCCAGCCGCGGCCCAGCATGTCGTCCAGCTCGCGATGGGTTCCGGCGCTCATTCCGCCGCCTCCACCGCTTCGCCGTCCTCGTCCTTCTGGATCGTCGCTTCCCAGTCTTCCTCGCCGTAGATCTCGGTCAGCTTGTCGGGGCTCAGCGCGGTCGGCAGCCCGTCAAAGACGATCTCGCCCAAGCGCAGGCCCACGACGCGCGGCACGAACATCTGCGCCAGCGCCACGTCGTGGATGTTGATGATCGCCGCCAGCCCGCGCTCGGCGCAAAGCTCGCAGATCAGCCGCATGATCTGGCGCGAGGTCTTGGGGTCGAGCGAGGCAGTGGGTTCGTCCACCAGCAAGAGCTTCGGCTCCTGGATCAGCGCCCGGCAGATGCCGACCCGCTGCCGCTGCCCGCCCGAAAGTTCGTCCGCGCGCTTGTCGGCCATGTGCAGAAGGCCCACGCGGTCCAAGAGGCGGAACGCCTCGTCCACGTCCTTCTGCGGGTACTTCCTCAGGAACGACCGCCAGAAGCCGACATAGCCCAACCGGCCGGACAGGACGTTCTCCATCACCGTCAGCCTTTCGACCAGCGCGTATTCCTGGAAGATCATGCCCATCTCGCGCCGCGCCCGGCGCAGCGCCCCGGACCCGAGTTTCGTCAGGTCCGTTCCGTCCAGCATCACCGCGCCGGAGGTCGGTTCCACCAGCCGGTTGATGCAGCGGATCATGGTGGACTTGCCCGCGCCCGAGGGCCCGATCAGCGCCAGCACCTGCCCCGATGGCACGTCGAGGTCGATGGCCTTCAGGGCCATGTCGCCGGTTTTGTAGGTTTTCGTCAGTTTCTCGAGGCGCAGCATTCCCGTTCCCCAGCCGTTCAGGGACAGGACGCAAGGGCGCCCTGTCCGTTGGTTTCTATCGGGGCAGGATCATTCGCAGGCGTAGGACACGCCGTTTGCGGCGTCGATCTTGCGGATCACCTCCCAGAAGTCCTTGTAGTTCATCTCGATGAACTGGGCCTCGTCGGACTTGGAGAACTCCTCCTGCAGGGACGTGCCCTCCCAGTCGAAGCTGAAGAACGCGTCCCTGATCTGGTCCTGAAGCTCGGGCTTGAGGTTGTAGACCACGCCGAAGCCGGTCGTCGGGAAAGTCTGCGACTTGTAGATCGACTTGACCTGGTCCTCGGTGATCACGTCGCGGTCCAGCATCCGGTGCATGACCGAGTTGGCGATGGCCGCCGCCGGGTAGTCCTGGTTGGCGACGCCGAGGATGGAGTTGTCGTGCTTGCCGGAGAACACTGGCTCGAAGTCGGTCTCCGCCTCCATGCCGTATTCCGCCTTGAGGATCGCCGAGGGCGCCTTGAAGCCGGAGTTCGACGTGGGCGAGGTAAAGGCCATCTGCTTGCCCTTGATGTCCTCGACGCTCTCGATGCCGCTTTCGGGATGGGTGATGATCTCCATCTCGTAGCCGAAGTTGCCGTCCGCCGACGCCATGATGGTGAAGGGACGGAAGCCCGCGCAGTTCACCGCCAGCGGGTTCGACCCGGTGTTGAAGCCCGAGATGTGCAGGCGGCCCGACCGCATCGCCTCGATCTGGGCGGCGTTGTTCTGCACCGGGAAGAAGATCACGTCCTTGCCGGTCTTTTCCTTGAGGTGGTCGAGGAAGTCCGACCATGCCGTCTTGTAGACCGCGGGATCCTCCACCGGCGTGTAGGCGAACACCAGCGTGTCCGGGTCGATCCACTGGCTTTCGTCCGTGGGCACGTCCGCCACGAGGTCGCCGTCCGCATCGCAATACCGCGCGTCGAGGTCGCCTTTCGGGCAGTCCTGCGCCTGTGCCGCCGTGGCCAGCAGCGCCGCCACCGACGCGCCGAGCATCAGCCTGAGTGTCTGTGTCATGTGTTTTCCTCCCTTGTGTGCGGCAGTTTCACCGCGTTGTTTTCAGTCCGCCAGGATGAACTCGACGCCTCCCGCCGTCAGTGTCCCGGCAATCTCCGGCCCCGGCACGCGATCCACGATCACGCTGTCGAGGTCTCCCGGTCCTCCAACCGTGTTCAGACCCCGTTTGCCGAATTTCTCCGCGTCGATCAGCAGGTGGCGCCGCGCGGCGCGGCCCAACATGGCGCGCTTCACGGCGGCAAAGCCCCGCACGCTCTCCGAGGGGCCGTCCTCCGTCAGCCCCGAGGCGCCGATCATGCAGCGGTCGACGTTGAACCGCGCGAGGTAGTCGAGCGTGTCGGTCCCCACCACGGCGCTTTCGGCGGGCAGGTATTCCCCCGGACACAGCAGCACCTGCTGCGGGCCCTGCGCCAGCGTCATGGCCACGGGGATCGAATTGGTGATGACGGTGCAGGTCGTGCCGCGCAGGGCAAGCGCCCGGGCGAACTGGATCGTGGTCGACCCGCTGTCGACCATCAGCGTCTCGCCCTCCTCGACCAGCGCCGCGGCGCGCCGCCCGATGCGTTCGCGTTCCCCGATGCGGGCATGCGCGCGTTCGTCCAGCCCCGGGTAATGCCCCGCGCCGGTGGCCATCGCCCCGCCATGCGCCCGCGCCACCAGCCCGTCGTCGGCCAGCGCGTCGAAGTCGCGCCGCACGGTTTCAGTGGAGACGTTGAAGCGCTCCGCCAGCTCGGAAATCCGCAGGTGCGGACGCAGCTTCAACTCCAGCAGGATCTGCTCACGCCGCTCCGACTTGCGCAGCCTCGACGGCGCCGTGTCGGGTTTCGGGGATTGGATGCCGGTCACTGCCACGTTGCGTCCTGACTCGCGTTTCCCGGCCATGTTTGTGGCTTTGCACTCGTTTTACAATCATTTTTGTTGCATATGCCTCATCTTTGCGGTCGTCTTTGGTCAAATACCTCGATTCAAAAAGACTATTGTGGAAAGGGCAGGGGCACCGGTGATCGGTTTCCTCATACATCTGTCGGCGGCCGTGGCGCTGCTGTTGTGGGCGGTCCGGCTGGTCCGCACGGGGATCGAGCGTGCCTTCATGTCCCAGGTGCGGCAGGGCCTGCGCAACCTGTGCCGCAACCGCCTGACGGCGGCCATGGGCGGTATGCTGGCGGCGATGCTGATGCAAAGCGGGACCGCCGTGACCCTGATCGCCAGCGGCTTCATCGCCTCCGCCGCGATCGCCCCCGCGGCGGCGCTGGTGCTGATCGTCGGTGCGGAGCTCGGCTCCGCCCTCATGGCGCGCGTCCTCTTCCTGCCGATCCAGAGCGCGATCCCCGTCCTGTTGCTGGCCGGGGTCATCCTGAACTTCCGCAAGCAGAACCACGCCCTGAAACAGGCGGGCCGGGTGCTGATCGGCCTCGCGCTGATCCTGCTGGCGCTCGGCATGATCCGCGCCGCGACGGCCCCCATTGCCGCCAACGACATCGTGCGCGCCATCGCGGCCTATCTCGCCGGGGACCTGCTCAGCGCCTGGGTGCTGGGCGCGCTTCTGGCGTGGTCCATGCACTCCAGCCTCGCCGCGGTGCTGACAGTGGCCAGTTTTGCCGCGACCGGGCTGACCACGGCGCCGGTGGCCGCCGCCCTCGTGCTGGGCGCGAACTTCGGCGGGGCGATCATCCCCATGACGCTGCTTTCCGGCACCGGCCGCGATGTGCGCGTGGTCGTCACCGCCAACACCCTCGCAAGGGGGAGCCTCGCCGTCGCGGGCCTCCTCGCGCTCTACTTCCTCGAAACGCCCGCGCTCTTCCCGGGGCTGGAGGAAGGGACCCGCGCCGTCACGCTGCACATCCTCTTCAACCTTGTCCTGACCCTCCTCGTGCTGCCGTGGCCGGGCCTTTTCCTCAACGTGTCCGCCCATGTCGTGCGTTCGGACCCCGACGCGCTGCAGGACGACCTGAGCGCGCTCGACCCCGACGCCGTGGCCGATCCCCGCCTCGGCATCGCCTGCGCCCGCCGCGAACTGATGCGCATGGGCGAGACGGTGCAGGCGATGCTCGTGCAGGTGAAACCGCTCTACCGCGCCTGGGACGCGGAGGCCGAGGCGCGCATCCTGCGGCTCGAAGAGGCGGTCGACCGGATGCACTACGAATCGAAGCTCTACATCTCCCGCCTGCGCGCCGGTGACCTGTCCGACAGCCAGTCGCGCCAGACCCTCGAACTGGTGACGGTGGCCAACGGGTTGGAAGAGGCCGCCGACCGCATCGCCGTCAACATGCTCGCCATCGCCCGCAAGATGCACCGCAAGGCGGTCAGCTTCTCCGGCGAGGGGTTGAACGATCTGGAACGGCTGCACGATGTCGTCTGTTCGAACGCCCAGCTTGCGATGGGCGTGCTGACCACCGGCAACCCCGACGACGCGCGGCAGCTCGTGGCCCAGAAGGACGAGATGCGGGGACTGGAACAGCGCCTGCAGGAGCGCCACCTGCAACGGCTTCAGGACCGCAGATCGGACAGCGTGGCCAGCACCAACATGCACCAGGAGTGCCTGCGCCTGCTGAAGCAGATCAACACGTCCTTCACCTACGCGGCCTACCCGATCCTGGAAGAGGCCGGCGCCTTCCTCGGCAGCCGCCTGACGCGAAACGCATGATACGAAACGCCTGAAGGATCGCTCAGGCATCTGCCCATCCGGGCCGAAAACGACAAATACATGGAAAACTGCTCACAAAAAATCGGCGCCCCGAAGGGCGCTGTCCGATAGGATCACGATTTTATGTGGAGGCGAGTACCGGAATCGAACCGGTGTACACGGATTTGCAATCCGCTGCGTCACCACTCCGCCAACTCGCCAGAGTTTCGCCTGATTAGGGCCCCCGCCCGGGGACGTCAAGCGGTTATCCGTCGACTTTCCGATTGCCGCCGCGGCGCGGCCCCGCGCGCGCCGGACCTGCCGGGCGTCCGTTCCTCGGGGGCGTCTGACAGTTGCAACACTACACCCAAGTTTGACCGGCTCAGACATTGCCGCCCCGGTCGGGATGTGGCACAACGCAGTTCAGGCCTCTGAACGAAAGAGTTTAGTGCATGAGCGATTTTGCCACACGACGCCGGATGATGGTCGACACGCAGGTGCGTCCCTCCGACGTGACCGAATTCCCGATCATCGAAGCGATGCTCACCGTCCCGCGCGAAGCCTTCGTGCCGCGTGACCGGATCGAAGCCGCCTATGTCAGCGAGCATGTGCCGCTGGGTGGCGGGCGCGTGCTTCTGGACCCGCGCGTCTTTGCCAAGATGCTGGACGCGCTCGACATTTCCAACGACGACCTCGTGCTCGACGTGGGTGCGGGGCTGGGTTACTCCGCCGCCGTGATCGCCCGCATCGCCGAGGCGGTCGTCGCCGTCGAGGATGACGACACCCGCGCCTCCGAAGCGCAGTCCCTCCTGTCGGAGCACCACGCCGACAACGTGATCCTGCACGAGGGTCCGCTGGACGCCGGTGCCGCCGAACACGGCCCCTACGATGTCATCATCGTCGAGGGCGGGGTGGAGACGCTGCCGGAGACGCTGTGCGACCAGCTCAAGGAAGGCGGCCGCATGGCGGTCATCTTCATGGAAGGCGCGCTCGGCACCGTCCGGGTGGGCCACAAGTACGATGGCGCGATCAACTGGCGCTTCGCGTTCAACGGCACGGCGCCTGTCCTGCCGGGGTTCACGAAGGACGAAGTGTTCGCGCTCTGATACAACCGGACGAGAAGCCGGGACGGGACTTGCGATTGGGGACAGCTATGCTGAGCAGACTGCGCGCGACATGTATCGGAGGGGTGGCCGCGATAGCGGTATCGGTGGCGACCGCCACTGCAGGCTGGGCGGAAACGCTGGCCGAGACGCTCTCCTATACCTACATCCACAGCGGCGTTGTGGAGCAGAACCGCGCGCTGCTGCGCGCCGCCGACGAGGATGTGGCGCAGGCGCTCGCCTCTCTGCGCCCGGTGCTGAACTGGTCCGGTTCGGTGCGGCGCCAGTACGGCACCGCGGGCGCCAGCGGCCTGACCTCGCGCAACATCACCCATGACGCGACCGTGGGCCTCACCGCCGAGATCGTCCTCTACGCCGGCGGCCGCAACCGTCTGGCCCTGGACGTGGCCAAGGAATCCGTGCTTGCGACGCGGGCCGACCTGCTTTCCGCCGAACAGAGCATCCTGCTGCGCGCGGCGAAGGCCTTCCTCGGGATCCGCGAATCCGCGCAGACCCTCGGCCTCCGTCAGAACAACGTCCGCGTCATCCGGCAGGAAGTGCGCGCCGCGCGCGACCGCTTCGACGTGGGCGAGGTGACCCGCACCGACGTCGCGCTGGCAGAGGCGCGCCTCGCCGCCGCCGTGGCCGCGCTGGCCGCCGCCGAAGGTTCGCTGATCCAGGCGGGCGAGGAATTCCACGCCGTCGTCGGCCGCGATCCCGGCAACCTCGTGACGCCGACCTCTCTGCCCTCGCTGCCCGCCAGCGTGGAAGAAGCGAAGCGGCAGGCGTTGCAGCGCCACCCCGACATGCACGCCGCGCAATATGCCGTGGCCGTTCAGGAACTGAACATCCTTATCGCCAAGGGCGCAATGAAGCCGTCCGTCTCGCTGCAGGGCACCTATGGCGTGACGGAGGAATTCGGCAACGACGACTTCTCGCGCGGCGGGTCGGTCTCGCTGCAGGCCAGCGGGCCGATCTACCAGGGCGGGGCGCTGGCCTCGGCGGTGCGTCAGGCCATGGCAGGGCGTGACCAGGCGCGTGCCAACCTGCATGTCGTCAGCCTTACCATCGAACAGCAGGTCGGCGTCGCCTACAGCGCGCTGCGGGTCGCCCGCGCCAACAAGACCTCCTTCGAAGAGCAGGTCCGCGCCGCGGAGACCGCCTTCCGCGGGGTCCGCGAGGAGGCTACGCTGGGCGCACGCACCACGCTGGACGTGCTCGACGCCGAACAGGAACTGCTCGACGCGCGGGCCAACCTGATCTCTGCCCAGATCTCGGAGTTCTCGGCGGCCTACGACGTTCTGGCCTCGCTTGGCCTGATGACGGCGGAGGCGCTGCGGCTGGACGTGCCGCACTTCGATCCGGCGGCCTACTACAACCTCGTCAAGACCGCGCCCGTGGCGCGCAGCAAGCAGGGTCAGGAACTGGACCGTGTCCTCCGCGCCCTCGGAAAAGACTAGTCTTTTTCGGGTCTGTTGTGCGAATTCGCGCAAGCGGGTACATTGGTGACGAGGTCAGAGTGGTAGAATAATGTCAGATCCCGTCACGAACGTAGAGATAGAGGATATCCTGTCTTCGATTCGGCGACTCGTCTCCGAGGACGGTGGCCCGCGCCACCCCCTCCCGAGAGAGGCGAAGCGCGTCGAACGGCTTGTCCTGACGCCGGCCCTGCGGGTGCAGGACGCCCCGCCGCCCAGGCCGCAGCCCGCGCCGGAACCGATGCTTCTCACCAATCCGTCGGAGACGCCCGAACCGTCACAGCCAAGCCGCCTGGCCCGGCTGGTCGAGCGGGAGGTCGCCCGCGTCTTCGGGTCCGGTGACGACAGGGCAGGGCGCGCCGGCAAGGACGACAGAGTCGCCGCCGAAGACAGCGAAGACATCGGGTACACCGCCGCAGAGGCGGAGGACGATCCGGTGGCGGAGATCGCCGACTGGACCCGCGTCCGCCTGTCTGAACCGATGTCGCGCTACGACCATGACGCCGTCGGGCTGGACACCCCCGAGGACGAGGAAGAGCCCTCCGATGCACCGGACGAGGCCGAGCTTGACGCGGTCCTCGACGCCCTCGCGTCTGTCGACGAGCCCGCAGCGGACGACGACGAGGCCCTCTCGCTTGAGGCGCTGCAGGACGTTCAGGACACGCCGGAGGACGACACGCTCGACCTCTCCGCCGTGCTGGCAGAGGCAGAGGCCGTCACCGACTTCGGCCCGATGGACCGCGGTCTGGAGGCGAAGATCGCCGCGCTGGAGGCGCTGATCAACAGCCGTGACGACAGTGCCACGCCTGTCGCCACGGACGCGCAGCAGGCCACACCGGACCATGCCGACGAGGATGATAACGACGCGGACACCGCCCTCGCAGAGCCGGGCTATGACGCAACGTCATCCGCCCGACCGGAGGAAGAGGACCCCACCGACGACCTTTCCGACCACGTCGACGAGGCCGAAGCGTTGGTTCACATGATGTCGCAAGAGGCAGATTCGTGGGATGCCGACGCCGCGCGGGACGTCCATCAGGACGCGGCCCGGGCCGAAAGTCACGCAGACGTGACGGCTTCGATGCGCCCGACGCTCTCCGTTGTCCCGGATGACGAGATCGACGTCTGGGACGATCTGGCGGACGAGACACCGGAACCGGAAAAACAGCAGGCAGACGACCCGGAAGAAAGCAGCGCACGCGCCGCCACCGGCCCGGCCTTCCGTCACCGCCCGCCTGAGCCGATGCTCGACTGGGAAGACCACGCGCCCCGCAGGGACAGCGCACGTCAGGCCGTGGCGCCGCGCGCCGACGCCGACCGCGACGAAGAGACCTCGCAGCCCGTCGCGCAGGCGTCCGACGACGCGCCCTACCTGGACGAGGCGATGCTGCGCGACATGGTGTCGGAGATCGTCCGCCAGGAACTTCAGGGCGTGCTCGGAGAGCGGATCACCCGCAACGTGCGCAAGCTGGTCCGCCGCGAAATCCATCGCGTGATGATGACACAGGACTTCGACTGACGCGCACGCGTCCGTCCGCCGCGAGATCCCGATCAGGGCTACGCAACGTAAATCCTTGTTCTGAAAAGAAAAACCCGCTCCGAAGAGCGGGTTTTTTCAGCTTGGCAGCAGTTTGGGTTCAGGCAGCTTCGGCCTGCTGAGCGGCATGACGACGCTCGCTCTCTTCGCGCGACAGCGCAACGGACGTACGAACGCCCTTCGAGACAAACTCCATCAGCCCGTTCACGACACGCTCGTTCGGGTCGATCCCGGCACAGGACAGAACTTCGCGCCCGTCGCGCGAACGCGCCCAGCGGGCGATCTGCTCCGGCCCGTTGCCATACTTCTTGTCATCGGCAATCGCATCGTCCAGAGCGGCGAGAACCACGGCCGCAAACAGCTTGCGGGCACGGTTGCCTTGCTCGGCGTTGAATGCGGTGCCGTCAACGAAATCCTTCATAGTGCGACCTTTGATTATTGCTCTTGTGTTCGGCGTAACGCGGGTTATGGCCTATCTGTTCCGATTCGGATACCCCGATACAGCATAGCTCTATTGCGGCTGGCGCATGACTGCTGCAAGTGCAGCACGACATATCGTTGTCTTGCCAGCCACCAACGGGCCAGATATAGGAGCGGTCGAAGTTTCATCAACCTTTCGACACGGAAAAGCTCCCATGCCCAAGATCAACGGTAACGAGATCCGTCCAGGCAATGTTCTAGAGCATGACGGCCATCTTTGGGCCGCTGTGAAGGTCGATCACGTAAAGCCCGGCAAGGGCGGCGCTTTCGCCCAGGTCGAGCTCAAGAACCTTCGTAACGGGTCAAAACTTAACGAACGCTTTCGGTCCGCCGACAAAGTCGAGCGCGTGCGCCTCGAACAGAAGGACATGCAGTTCCTCTACGAGACCGACGGCCGCCTGACCTTCATGGACACGGAAACCTTCGAGCAGGTCGAGCTGGACGCCGACATCCTCGGCGAGCGTCGCCCGTTCCTGCAGGACGGCATGACCATCGTCGTGGAATTCCACGAATCCGAGGCGCTGAACGCCACGCTGCCGCAGAAGGTCATCTGCACCATCGAAGAGACCGAGCCGGTGGTGAAGGGCCAGACCGCGGCCAACAGCTTCAAGCCCGCGCTGCTCGACAACGGCGTGCGCGTGACGGTGCCCCCCTTCGTCGGCACCGGCGAGCAGATCGTCGTGAACACCGAGACCATGGAGTATTCGGAACGCGCATAACCCGCGCGGCCTGAACCCATTCCCCCGTGCAACCGCCGGGGGCGATATACAGACAGAAAAGGCCTCCGGCTCTCACAGCCAAGGAGGCCTTTTTCATGATTACCGAAGCCACGCAGAGCGACCTGGGCGGGCTTGTGCCGCTCTTCCGGTCCCTCAACGACCTGCACGCGGTCCACGTGCCCGACCGCTTCCACGATGCCGCCAGCGACGCGGACCTGCACGAGGTTCTGCAGGGCGCCTGGCACGCCGGGAGCCGGTTCCTCGTCTACCGCACCGAAGGCGTGGCGCGCGGCTACCTCAAGTGGCAGATGCTGCCCGAGGGCGTCGCCGCGCTGGAACGCCCCCGCCGCACGGCCCTTCTGGATCACATCTGGGTGGAACCGATCTGGCGGCGCCGGGGCCTGGCCTCGCGGCTCATCGACCGGTTCGAGCGGGACAGCGCAGGGGCAGGGGCGCGCGGCTGGACGGTGCGGGTGCATGCCTTCAACGCCGCTTCCGCCGCGCTGATGCAGCGCCACGGGGCCAGGCTGTCGGTGCAGTCCTTCGACAAATGCGCAGCGCCCGCCCGGATCGGTGCCTAGACGCGCGCCAGTGTCAGCAGGCGCTCCACCAGACCGAAGTAGCTGCCGCCGAAAAGGTGCAGGTGCACCAGCGCGGGGAACAATTGGTAGATCGGGCGGCGTGCCTCGTGCCCGCGGCGCAACTCGCCATAGCCGTCGTGAAAGGACGGGCCCGGCTTGCCGAACAGGTGCAGCATGGCAATGTCCACCTCCGGGTCGCCGAAGTAGCAGGCCGGGTCGATCAGCCACGCCCGATCGCCGGAGAACAGCGCGTTGCCGCTCCAGAGGTCGCCGTGCAGCAGCATCGGCGTCACGTCCTCCAGCCGGTCGGGCAGGGCGCCGGCCAGCGTCTCCACCCGCCGGGCGAGGGCGGCGGGCAGGTGCGGCAGGAACGGCAGCAGCCGCGCCTCGCACCAGAACGACGGCCAGTCCGGGCGCGGCGTCATGTCGAGCCTCAGCGCCCCGAAGGCGTAGCCCTCCGGCCATCCCGTGCTGCGGCCCGCGGTGGCGTGCAGCCGCCGCAGCCCCCGTCCCAGCGCGTGCCAGCCGGCATCGGTGGCGGGGCTTTCCTCCAGCCATTCGAGGCAGAGGATGTCGCGGCCCTGGAACAGCACGCGCGGCACCGGCGCGCCGGTGCGGTCCATGGCCTGCAGCATCCGCGCCTCGACGGCCACGTTGGCGCCGACCTTGACCGCCATGCGGCGGCCGTCGGCCAGGTCGACGCGGGCCACCTCGGACAGGTCGCCGCCGTGCAGGTGGCGGACCGCCGTGACACGGGTCTCGAACGTCGCGGCAAGGTAGGGGCCGGGGATCACCTAGCCGACCATCGACACATGGACGTCGCCCGCCATCATGTCCTCTCCGGCGCGGTCGAAGCGCAGGTAGGCGATGGCCTCGTTGCCCGCTTGGGTGAACAGCGTGCCCGCCTCCTTGCCGTTGCTGACGATCGTCGTGCCGACCGGCGCGTGGCCGTCGATGGCGACCCGCGCCAGTCCCTTGCGCAGCTCCGTCTTGTGCTTCATCCGGGCGGTGACCTCCTGCCCGACATAGCAGCCCTTCTTGAAATCGACGCCGTTCAGGCGTTCGAACCCGGCTTCCAGGATGAAGGTGTCCGGTGTCAGCTCCACCCCGGCGCGCGGCACGCAGGCGGCGACGCGCAGCGCGTCCCAGTCGGCCTCGCCGGCGGGTTGCCCGGCATAGCCGCGCCAGCCCAGCCGAGGATCGCGCGGATCGGCAAAGGCGCCCTCGGGCGGGGTGCCCGTGCCGCGTGTCACCACGAGGTCGGTCTCGGTGATCTCCACCGGCGTGCGCAGCTTGTACATGCTCAGCGCCTGCATCAGGCTGACCGTCAGCGCCACCTCCACGTCGATCAGGACATCCTCGCCATCGGGGACGAGGAAGAAATCGGCGCGGTACTTGCCCTGCGGCGTCAGCAGGGCGGCATAGACCAGCCCCTCGTCCAGCCGCTCAACGTCGTTTGTCACCAGTCCCTGAAGGAACTCCCGCGCCTTGGCGCCGTGGACCCTCAGGACGGTTCGGCTCTCTTGCGTCATGTCTATTCTTTCACCTCTGGCTTCAGGGTGTCATATAGACCCGCGAAGCCAGAGATGACAGACATGCCCGCTCCGATCACCGTCCTGATGCCAACCCTGAACGCGGCGGCCGACATGCCCCGCGCTCTGGCGTCGCTGGGCGAGGGGCTGACCGAAGGGCTGATCCGCGAACTGATCGTCAGCGACGGCGGCTCCACCGATGCGACGCTGGACATCGCCGATGCGGCGGGCGCCACGATCGTGACCGGCCCGGCCTCGCGCGGCGGGCAGTTGCGCCGCGGCGCGGTCCGGGCGCGGGCGGACTGGCTGATGGTGCTGCACGCCGACACCGTGCTGGGGCAGGGCTGGACCCGCCCCGCGGCCGAGGCCATCCGCCACGGGCAGGCGGGCTATTTCACCCTGCGCTTCGACGCCACGGGCCTCGCGCCGCGCGTCGTCGCGGGATGGGCCAACCTGCGGGCGCGGAGTTTCGGCCTGCCCTACGGCGATCAGGGCCTGCTGCTGCCGAAGGCGCTCTACGACGAGGTCGGCGGCTACCCGGACATCCCGCTGATGGAGGACGTGGCCCTCGCCCGCGCGCTGAAGGGTCAGCTGAAGCCGCTGGACGTCATCGCCACCACATCGGCAGAGCGGTATCGCAGGCAGGGGTGGATCGTGCGCGGCGGGCGCAACCTCTCGACACTGACCCGCTACCTCGCCGGTGCCGATCCGGAGACGCTGGCACGCCGCTACCGGAGCTGACGTCAGGCCCGCCCCACAAGCGCAGCACGGGCGCTGATCGGGGACTGAATGGGCAAGTAGGCACCAAGTCAGCACAAGACCCCGTGAGAGGCCACAGCGCGCCTCTCAGGCCGTTCCGGTGGCAGAAGCCCCTTCGTCCGCGTCGGCGGCGTCCCCGGCCTTCCGCGTCTCGAACTGCATCCGGTAGAGCGCGGCATAGGCGCCGCCCTTTTCCAGCAGCGCGTCATGGGTGCCTTCCTCGACAACCCGGCCCGCGTCCATCACCACGATCTTGTCGGCGTTGCGCACGGTGGACAGCCGGTGGGCGATCACGATGGTCGTCCGCCCGACCGCCAGTTCCTCCAGCGCCGCCTGCACGATGGCCTCCGACTGGGTGTCGAGCGCGCTTGTCGCCTCGTCCAGCAGCAGCACCGGCGTGTCGCGCAGTACCGCCCGCGCGATGGCCACCCGCTGCCGCTGCCCGCCCGAAAGCGTCGATCCGCGCGGCCCGACCCGCGTGTCCAGCCCGTTTGCCAGCCGCGGCAGGAAGTCCTGCACATGCGCGGCCTTCAGCGCGGCCTGCAACTGCTCTTCGGTCACCTTGCGGTCCAGCACGATGTTGGAGCGCAGCGTCTCGTCGAACAGCAGCGCCTCCTGGCTGACGGTCGAGATCATGCCGCGCAGGTCCGCCAGCCGCATGGCCGAGACCTCGGTTCCGCCGATGGTGACCGCGCCCTCCTGCGGATCGACCAGCCGGGTCAGCAGGTGGAAGATGGTGGATTTGCCCGCCCCCGATGCGCCGACCAGCGCCGTCGTCTTGCCCGGCTCGGCGCTGAAGGTCACGCCGCGCAGCACCTTGCTGTCGCCGTAGGACAGGCGCACGTCGCGCAGGTCGATGCGCGGGGTGCCCGTGGGCGCCGGCAGCGGATGCTCCGGGTCCTTCAGCGCGGGCTCGGTGTGCATCACCTCGATCACCCGTTCGATGCTGGCGGCGGCGACCTGCCAGGACCCGCTGATCGCGCCGAGGCGGCGCAGCGGATCGAACATCATGCCGATGGCGGTGAAGAAGGTCATGAACTCGCCGATGGTCTTGCCGCCGTCCTGGATCTCGCGGCCCGCGAAATACAGGATGCCGAAGAAGCCGATGCCCGACATGATGTCGATCAGCGACGGCATCAGCGCCTGACCGGCGACCGAGCGCGTCTCGCCCAGGATGCGCTTCTTGGCCAGCTTGCGGTAGCTCTTGGCCTGATAGGTTTCGAGCTGGTTCAGCTTCACCGGGGTGATGCCGTGGAAGACCTCGTTCAGCCGGGTCGACTGACCGGCGGCGATGTTGCGCACCCAGCGGGCGTTGTTGCGCACGAAACGCTGGAGCAGGGCGCCCGGCGCGATCATCAGCGGCGCACCGATCAGCGCGATCAGCGTCCACTGCCAGTCCGTCCACATCGCCACGCCGAAGAGCCAGATGAAGGTCAGCGCGTCGCGCCCGGCGCCGGTCAGCACCGTGCTCCAGACCTTGGCGATGGCGCCCACGTCGCCCTCGACCCGCTGGATCAGGTGCCCCGGGCCGACCTCGTTGTGATAGGACACGTCGAGCCGCATCAGATGCTCCAGCATGTCCTGCCGGATGTCGGCCATGCTGCGCTGCGCGGCACGGTTCAGCACCACCTTCTGCGCCACGCTCGACACGGCGCGGAAGAAGAACAGCGCCAGCACGATCAGCCCCACGCGCAGCAATGCGCCGCGGTCGTCGGTCGAGAACACGTCGTCGAAGAGCGGCTCCATCATCACCGCGAAACCCGCGGTCATGGAGCTTTCGAGCGCCATGAACACCAGCGCGACGGTCAGGAGTTTCCAGTACTTCCGGAGGTAACGCTTCCACAACCAGCCCAGAAGCCGCGTGGGCGGGGTCTGTATCGGGGCTTCCTCGCTCATGCGTCGCGCTCCGTCATCAGGCGCTGCGCGACCTCGGCCTCGGGCTGGCGCGCCTCCCAGCCTTCCTGCAGGGGATTGGCGCGGTATTCGTGCCGGATCCACTCCTCGAAACCGATCTGTCCCAGCGCCAGACGTGCGCCATAAACCCGCAGGATGTAGTCCTGCACGCCGGTCTTGGTGAAGTCGAGGTGGATGTACTTCAGGCCAAGCTGCTTCTGCGCGACCTCGATCGGCGCGTCCTCGAAGATCAGCAGGTACATCGCGGCGACGAAGCCCGCGCGGTCCGCACCGGACTTGCAGTGGAACATCATCGGTTTCTCGGCGGCGCGCAGGGCGTCGATCACCGCCACGATCTTGCTGCGCGGCGCCGCCGTGCGCGCCCAGAGCTTCGCATCGACCAGCGTCAGCCCCAGCGCCTCGCAGCTTTCCTTCTCGAAAAGGTACTGCGCCCGCTTGTCCGGGCCGCGCAGGTTGATGACCGTCTTTATCCCCATCTTCGCATAACGCTCGAACCGGCCGTGCGTGGGCTGGTTCGACCGGTACACCCCCGGCGCGATCTCGAAGAAGTTGGTCCACAGGATGCGCAGAAAGGCATGGTCGAACAGGTGGAAATGCAGCGTCGACCAGCGCCGCGCCTTCGGATCCGTGATGTCGGTGCCGAAGGAATGGCGCAGGCGACGTTCCGCCTTGTCCAGTTTGTCGCGCAGTCGTGCCAGCATCGAAGGTTCCAAGCGTCAGTGTCGCCGTTTACGCGGCAAACCCCCCGGTGTCCAGCAACAGGCCCATGCCCTGCGGCGCCCGGGGGTATTGACGGCGCGGCGCAGGCGGTGAAGGGTCGCGCCGTTCTGGAATATGGAGGACCGGATGACACTTTCACAGGGGCGTGCCCACGTTGCGATTCCCGGCCCTTCGGTGATGCCGGACGCGGTGCTGCAGGCGATGCACCGCCCGGCGCCCGACATCTACTCGGGCGATCTGCACGGCATGGTCGACAGCCTCGTGCCCGACCTGCGCTACGTGGCGGGCACGAAGGGCCATGTCGCCATGTACATCTGCAACGGCCACGGCGCGTGGGAGGCCTCGTTGTCGAACGTGGTGGCACCGGGCGAAACCGTGCTGGTGCCCGCCTGCGGCCGCTTCGGCCTCGGCTGGGCCGAGGTGGCGCGCGGCCTCGGGATCGAGGTCGACCTGATCGACCACGGCCGCCAGCGTCCCATCGACCCGGAACTGGTGCGTGAAGCCCTCCGCGCCGACAAGGGCCAGAAGATCAAGGCCGTGCTGGCGGTGCACACCGACACCTCTTCGTCGGTCCGCTCCGACATCGCCGCGCTGCGCAGGGTGCTGGACGAGGAAGGGCACCCCGCGCTGCTGATGGCGGACTGCGTGGCCTCGATGGCCTGCGACGAGTTCCGCATGGACGACTGGGGCGCCGACGTGGCGATCACCGGCTCGCAGAAGGGGCTGATGGTACCGCCGGGCATGGCCTTCGTGTTCTTCAACGACAAGGCCAAGGCGGTGCGCGCCGCCATGCCCCGGGTCACCAACTACTGGGACTGGACGCAGCGCGCCGAGCCCGAGATGTTCTACCAGTACTTCGGCGGCACCGCGCCGACGCACCACCTCTATGGCCTGCGCGCCGCGCTCGACATGATCCGCGCCGAGGGGATGGAGGCGATCTGGAACCGCCACGCACGGCTGGCCGCCGCGCTCTGGGCCGCGGTGGAACATTGGGGACAGGACGGCCCCTTCAAGCTGAACATCGCCGACCCCGCGCACCGCTCGCACGCGGTGACGGCCATGGCGATCGGCAAGGGCAACGCCGACCGGCTGCGCAAATGGTCCTCGGAAGAGGCGGGGGTGACGCTGGGCGTTGGCCTCGGCGTGACCGACCCGGACGACCCCACCGCGTCTGGCTATTTCCGCATCGGCCACATGGGCCACATCAACGCGCACATGATGCTGGGTACGCTGGGCGTGATCGAGACCGGGCTGAAGGTGCTGAAGATCCCGCACACCCCCGGCGGCGTGGCGCAGGCGGCAGAGGTGCTGGCCGCCGGCTGACCAAAGCGGGCGCGCCACCGTCAATGAGGCGGAGCGCCTGCGGCGCACAGGTCGTCTCGGCCGGGGCCTTCGTGCCCCGCCCTCGGGATGGCACGCACCGGAACGGCCCCCCCGGCGGGGCCCGCCCAGGGCACCGGACGCTGGCCGCGAAAGCGCCAAGCTTCGGCTCTACGGACTGATCAATGAAATCGGGATGCGCTGTGCGCGCCGCCCCGCTCAGGCCTTGTCGGTGTTGGCCGAGGGCGGCTCGATCCCGGCGTCCCTGCGGCGGCGCGCCTGGTCCAGCCGGGTGATGAGGTGGTTCAGGATGGCCGCGATCAGGATCACCGGGGCAAGCCCCCAGACGGACCAGATCGCGACGAGGATCCAGAGCAGGTTCACGAAGAGCAGGATCATGTTGGCGGTCATGTAATCCTCGACCGGTTGCGGATGATGGTTCTGCATGGCGGCGGCTCCGGGCCCTGATCCCGCACCCTGTCGGGGTGCCGTTGACCAAAGCCTAGCGCATCTGCCGCAGGAGTCCCGTCCACTCTGCGTGAATTTGGTAAACCCTGCGTTAACGCGGGCAGGGACGGTCAGCCGTTGCGCGCCCGCGCCAGTGCCTTGGGCAGCGCCTCTTCGAGGATGTCCATGTCCTCCGGGCGGCCGGCGGTGATGCGGATGCAGCGGTCCTGCGGCGCCACGAAGGGCATCCGGACGAACACGCCGTCCTCCGCCAGCGCGGCCAGCACCGCACGGGCAAAGGCGCCGTCGCTGCCGCAATCCACCGCGACGAAGTTCGTGCCGGAGGGCAGGGTGCTCAGCCCGTTGGCCTCCGCGATGCGGGTGATGCGCGTTTTCGACTCGTCCACCAGCCGCAGCACGTCGCCCAGCCAGGCCTTGTCCTGCAGCGCCGCCAGCGCGCCCGCCAGCGACAGGCGCGACATGCCGAAATGGTTGCGGATCTTGTCGAAGGCCTTGATCAGCCCCTGCGCGCCCACCGCGTAGCCGATGCGCGCCCCGGCCATGCCATGCGCTTTCGAAAAGGTGCGGAAGCGAATCACGCGCGGGTCCTCGGGGTCGAGATCCGGCGAGGTGCCGTCCGGCGCGAACTCGATATAGGCCTCGTCCAGCGCCAGCACGCAGCCGTCGGGCAGGTGGTCGAGCGCCGAGACGATCTCGCTGCCCTTGTGGAAGGTGCCCATCGGGTTGTCGGGGTTCGACAGGTAGACGATCTTTGCGTCGACCTCCGCGGCCTTGGCGAACAGCGCCGCCGGGTCCTCGCGGTCCTTGACGAAGGGGACCTTGTGCAAGACGCCGCCATAACCCGCGACATGGTAGTTGAAGGTCGGATAGGCCCCGTCCGAGGTCACGACCGCATCGCCCGGTGCCACCAGCAGCCGCACGAAATTCCCCAGAAGCCCGTCGATGCCGGAGCCCAGCACGATGTTCGCAGGCGTCACGCCCATCTGCTCGGAGAGCGCGCCCTTCAGGTCCAGATGGCTCGAATCGGCGTATTTCCAGATCTCCACCGCCTCGTCCTGCATCGCCGCGATGGCGAAGGGCGAGGGGCCGAACACGCTTTCATTGGCGCCCAGACGCGCCCGGAACGGCGCACCGCGCTGGCGTTCCAGCGCCTCGGGGCCAACGAACGGCACGGTTGCGGGAAGGTCGGCGATCAGGTCGGGGTAACGGGGTCCACTCATGGCTGCGCAATATGCCGCGGGATTTCCGCCGTGCAAGCGTTATCGCAGGAACTTGCGGCGCGCTTCCCGGGCGATCTCGTAACGCAGTTGCAGGTCGGCGATCCGCGCCATAAGGCGTTTGCGCGCGTCGGGGTCCGTGGCGGCCTGCCAGTCGGTGCGCGCGGCGTCCAGCTGCGCCTTCAGCGCGATCTCCTCGGGCAGGGCGCCGGCCTCCGCCATGATGCGGAAGCCCACCGCGTCGCCCGCATCGACCTGCGCATCGCCGGGACGCTTCGGCAGCGGCTTGCCCTCGCCGGACAGGCCGGAAAGCGCGCCCTCCGCCTCCGCCTTGCGGATCTGCGCTTCGGTCAGCCTGTGCCAGCCTCTCATCCCGTGGCCCTCCCTGGGCGGCTGACCCGGCGCGCCAGCACCGGTGCGGTGCCGTATGTCGCCGGATCGTCCAGACATTTTACCACGTATTCCGCCACGTCAGCACGGCTGATCACGCCCATCCGCCATGTCTCCGGCGCAACCATCACCTCGATGTCGTGGCAGGCGCGGTTGCCGGTCAGGATCGTCGGGCGCACCAGCGTCCAGTCGAGCGACGAGGCGCGGATGATCTCCTCCTGCCGGGTCTTGTCCTTGTAGGGCTCCGACAGCAGGACCCGGTGGCCCAGCCGCTCCGGCGTGGACAGCGCCGACACGCTGTCGCCCGCGCCGATCCCGGTGATCGCGACCAGCCGCCTCACGCCCTGCGCCTCCATCAGCGGCACCAGCGCCCGCGTCGCATCGGAGAACAGCGTCACCCGCCGCCACAGCATCGCGATGCTCTCCTTCATGCCAAGCGCCATGACCACCGCATCGACGCCCTCCAGCGCGGGGCCGAGATCGGCGGAGTTCGTGGCGTCCCCCGCGACCGGCTCCAGCCCCTCGCGCGGGGGCATCGACCCGGCGGAGCGTGACATCGCCCGCACCGTGTGACCCGCCGCCAGGGCGGCCTCCACCACCTTCAGACCGATCCCCCGGCTGCCTCCCAGAACAAGCAGTTTCATGGCGACGCACCTCCTGCGGGTTGTTGACCATCACAGTTCCTTAACTTGACCCGGCAGCGTCAAAAGGCCAGTTTCGCCGCCGAGCAGTGCAGGAAAGAAAAACCATATGCGCAATCCGCCGCCCTTCGCCCCTTTCGAATGGATGATCGCGTGGCGATACCTCCGCGCGCGCCGGGCCGAAGGCGGCGTTTCGGTGATGACCTGGATCAGCCTCGTGGGAATCACGCTGGCGGTCTTTGCCCTGATCGCGACGCTGGCGGTGCGCTCCGGCTTCCGGGCGGAGTTCGTCGACACCATCCTCGGCTCCAACGCGCACCTCACCGTCTACAGCACCACCCGCACCGACGAGGCGGGCAACCCCGACCGCACCATTGCCGATTACGAGGGCATGGCGCAGCAGGTCGAACGCGTGCCCTTCATCCAGCGCGTCGCACCGCTGGTCAAAGGGCAGGTCATGGCCACCGCCAACGGCAACAACGCCGGCGTCGAGGTCTTCGGCATCGCCCCCGACGACCTGAAGGCCATCCCGCGCATCGCCGACCCCGAAACCGGGCGCGGCGACCTCGACCGCTTCGAGGAGGGCGTGGCCATCGGTTCGGGCGTGGCGATGATGCTGGGCGTGGGCGTGGGCGACGACGTGAAGCTGATCTCGCCCAACGGGGTGAAGACCGCCTTCGGCGTCTCGCCCCGCGTGAAATCCTACAAAGTGACCTGGATCTTCACCGCCGGGCGCTACGACATCGACCGCACGCGGATCTACATGCCCTTCGCCGAGGCGCAGCTCTACTTCAACCGCGAAGGCGTGGCCGACGAGCTGGAGGTCATCGTCTCCGACCCCGAAGAGGTGGAGACCTTCATCCAGCCGGTGTCGGAGGCGGTGGGTCCCGGCGCGCTGATCTGGACGTGGCAGGACGCCTCAGGCGGGTTCCTGCGCGCGCTCGAAATCGAGGACAACGTGATGTTCGTCATCCTCTCGGTGCTGGTGCTGATCGCCACGATGAACATCGTCTCGGGCCTCATCATGCTGGTCAAGAACAAGGGCCGCGACATCGGCATCCTGCGCACCATGGGGCTGACCGAAGGCTCGGTCATGCGGGTGTTCTTCATCTGCGGATCGTTCACCGGGATCATCGGCACGGCCATGGGGGTGATCCTCGGCTGCCTCTTCGCGATCTACATCGACCCGATCTTCGCCTTCGTGAACTACGTGGCGGGGGGCGGCGTCTGGGACCCGTCGATCCGCGGCATCTACGCGCTGCCCGCCAAGCTGCAGATGGCCGACGTGATGTCGGCGGTGCTGCTGTCGCTGGGCCTGTCGTTCATCGTGACGATCTTTCCGGCGCGCCGCGCCGCCCGCATGAACCCGGTGGAGGCCCTGCGCTATGAATGACACCGTGCAGGACCCGGTGCTGCGGCTGACCGGGATCGAGAAGGTCTACAACGCCGGCAAACCCGGAGAGGTCCGCGTGCTGCGCGGCTGCGACCTCGAAGTCGCGCGCGGCGAGGTCGTGGCGCTGGTGGCGCCCTCCGGCGCGGGCAAGTCGACGCTCTTGCACATCGCGGGGCTTCTGGACACCGCCGACAGCGGCACGGTGGAAATCGCGGGCGAGCCGATGCAGGGCAAGTCCGACCGCCGCCGCACGCTGGTGCGCCGGGCGGAGGTGGGCTTTGTCTACCAGTTCCACCATCTGCTGCCGGAGTTCTCCGCGCTGGAGAACATCGTGCTGCCGCAGCTTGCCAACGGCGTGCCGCGACAGGCGGCGGAGCAGCGGGCACGCAGCCTGCTGGACAGCGTCGGCGTGGGGGAGCGCGCGGGCCATCGCCCGGCGGCCATGTCCGGCGGCGAACAGCAGCGGGTCGCCTTCTGCCGGGCCATGGCCAACACGCCGAAGCTGCTGCTGGCCGACGAGCCGACCGGCAACCTCGATCCGCAGACCTCCGACCGGGTGTTCGCCGCGCTCATGGACCTGGTGCGCGAGACCGGGCTTTCCGCGCTGATCGCCACCCACAACCTCGACCTCGCCGCGCGCATGGACCGGCGGGTACGGATGGAAGACGGCCACCTGCGCGCGGACGGCTGAGGGGGAGGCGGCGCAAAGCCCCGCCCTACAGCCGTCGCGCTTGTCTGCGGATGACGCGCACCGACCGGATGTACAGGACACGCCGGTGGCAAACCGCGTGCCGGATCGTAGGGCGGGGCTCTGCGCCGCCTTGCCCTTGGCTTTCCATCTGCAAGTGACAGCCGTCGCGCGCGAACCCGGACGGCGCGCCACGGATCGCCGATGGCCGGGCGGTTCGCAGGGCGGTGCTCGGCGCCGCCTGCGCCTCTGCGACACATGCGCCCGTTAACCACATCCGTGGGCAAATCGCGGTCCCGGGCGCGGCGCGCCGGGACAAAGGTTAACAACCGGCCGGGAATCGGGGTCCAATCGGCCGGTTCGCCCCTTAATGCGACACTGGCGCGGCTTAAGCCTTCGGTAATCCGTTGTGGAAAGCCCCGCCCGCCCTACCGCATCTGGCGCCGGACGGGCCGTTAACCCCACCGTGCGCCGCGTGAACGGGCGCAGGACCGTAGCCCCGTTGCCGCCGCACACCCACCGCGCTTTACGCCCTTTGCGTGATCCAGACCCCCAGCGCCATGACCGCGATCCCGGTCGCGCGCGTCAGGGTCAAAGGGCTGATCCGCGCGCCGAACAGGCCGAAATGGTCGATCGCCGCGGCCGAGATCAGCTGCCCGATCAGCACGAAGAACACCGCGTTGCCGACGCCGAAATGCGGCGCGATGAAAGTCACCGACAGCACGTAGAACGCGACGAAGGCACCGCCCAGCAGCAGGTGCTTCGGCGCCACGCGCACACCCCCGAAGCCCTTGGCGCCATTGAGAATCCACACGACGAGGCAGATCGCCAGCGCCACGCAGAACAGCACCACCGCCGCCGCTACGGGCGAAGCCAGCCGCTGCCCCAGCGCCGCGTTCAGCGCCGCGAGGATCGGGATGCCCATGCCCGCGAAAAGCATGACCACCGCGTAATGCGTCATCCCCGGCGTCATGGCTTGAAGAACGTCGCGCTGGCCCGCGCGACCTCCTTTTCGCCGGGCAGGCTGACCAGCACGGCCTCGGCGAAAATCAGCGCCCGCCCGCCCTTGACGACCTTCGCCGTGCAGCGGATCGCATCGCCCCGCGCCGCGCTCAGGAACCGCGTCTCCAGGTTCGTCGTCGCCACCGGCACGAACTCTCCGATATGCCCGGCGCAGGCAAAGACCATCGCCGTATCGGCCAGCGTCGACAGCGCCTGCCCGCAGACGATGCCGCCGACACGGGCGATCTCTGCGGTAACCGGAATTTCAAGAACGGCGCCCAATGGTGTGATATCGGACACTTTTGGCTGCAAAGCTTGCACCCATGGGGCGAAATTGTCTTCTAACAGCGCATTTGCGGTGGCAGGATCGAGCATGAGTCTCCCTCGGACGTCTTCTGGGTCCGACCATGACCGCCGGAACGGCGCCTGTCACGCGCCCGAATGCGCGGTGCGCGACAGAGGAGGCCGGGGGGACAGATAGGGAAGGATCTCGGATGAAGCGTTGGCTGGCACTGACGGCGGCACTGGGACTGCTGTCGGGATGCGCGTTCCTCGAACGGCTGGCGGGTCCGGGGCCTGCCGCGCCGCAATCGGGCACCATCACCCTCTCGGGCACCGCTCCGGCCTCGGCCGTCTACCTGGTGGAGCCGCAGGTCACCGTGATCAGTCCGCCCCGCGCGGTGCCGGTGACGCAGGGCGCAAGCCTTTATGCGGGCTGGTGCATGGACTGCCACGGCGCCGAGGCACGCGGTTTCGGCCGCGTCTCCGGCCAGATGACGGTGAAGCCCACGGACCTCACCACGCTTGCGCTCAACAACGGCGGCACCTTCCCGGCGCGGCGCGTGATCGGCGCGATGCAGGGGGCCGGGGCCTATCACCGCGGCCTGATGCCGGAGATCGGCGGCGCGCTCGACGGCCCGCTGGTGGAGTGGATCGGCCCCGACGGCACCTCGCATCTGACCACGCAATCCACCATGGACCTGATCGTGTATCTTGAAAACCTGCAGGTCTGACGCAGCGCTTGCATCCGCGGCAGGGCGCTGGCATCACACCCTGAAAAAGAGGGGCTGAAGGACATGCGCGCACCGCTCATCGCGTTGGTTATGACCGCTGGACTGGCGGGTTGTGTCGAAGAGACCGAGATGCCGGGGCCGCAGGACGGCCGCGCGCTCTTCATGGAAAACTGCGCCGTCTGCCATGGCGAAAACGGCAAGGGCGACGGTCCGATGGCGCGCCGCATGCAGAAGGCGCCCAAGGACCTGACGCTGATCAGGCTGCGCCACGGCAACGCCTTCCCGCGCGCGAAGGTCATGTCGATCATCGACGGCTACGCGCGCTCCGACATCGCCGGGCCGGGGATGCCGGAATTCGGTGAACTGCTGGAAGGCGACCTCGTGCCCTTCGACTCGGGCGATGGCATCCAGACGCCGACGCCGCGCAAGCTGGTGGCGCTGCTGGAATACCTCGAGACGATCCAGGAAGACCGCAAGTAAGTTCTGGAGCCCGGCGATTCCAGGGGGTTGCCGGGCGTGCCTCTTACAGCCTCCGAACGGCGCGGCGTGGTCCGTGCCTCCTGACGCGACACATGAGGAACGGCCGACTCTCCTGTCCTGACAGGATGATGTCCCGGGATCTTCGGGTCGCGTGAGAGCGTCGTCAGGCGGCGACCGTCTTGCGCACCATGTCCCAGTAAAGCCGCGCCACGTCCTCCGGCCCCAGCCGCCCGCCGGGGCGATACCAGGTGGTCACGCCGGTCAGCATGGCGATCACCGCAAGCGTCGTCAGCTTGCTGTCGGTCAGGGCAAAGATCCCCGCTGCCACGCCGTCCCGCAGGATCGTTTCCAGCGCATCCTCGTATTCCCTCCGCAAACGCTCGATCTTGGCGAAGTTGCCGGGATCGAGGTTGCGCAGCTCCATGTAGGAGATGAACACCGCCTCTGGCCGGTCGAGGTGAAAGGCGATGTGGAACCGCACGAAGGCCTCCAGCCGCGCGTCTGGCGCCTGTGGCGGGTCGAGCGTGCGCCAGGCCTCCAGCAGGTCGAGCATGTGGCCTTCGAGCAGCGAGAACAGAAGCGCCTGCTTGTCGGGCGTGTAGTTGTAAAGCGCGCCGACCTGCACGCCCACCTCGCCCGCGATCTGCCGCATGGAGACCGCCGCGAAGCCGTGCTTGGCGAACAGGTGCAGGGCGGCCTCTCGGATGCGGGGGCCGGTGATCTCGGAGTGGGAGCCTTGGGTGCGCGCCATGCCGCCCAAATTATCTGAACGCACGTTCAGATCAAGGCGGGCGCTTGCGGGAGGATGCGCCATGCGGCAAGACTGACGCATGAGACGCGCGTACCTGTCCCTCCCGGCGGCCCTGTTGATGGCCCTGACCGCCTGCACCCAGTTCCCCGAACTGGATGCGGTGGCGACCCCGGGCGTGGAGAACGCGCCTTATCCCCGGCTCGTGCCCATCGACGACCTCATCGCGGACCCGGCCCCGCCGCGTGCGACGAAAGAGGACATCGCGCAGGTGCAGGCGCGGGCGGATGGGCTGCAGGCGCGCGCGGCGGGGGTCGGCAGCGCGCAGGTCTCCCAGCCGGATTCGGTGGCGGAGCGGCTGAAGCGCCTGCAACAGAAAGCGGCAGAGCTGCGGCAACAGTGACGCAGGGGGCCCTTGCCCGGGCATGGGCATGTCCGCGCGTGGTTGCAGGGCGCATCACTTGCGCGTAACCGGTGTCGCGGAACGTCACCCGGAGGTATGCCCCATGTCCCAACCCCTTCGTCTTGGAATTGCCGGTCTCGGGACCGTCGGCACCGGCGTGGTCAAGATCGTGCGCCAGAAGGCGGCCCTGCTTGAGGCACGCTCCGGCCGGCCGATCGCCATCAGCGCGGTGTCGGCGCGCACCCGTGCCAAGGA
This sequence comes from Sagittula sp. P11, assembly GCF_002814095.1. Lineage (NCBI taxonomy): Bacteria > Pseudomonadati > Pseudomonadota > Alphaproteobacteria > Rhodobacterales > Roseobacteraceae > Sagittula > Sagittula sp. P11. The sequence continues at coordinate 3,272,451 of NZ_CP021913.1, forward strand.
CCGGGGCGTGTCGCTGGACAGCTACGCCTGGGAAGACGACCCGGTGACGCTGGCCACCCGCGACGACGTGGACGTGTTCGTCGAACTCATGGGCGGCAGCGACGGCCCGGCGAAGGCCGCTGTCGAAGCGGCGCTGAAGGCGGGCAAGGACGTCGTCACGGCGAACAAGGCGCTGCTTGCGCACCACGGTCAGGCGCTGGCCGAACTGGCCGAAGCGAGCGGATCGGTCCTGCGCTTCGAAGCGGCGGTGGCGGGCGGTATCCCGGTCATCAAGGCGCTGACCGAGGGCCTTGCCGGGAACGAGATCATCCGCGTGATGGGCGTGATGAACGGCACCTGCAACTACATCCTCACCCGGATGGAGGACGGCGGCCTGACCTACGACGAGGCCTTTGCCGAGGCCGACGCCCTGGGCTACCTGGAGGCCGATCCGACGCTCGACGTGGGCGGCATCGACGCGGGCCACAAGCTGTCCCTGCTGGCGGCCATCGCCTTCGGCACGCAGGTCAGCTTCTCCGGGGTGGAGCTGGAAGGCATCGGCAAGGTCACCATCGACGACATCAAGCAGGCCGCCGACATGGGTTTCCGGATCAAGTTGCTGGGCGTGTCCCGGATGACCGGTCGCGGGCTGGAGCAATCCATGGCGCCCTGCCTCGTCCCGGCCTCCTCGCCGCTGGGCCAGCTTTCGGGCGGCACCAACATGGTGGTGATCGAGGGCGATCAGGTCGGCCAGATCGTGATGCGCGGCGCCGGCGCGGGCGAGGGGCCGACCGCCTCTGCCGTGATGGGCGACGTGATGGACGTGGCGCGCGGGCTGCGGGTCTCGACCTTCGGACAGGCCGCGTCAAAGCTCGTTCCGGCGGTGCCGGCGAAGGCCACGACGCCGGCACCCTACTACCTGCGCACCCAGCTTGCGGACAAGCCGGGCGCACTGGCGAAGGTGGCCGCCGCCTTGGGCGAAGCGGGTGTGTCGATCCACCGTATGCGCCAGTACGACCACGTCGAGGACCGGGCGCCCGTGCTGATCGTGACGCACAAGACCACGCGCGCGGCGCTCGACCAGGCGCTGGAGGCGATGCAGAAGCTGGCCGTTGTGGTCGCGGCGCCCGTCGCCCTGCGGATCGAGGAAGTCTGAGGCAGGGGCGGCGCAAAGCCCCGCCCGACATCGGACCTGCACGGCGCGGCACGGGCCGGGCACGGTACGGGAGCGCCGCCTTTGGCGCTGTCGGCGCCGCGTCGGTGCCTGCCTGCTGACCGAACAGGCTTTGGCGGCGGCGAAGGTGGCGGGAAAGGCGCAAGGCGGCGAGGGTTGGCGCAACCAGCCTTGCCCCCCGCGCGCCGCCTGCGCTAGAGCCAAGACACGCTTCATCCAAAGGAAATACTCCGATGCCGACGCCCAAGGATTTCAATGACCGCATGCTTTCTCTGGGCCTCGCCCGGGTTGCCGAACAGGCCGCCATCGCCAGTGCCGACCTGATCGGCCGCGGAGACGAGAAGGCCGCGGACCAGGCCGCCGTGAACGCCATGCGGGAAGAGCTGAACAAGCTCGACATTTCCGGCGTGGTCGTGATCGGCGAGGGCGAGCGGGACGAGGCGCCGATGCTCTATATCGGCGAGGAAGTGGGGCAGGGCGGCCCCGGCGTGGACATCGCGCTCGACCCGCTGGAAGGCACGACGCTGACCGCCAAGGACATGCCGAACGCGCTGACCGTGATCGCCATGGGGCCGCGCGGGTCCATGCTGCACGCGCCGGACGTCTACATGGACAAGCTGGCCATCGGCCCGGGTTACCCGGTCGACGTGGTGTCGCTGGACATGTCGCCCTCCGAACGTGTGTTCGCGCTGGCCAAGGCGAAGGACTGCGCGCCGCAGGACATCACCTGCTGCATCCTCGAACGGCCGCGCCACGAGGACATGATCGCCGAAGTCCGCTCGACCGGGGCGGGCATCCGGCTGATCACCGACGGCGACGTGGCCGGTGTCATGCACTGCGCCGAACCGGTGTTGACCGGCATCGATATGTACATGGGTTCGGGTGGTGCGCCCGAGGGGGTGCTGGCGGCGGCCGCGCTGAAGTGCATGGGCGGCCAGATGTGGGGCCGCCTGCTGTTCCGCAACGACGACGAGCGGGGCCGCGCCGCCAAGGCCGGGATCACCGACCTGGACAAGATCTACGCCCGCGACGAGCTGGTGACCGACCACGTGATCTTTGCCGCGACCGGCGTGACCAACGGCTCCGTCGTGTCGGGGATCAAGCGCACGCCCGGCTGGATCGAGACGGAGACGATCCTGATGCGCTCCAAGACCGGGTCGGTGCGGCGGATGCAGTACCGCAATCCGTTCCGTCACAAGGTCTGAGTACCTTTGGCATAAGTGCCCGGACCGGCCCCCGCGATCTGCGGGGGCCGTTTCGTTTTGCCCATGCCCGGTGTCGCGTGGCTGTCAGCCTTTGAGGCAGGTATTTGATCCAAGGTGAAGACAGGGCGCTTGCGCCGGGCCCCATCGGGTGTGCAGCGTGATGGCGGGGGTGTGGCTGCGGCCTTTCGCTTGCCACCGGATTTGGCTATCCCCTGCGGTGGGGCAGTGGAAGGACGGCATTGGCGTATCTGGGTGTAGAGAGCAGCCTCTCGGGGCGGCGTTGGGTCGGACCGGACGTGGAAACCGAGCGTCAGGCGGAGCTTCTGGCGCAGCAGACCGGACTGGCCCGTCCCCTCTGCGCGATCCTCGCGCGGCTGGGTGTTCCGCCGGAGGAGGCGCAGGCCTACCTGGAGCCGAAGTTGCGCGACCTGCTGCCCGACCCGCGGTCGCTCAAGGACATGGAGAAGGCGGCCACGCGGTTCCTGAAGGCGGTCTCCGGGCGCGAACGGATCGCGGTGTTTGCCGATTACGACGTGGACGGCGGATCCTCGGCCGCCCTGCTGATCGACTGGCTGCGGCAGATGGGGCGGCCGGCGACGCTGTATGTGCCCGACCGGATCGACGAGGGCTATGGGCCGAACCCGACCGCCATGGCGGGGCTGGCCCGCGAGCATGACCTGATCGTCTGCGTCGATTGCGGGACCTTGTCGCATGACGCCATCGCCGCGGCCGAGGGGGCGGATGTGGTGGTGCTGGATCACCACCTTGGCGGCGAGACGCTTCCCGACTGCGTGGCGGTGGTCAACCCCAACCGGCAGGACGAGGACGGCGGGCTCGCGCATCTCTGTGCGGCCGCGGTGGTCTTCCTGATGCTGGTCGAGGCGGGGCGGCAACTGCGCGAGGCAGGCGCGCGCGGGCCGGACCTGATGAAGATGCTCGACCTCGTGGCGCTGGCGACGGTCGCCGATGTGGCGCCGCTCCGGGGCGTGAACCGGGCGCTTGTCCAGCAGGGGCTGAAGGTCATGGGGCGCAGGGAGCGCGTCGGCCTCGTGGCGCTTTCTGACGTGGCACGGCTGGAGCGCGCGCCGGAGGCTTATCACCTGGGATTTGTCATGGGGCCGCGGGTCAACGCCGGTGGGCGGATCGGGCAGGCCGACCTTGGCGCGCGGCTTCTGGCCAGCGACAACCCGGCCGAGGCGCAGGCGATGGCGGAACGGCTCGAGGCGTTAAACGCGGAACGGCGGGAGATCGAGGCGGCGGTGCGTGCGGCGGCCCTTGATCAGGCCGAGGCGCGCGGGTTGGATGCGCCGCTGATCTGGGCCGCGGGCGAGGGATGGCACCCGGGGGTCGTCGGAATCGTCGCCTCCCGCCTGAAGGAGCACACCGGTCGGCCCTCCGTGGTCATCGGCCTCGACGGGGCGGAGGGCAAGGGCTCCGGTCGCTCCGTCGCAGGGGTGGACCTCGGCGCCTCGGTGCAGCGGCTGGCGGCGGAGGGGCTGCTGATCAAGGGGGGCGGGCACCGCATGGCGGCAGGCCTCACCGTGGCGCGCGACCGGCTGGAGGAGGCCATGGCGCGCCTCTCCGACCTGCTGGAGAAGCAGGGGGCCGGGGCGGGCGGCGCGGCGGACCTGCGGGTCGACGGCGTGTTGATGCCCGGTGCCGCGCAGGTCGACCTGGTGGAGGATCTGGAGCGCGCCGGACCGTTCGGGCAGGGCGCCCCCGGACCGCGATTCGTCGTGCCGGACGTGCGGCTGTCCTTTGCCAAGGTCGTGGGGTCGGGGCATCTGAAGATCACCTGCGGAGACGGCCTCGGGGCCCGGCTGGAGGCGATCTGTTTCAACGCGATGGACGGCCCCCTGGGGCAGGTGCTGCTGAACCACGAGGGTCGGCGCTTTCACTTGGCGGGCAAGCTGGACGTGAACACGTGGCAGGGCCGGCATACGGTCCAGATGCGGCTCGACGATGCCGCGCCCGCGGCGGATTGAGGCGTGATTCCATCGGGTTGCGCGGGGGCGGCCGGGGGCACCCTGCCGCGATGAAGATTCCTGCGCGGCCTCGTGATTTTGTGCTTGCGCGCGGCGCCCGCATTCCCTAGAAGACCGCTCACCACAGCGTGGCCCGTTCGTCTATCGGTTAGGACGCCAGGTTTTCAACCTGGAAAGAGGGGTTCGATTCCCCTACGGGCTGCCACTTTTCCCTGAAAATCCAGATACGTGCCGGTCCAGTGGGAACCGGAATTTCGTGTGCATTCAGGGTGAAGATTGGTCTTGCACGTCGCCGCGCGCTTCCGTAGAAGACCGCTCACCACGATGCGTGGCCCGTTCGTCTATCGGTTAGGACGCCAGGTTTTCAACCTGGAAAGAGGGGTTCGATTCCCCTACGGGCTGCCACTTTTCCCCTTGGACAAGCATCAGTTTCCCGGTGACGAAGCCGGTTCGTCTGCGCCTTGGATTGTGTGTCAGTCCGGGGCTGGCTGCGACGGCACTGGCGGCGATTGCCGATGCTCTCCGCATCGCAGGATACACCGTGCGCAGCGGGACGCGTGGTGCGTCGCTTCGCTGCAAACTGCAATGATTTAGGGGTGTTGTGGTGGCGTGGGGGGGACTCGAACCCCCGACCTAACGATTATGAGTCGTTCGCTCTAACCAACTGAGCTACCGCGCCAGACCGTGGGCGGGGGATAAGGGGGGGCGCGGGCGCCGTCAAGCGGAAATTCCGGGAAATCGTGCCTTACTCTGCTGTGCCGTGACGCGCGGTGTTCAGGTCACGGCATGCCCCGGTGCCAAGCGCTGCGCGACAGCCTGCGAGATCGCGGCAAGGACGCCCTGTACCACCCGCCGACACTTCACGGCGCATGGCAGAAACCGCGCGCAGGGGCCCACAGTCCCTACTTCACGATCTTCTCGTCCTTGACGAACATGTTGCCCCATGCGCGGTCGATCAGCTCGGGCGTCATCTTGTAGGGCAGCCCTTCGAAATCGCAGACGGCAATCATCTGGTCGATCAGGAAAACCGGCTGGTAGTTGGCGAAGATGTTGTTGATCGTCGGGTACTTGGTCTTCAGCAGGTGCACGAGCGAGGCCTCGTCCAGCTGCATCTTCTTCTTGCGGGCCACGAGGGCGAAGATCTTCAGGAAGTTCTCCTGGCTGGGGCCGTCGATCTTGATCTTGAAGAAGATCCGGCGCAGCGCGGCTTGGTCGAAGATCTCGTTCGGGTGGAAGTTCGTGGAGAAGATGACCAACGTGTCGAAGGGCACCTCGAACTTTTCGCCGGACTGGAGGGCGAGGATGTCCTTGCCTTCCTCCAGCGGCACGATCCAGCGGTTCACGAGGCTTTGCGGCGGTTCCGCCTGGCGGCCAAGGTCGTCGACGATGAAGATGCCGCCGGTGGACTTCAACTGGAGCGGTGCCTGGTAGGTGCGTGCCGTGGGGTTGTAGACGAGGTCCAGCATCGACAGCGAAAGCTCCCCCCCGGTGATGACCGTCGGGCGTTTGCACATCACGTAGCGGCGGTCGAAGCGGGCCCGCTGGCGCAGGGCGTTGGGATCGTCCGCGTCCTCCTCGGCCTTCGAATGCACGATCGGGTCGTAGACGGTGATGACCTGTCCGGAATACTCCAGCGCGCGGGGCACGTAGATGCGGTCGCCCATGGCGTCGCGGATGCCGTTGGAGATCGACGACTTGCCGTTGCCCGGCGGGCCGTACATCAGGATCGACCGGCCAGAGGACACCGCCGGCCCGAGGTTGGAGATCAGGTCGTTCGGCAGGATCAGGTGGCCCATCGCCGAGGTAAGCTGTTCGCGGGTGATCTGGATGTTGCGGATCGACTGGCGTTCGACCTGTTCGCGGTAGACCTCCAGCGGGACGGGCATCGGGCCGAAGTACTCCGACTGCGCCAGCGCGTCGAGGGCGCGGGCCTTGCCGCTGTCGGTCAGCTGGTAGGGCATCTCGTTGGCGACCTGCCCGGCGGCCCCCAATGTGCCCATCGCCTCCATCAGGCCCTGGGCGCGGGCCATGTCGATGATCTCCTGGCAGACGGGCACGGGCAGGCAGACGGCGCGGGCCAGTTGCGTGACCTTGTTGGTGTTCTTGCGGAACAGCGTCTTGAGAACGATGTCGCGCATCATCACGGTCGAAAGGCTCATGTCCTCGAGCCTGCGCGGCGCCGGAGGCGCAATGACGGTGCTGCTTTGCATGTTCATGTGGATGTCCTGCCCGGATTGCCCGTTTGTTTGGTTGCCAGAGTGACAACGGTTTGTGGCAGGTCTAGGGCGGGCTTTGGGACATTTGGAGGGTGCGTGCCGGTCGGGCAGGGGCGGCGCGACCCCCTGTGCCGCCGCGAAACGTCTTGACGTGGCGGGCGCTTCACGCGACTTGAATAGGCGAGCAGCTTTCCCAAGGGGCGACAGATGACCCCAAGTTCCACATGGTGGTCGCTTGCGGCGATCCTTCTCTTTTTGACACTTGCCGGATGCGCGCCGGGCGAAGAGGTCGTGGACGATCCGAACCCGTTTGCGCCCTCCGTCGATCCGGACGGCGAGGCCGTCGACGGCATGATCGTCGGCCACCGGCTGATGGAAGCGGGCGAGTACCATCTTGCGCTGGAGGCCTACACGCGCGCCGCGGGCCAGAAGGGCATCAACGCCGAAACCCTTACCGCGCTCGGTTCGGTCAACCTCGCGCTCGGCCGTTTGAACCAGGCGGAGGGGCTGTTGCGCCGCGCGGTGGAACTCGACCCGGAATGGGCCGAAGCCTGGAACAACCTTGGCGTCCTGCTGATGGAAAAGGGGGAAACCTCCGAGGCGAGCCTCGTGTTCAAGAAGGCCTATGCCCTCGACAATGGCCAAAACGACTCAATTCGCGATAATCTTCGCTTGGCGCTCGCAAAATTGGAAAATAGCCGGTATGATCCGGAACAAGAAGAAGAATTCAGGCTCGTGCGGCGGGGCAGCGGATCGTACCAGATCCGCAGGAACGACGTTTAACCGGGCTGAATGGCCGTCCAACGTGGCGGCAGAGGCATAAATACATCCGCCATCAAGGTGGAGACAAGGCAGAGCAGCAAGAGGACGCAGGCAACATGCGCCATCTGATCCGTGTGACATTGGGCGTGGCCGTGGCGGCGTCGCTTTCCGCGTGCGACAAGACCATCGACAAGGACGAAGTGGACCGCAAGTTCCAGGGCGTCAACGTCATCGACGAGACGAACCTGAACGAGGTCATGCTGACCGTCGGCGACCCGAACGAGGCGGTCAACTACTTCAGGCGTTCCTCCACGACCGAGCCGGACCGGATCGACTTCCAGCGCGGCCTGGCCTCCAGCCTGATCCGGGCGAAGCGTTTTCCCGAGGCGCGGATCGCCTGGGCGCAGGTGGTTGCGCACGAGGATGCCACCAACGAGGACCGCGTGGAGCTTGCCGATGCACTGATCCGCACGAATGACTGGGATCAGGCGGAAAAGGTCCTGTCCTCGATCCCGCCGACACACGAATCCTTCAAGCGTTACCGGCTGGAGGCGATGATCGCCGACGGCAAGAAGGACTGGAAGAAGGCGGATGCCTTCTACGAGGTCGCGCTGGGTCTGACGACCAAGCCTGCCTCGGTGATGAATAACTGGGGCTATTCGAAGCTGACCCGCGGCGACTTCCGCGAGGCGGAGCGGCTGTTCGGAGAGGCGATAAACGCCGACCAGACGATGTTCACCGCGAAGAACAACCTCGTCATGGCGCGCGGCGCGCAGGGCAACTATACTCTGCCGGTCATCCCGATGACGCAGCCGGAGCGCGCGGAACTGCTTTATACGCTTGGCCTTGCGGCGGTAAAGCGCGGCGACGTGCAGATCGGCAAGGGGTTGCTGCGCGAAGCGGTGGAGACCCATCCGCAGCACTTCGAGGCGGCCGCCCGTGCCCTGGCCGCGCTTGAAAACGGCGCCTGAGGGGCGCCGGAGATGTCGATAACGGTCACCGAAGCCGCCTGGTTCCTGCCTTTCGTCCTGCCGGTCTGCCTGTACATCATGTACACCGACATGAAGGGCATGCGCATTCCCAACCACTCCGTCCTTGCGATGTTCTTCATCTTCGTGGTGGTGGGGTTCATCGTCATGCCGTTCGACGCTTACCTATGGCGCTACGTGCATTTGATCGTGGTATTGGTCGCGGGCATTGCGCTGAACGCCGGGGGCGCCGTGGGGGCGGGGGATGCGAAGTGGGCGGCCGCTGCCGCGCCCTTCATCGCGCTAGGCGACCTGCGGTTCCTGATGATCCTCTTCGCAGCGAACCTGCTGGCGGCCTTTGTCGCCCACCGGATTGCCAAGTTCACGCCCATCCGGCGGCTGGCCCCGAACTGGGAAAGCTGGAACGCCGGGTCGAAGTTTCCCATGGGCCTCGCCCTTGGCGGCACCATGGCGATCTACCTCGGACTTGGCCTGTTCTACGGTCAGGCCGCGGGCTGACCTCCGCCACATCGTGAAACGGAAAACGCCGCGCCGATCGGGACGCGGCGTCGTTTTTTCATGGCGGCTGGCTCAGTTGCCGGCCATGGCGCCCATCTGCGTGATGCCCACGGCAGAGGGGCCGACGAGGATGATCAGCAGCGGCGGCACCGTCAGCATCATTGTGGTCAGCGTCATCTTGGTCGGCAGCTTGTTGGCGGCTTCCTCGGCGCGCATCACACGCTTGTCCCGCATCTCTCCGGCATAGACGCGCAGCGCGTCGGAGATCGACGTACCGAAGGTCTGCGCCTGATTCAGCACGGTCACGAAGCTCGACACGTCCTGCGATCCGCAACGCTCCGACATGTCGTTCAGGACCTGGCTGCGGTCCTTGCCGGCCTTCATCTCGTGGCTGATGATCTCGAACTCATCGGCCAGCGCGGGGTAGGAGGCGCGCAGCTCCTTCGCCACGCGGATGATCGACTGTTCCATCGACTGGCCGGCCTCGACGCACACGAGCATCATGTCGAGCGCATCCGGGAAACCCTGCTGGATCTCTTCCTTGCGCTTCTCCATGCGCTTGGTGATCCAGTACTTCGGGGCGAGGTAGCCGACACAGCCGGGGCCGAGGATATACATCAGCTTGGTGGTCATGTCCGCTTCTTCGGGGTTCACGAAGAAGAGGTAATACCCCGTGCCTGCCGCCAGCATCCCGAGGCCGAGCGCGAACTGCATGAAGTAGTAGACCTGCACCGCGTCCTTCGTGCGGTAGCCCGCCTGAAGCAGTTTCAGCTTGATCTCGGACAGTTCCTTGGCGTCCTGCGGTTCGAGGAACTGCGCGTACTTGTTCAGCTTCTCGTTGCGGCGCTTGTCGCGCAGGACGGCGCGCGACTGCGCGTCCATCTTCTTCTGCGAGGTCTCCTTGAGCTTGTCGAGCGGGTCAGGCTTGGTGCTCAGCAAGATCGGGATGGTCGCGAGGATCAGCAGGATCGCGAGACCGGCAACCACGATCAGCGGGCCGGCGGGGCCCAGCAGATCGGTGATCGCGGTGTTGAGTTGGTCTAGCATGGGTGTCTCCTCAGACCTTGATGTTCACGAGCCAGCGCATGACGATCATGTTCAGGGCGAGCATGATGCCGACGATGAAGCAGGCCGGAATGAACCACGGGTGGTCCAGAACTTCGTCGTAGTAGTCGGGTTTGGCGACCTGGATGAAGATCAGGGCCATGACGGGAAAGCCGGACAGGAACTTGCCGGACCACTGCGCCTCGGCGGTGATGGCCTTCACGCGGCGGAACAGGCGGAAGCGGGCGCGGATCACCTTGGCCAGACCTTCGAGGATCTCGGCGAGGTTGCCGCCCGCCTGCTGCTGGATCGCCACGGCGACGGCGAGGAAACGCAAGTCCTGCATGTCGAGCCGTTCGGCCATGTGCTTCAGCGCCTCGCCGATGTCACGGCCATAGGCGGATTCGTCGGCGATGATGCCGAACTCGGTCGCCAGCGGGTCCTTGATCTCTTTCGAGACGATGGTGATCGCGGAGGTGAACGGATGGCCGACGCGCAGCGACCGCACCATAAGTTCCACAGCATCGGGCAGCTGCTCCTCGATCATCGAAAGGCGCTTCTTGGCCTTGGAGCCAACCCACATGTAGACGCCGCCGATGCCCATGCCGGCCGACAGAATGACGCGGATGGGCAGCCCGGTCTCCGTCCCGATGCTGAGGCCCAGGAAGGCCACGACCGATGCGCCTGCCATGATCATCATCAGCTGCTGCGGCGTGAAGGCGATGGCCGCCTTGTTTGCCTTGTCGGCCAGCAGGGAATAGATCGGCAGGGACCGGCTTTCCATGTGCTGGTCCATCTCCTTGCGGAGCTTGGCCAGGACATCTTCGCGCCGGTCGCCCCGGTCGAGCATTTCCAGCCGCCGGTTGACCTTGTTGGACAGCGAGATCGACTTGCCGAAGGCGACCAGGTAGATGCCGTTCACGAAGACGAGGACGCCGACGAAAATCAGGCCGTATATGATCGGTGCTGCAGAGAGCATGTTCGTGACTCGCTTTCAATTAATCCGGGCGGAACGGTTCGTAGATCGAGGCCGGGATGTCGTAACCCCACATCCGGAACCGCTCCGAGAAGGCCGACCGCACGCCGGTCGCGGTGAAGTGACCGATGATCTTGTTGTCCGGCGTCAGCCCGACGCGCTGGTAGCGGAAGATTTCCTGCATGGAGATGACGTCGCCCTCCATGCCGGTGATCTCGGTGATGGAGGTCATCCGGCGGGAGCCGTCCTGCAGGCGCGACGCCTGCACGATGAGGTTCACGGCCGATGCGATCTGCGAGCGGACCGCCTTCAGCGGCATCTCGATCCCGGCCATGGCGATCATGTTTTCCAGACGCGCCACGCCGTCCCGCGCGGAGTTCGCGTGGATTGTGGTCATGGAGCCGTCGTGACCGGTGTTCATAGCCTGGAGCATGTCGATGACTTCCTCGCCGCGGGTTTCCCCCACGATGATCCTGTCAGGGCGCATACGCAGGGCGTTCTTGAGGCAATCGCGTGGCGTGACGGCCCCCTTGCCCTCGACGTTGGGCGGGCGGCTTTCCATGCGTCCCACGTGGGTCTGCTGAAGCTGGAGTTCCGCGGTATCCTCGATGGTCAGGATGCGTTCGCTGTCGTCGATGAAGCTGGACAATGCGTTGAGCGTGGTCGTCTTGCCCGAACCCGTACCGCCGGAGACGATGATGTTCAGGCGGGTCGCCACGGCGGCTTGAAGGTAGACGGCCATCTCTTCGGTGAAGGCGCCGAAGTTCACGAGGTCGTCGATGCCCAGCTTGTCCTTCTTGAACTTCCGGATCGAGACGAGGCTGCCGTCGATGGCGATGGGCGGCACCATGGCGTTGAAACGGGAGCCGTCCATCAGACGGGCGTCGACATAGGGGTTCGATTCATCGACACGGCGGCCCACGGCGGACACGATCTTGTCGATGATCCGCATCAGGTGCTTCTCGTCCTTGAACGTGATGTCCGAGAGCTGCAGCTTGCCCGACCGTTCGACAAAGATCTGGTGCGGACCGTTCACGAGGATATCGGAGACGGTGTCGTCTTTCAGCAAGGCCTCGAGCGGGCCCAGACCTTTCACCTCGTCGTAGAGGTCGGTCATCATCGCGCGCCGCTCGTCGCGGTTCAGCACGATGCCGCGTTCAGTGAGCGATTCCGTCGCGATCTGGGAGATTTCCTCGCGCAGCTCCGCCTCGGACGCCTGGTCCAGCGCGGCGAGATTAAGGTTCTCCAGCAGCGCGCGGTGCAGTTCCAGCTTCACCTCGCCAAGGCGTTCCTTGCGCTTCTTTTCCTTGTCGGCATTGCCCGCTTGGGCCGGGGCCTGCGGCGGCCCCTTGCGGCGCACGGCCGACGGTGTCCGCACCTCGACCTTGCGGTCGTCCGCCGCCGGGGCGGCGACGGCTTCCGCCTTGGCCACGGGGCGGGGGGCCTCCTTGAGACCGGGTTTCTTGTAGCGTGAGAACATTCGGTCGGTCCTTCGCGATCAGGCAGCTTCGGCGTCGTCGGCGCCGATTGCGTTGAGCTGCTGCGCCAGCTTCACGATTTCCTTGCGGAGCGGGTTCTTCGCGGCGTGTGCGGCCAGCGGCAGGCCGTGGTCGCAGGCCTGCATCACCGCCCGCCCGCCATCGGGAAGCTGCAGGTCGAGCGAGATACCAAGGCTGTCGGCCATGCGCTTGACCCGGCTCTTGCCCTGCAGGTCGGTGAACTTCGGCGACCGGTTCAGCGCGAAGCGGATCTTGTCGAACGGCAGATCCTCCGACTGGAGCATCCGCTTCAGCCGCAGGGTGTTCTGGGCCGAACGCATGTCCAGCTCGACCAGCGCGATGTAGATCTGCGCCTCCGTCAGGACGGTTTCCGTCCACTGAACCAGCGTGCCGGGCATGTCGACCACAACGTAGTCGAAATGGTCGCGTGCGATGTCGAGAAGCTTCGACACCTCGCTGGGACCGATCAGGTCGAGCGGCAGGATGTCGGCCGGAGAGGTGAAGACCTGCAGCTTGTCCTCGAAGGACACCAGCGCCTGCGCAAGGCTTTCGCCGTCCATCGACTCGATGTCCGACAGCGTCTCGAACACGGCCTCGCGGCGCGGCAGGTCCAGGTAGGTCGCGACAGAGCCGAATTGCAGGCCGAGGTCGATCAGGCAGACCTTGGGGGGCTTGTCGCCACCGACAGAGGTCAGTTCATAGGCCAGGTTCACCGCCAGCGTGGTCGCACCGCATCCGCCGGACAACCCTTGAACGGCAATCAGGACGCCGTCGCCGCCGCCCGAGAGCTTGACCTTTGCCGGCGCACTGGCAGTGGACGCCGGCACAGGTACCGGTTCGGGGGCGCGCAGGCGTTCGACCGCCGCGGCAAGTTCGCCTTCGGGAAGCGGGTAGGGGACAAATTCGTCGGCACCGCTGCGCAAAAGCTGGTGCAGCGAGGCGGGTGTCACGTCCTCGGCAATCAGGATCACCTTGATGCCGTGTGTTCTTGCCCCCTTGATGATGCCGGCCAACTGCGAGACTTCGCCTTCGTCTATGGCGTCGATGGCCATGGCCACGAATTCCAGCGACGAGGCTTCCGGTTGCGACATGAAGGCGAGCGCTTCGTCGAAACCGAGATCGCCCCAGGCTTCGCCCAGAATCGTCTCCATGTCCTCGATCAGCAGGTCGAAGTTCTGCACGTCCCGGCTGATCGTGCAGGCAATGATCGGCGCGGGATCTGCCTGCGTGGTCGGTGTACTGGTCATGCCTCTTTCGTCCTTTTCTCGCGCGTCCCGGACAACGGCGGGCTTCTGCCCGCCCCCGGTGAACGCGGGCGCCGAGTCGGATCGGCGCATGGGTGGTTCCGTTTCAAAGTCACTTCGAAAGGCGGCGACAATGGGGCCAAATTTCCGAATTTGTGCGAAGTTTAGCGGTCAAAAAGAGATTGTTCGCGCGGGCGGGAAAAGGGCCGGATTGAGCGAGGAGGGATGCCACAAATGCAAACGCCGCGACCCCGGGGGCGCGGCGTTTGCTACGTGTCAGGCCTGAGCTCGCGTCAGTTGCCGAGCTGAAGCTCCGCACCCGACTGGCTGTTCAGGTTGGATGCGGGCGCCGCGCTGTTGACGTACTCGCGGTAGATGATCTCCGCGTACTTTCCTTCCAGCACCTGCGGATGCCCGGCGACGAAACCCGACACCTCTGTCACGGTGCGCCGGTTGCGGCGTTCGCGGCCTTCGGTCACGATCAGCGGCTGCGTTTCGCCGAAGGACACCACGGCTTCGAGGCGGGACCGCGAAATGCCCTGACTCACCAGATAGTTGACCACGGCGTTGGCACGGCGCAGGCCGAGCGACTTGTTGTAGGCCTGGTTGCCGACCTTGTCGGTGTGGCCATAGACGCGGAAGCGGACCTCGGGGAACTGGCGGATCCAGTGCGCCTGTTCGCGCAGCGTGTCCAGCGCGCCCTGATCGAGCTGGGCGGAGTTGAACGCGAAGTTGACGGTGGTCATGACCTCGGCGGCGAAGCGTTGCGACAGGTCGTAGACGTATTGCTTTTCGCCAGTCATGTACTGGTGGTTGTTCATGGTGGCGTCGCCGAAGTTGCCCGGATCGACCTTGACGCCCACCTCGTTGTTGAAGCCGCGCGTCATCGTGGACTGCGTGTTTCCCGCGCAGCCTGCGGTCAGAAGTCCGACGGCAAGCCCGGTCAGGGTGAGGCGGAGGAGGGGTCGTTGGGCCATGGTCTCTCTCAATCCATCACGTAGCCGTAGGAGCCGTTGAAGTCCTGGTTTGCCACTTCTGCGGCGGCACCGGACCGCGGCCTGCGCCCGTTTCCGTCGATCTGGCCGTTCAGGAACAGCTGACGCTCGGACGGCAGGGTGACGCGGTCGGTCGGCAGGGCCAGCGCCTCGCCCCGGGTGGGGGTCACGAGGTGCGGCGTGACGATGATGACCAGTTCAGACTGTTCGCGCTGGTATTCCGTCGACCGGAACAGCGCGCCAAGGATCGGCACGTCACCGATCCACGGCACCTGACCGTTGAGGTCGGAGAAGTTTTCCTGCAGCAGACCGGCGATGGCAAAGCTTTCGCCGTCACGCAGTTCCACCGTGGTCTTCGCTTCACGGCGGGCGAAACCGGCGATGGTCACGTCCTGGAAGGTGATGCCGTTGCTCGAGTCGACAGACGACACGGCCGCTTCGAGCTCGAGGTTGATGAGGTCGCCGTCGATCACGCGCGGCACGAAGGCCAGCTCGACACCGAAGGGTTTGAACTCCACCGTGACGCTGCTGTCGCCCTGCGCCGTCGGCACCGGGTATTCACCGCCCGCGAGGAAGCTGGCTTCCTGCCCGGAAAGGGCGGTCAGGTTCGGTTCCGCGAGGGTCCGGACCATGCCTTTGGATTCAAGGGCTTCAAGGAGGATGCCGACTTCAAGACCGCCGGCGTTGAAACCGAAGAGCACGGCACCCTCGGTGCCCAGCCGGCGGGGGAACAGCTTGTCGGAGACGAGGTCACGTTCGGCGATGGTGGCGGCGTTGCCTGTCCCCAGTTCGACACCCAGATCGCCGGTCGACCCGCCGGTGGCGAGAGATGCGCGCAGGGCTTTGGAGACGGAGCGCCGCATTTCCGCGAAACGCACCTTCAGCATGACCTGCTGGATGCCGCCGACCACCATCAGGTTCGACACCCGGTCGGGCGCGTACCTTTGCGCCAGGTCGAGCGCGCGTTCCATGCGGGCGATGGAAGAGACAGTGCCGGACAGCACGATGCCATCGTTGGCGGTGCGGACCTCGATCTTCTCTTCCGGGAGGATCTGGGTCAGGCGTTCCTTGAATTCGGTCACATCCGCGGCGACACGCACATCGACGTTGGTGATGAGCTGCCCCTGCGGGTCGAGGATCGTCAGCGTGGTCGTGCCCGGCTGCTTGCCGAGGACATAGATCGTGCGGTCCGACAGGGACGAGATGTCGGCGATAGAGGGGTTGGCGATGGACAGTTCCGCGAAAGGCGTATCGCTTTCGACCACCACGGCCCGGTTCATTGGAACCGACAGGACGGATTCCGTACCGGTTCGCACGACGCGGATGGAATCCGCGTGCGCGGGCGGCGACACGGTCGCAACGCCCAAGGCCAGCCCGCAGAGGGCCGCCTTCAGATAGCCGTCAAATGTCATGTGACCTGCCTTTCGATCACGCCTCATCCGCAGGTCTTCATGCCTGCATTTCGTGGGAGTGTGTTTCAATTTGGAAAATTAATCAAGAATCAAGGGCTTTGAGCGCGCAGTTTCTGTGGATAAGGGGCAACAGGCGGTATGTGACGTGCGCCGCTACACAAAAGGGTCCCGCATCGCGGGACCCTTCCGGAACACTGGCAGGTGTTATCTTGTATCAGTTTGTGCAGGGGATCGGGATGTTGACCACCTCGGCGCCGCGGCGGACGCGAGTGCTGCAGACCTGCTCGCGCTGGACCGGTTCCGGCGCGGCGACGGGTTCTGCCCGTTGCAGGCCGAGCATCGACAGCTGGTCGACCTCCGTGGTGATCGCCTCGCCGTCCTCGTCCTGCGAGATCAGGGAAAGGGTCAGTTGGCCTGTCGATTGCGCGTGGGTCAGCACCAGCGTCTGTTCGCGGGTTGCGGCGACGGTGACGGTGCGTGCGATGGACGTCCCGCTGGTGTCCGCTTCGGAGTTCTGGTCGATGGCGATCAGGCGCATACCCGCAAGGATCATCTTCGTCACTTCGCCGCGCGGCATGTTCGGATCGCGGCTGTCCACGCGGCCCGTCCAGTACACGTCGACGCGATCGCCGGGACGGAGGAAGCCGGACACGCCGGAGGCCACGTCCACGCGGATCGCAAAGGCGCTTTCACCGGGCTTCAGGTAGTGCGTCAGACCCGCAGAGCCGCCGGGCTGGGAAACCTTGCTGGGCACGATGGCCTCGAACGCGTCGATGGCGCGCAGCGCGACACGCGGCTCCATGTTTTCTGTCAGGAGTGGATTTTCCTCGTCGAAGATGCCTTCCGGCATGATCTCTTCCGGCCAGGGGGCGAGGCGGATGTCCTCCTCGGTGATCTCCTGCCCGTAAGCGATGGGTTTCGCCGACACGTAGATCTGCTTGGTGGGGACGGACGCATGGGTCTGCTGCCGTGCCTCGACAAGCGCCGTTTCGTAGGCGCCGATGTAGTTCTGCGCCATGTAGACGGCAAAGCCGGCAAGTCCGATGCCTGCAAGAAGGACGAGTCCGAATACAAGTCGCATGTGGCTTCTCCTGTAATGGGCTTCTGCCCGGTCATTGGGATCGGGATAGCCAAGGAAAAAGGTTAACTCAGGCAGAAATCATGACGATCTCGTGGCCGAAGCGGTTTCGCGGGTCCGGCTGCCTGGCGCGGGGTTATTTCCCTTCGGGCGCGGTGTCCTGCATGAACTGGCCGATGCCGTCGCTGAGCTCCATCGTGGTGCTGTCCATGATGGTGGTCGCCAGCAGGCACAGCCCGACCATTGCCGCGGTCAGGACAATCCAGTCGATGGTGACTGCGCCGGTTTCGTCTGTGAGGAATGTGGTGAACATCCGGAGTGCCTCTCGCGTTTAGCCTGATCCGCCTGGCGCGGATTGTCCCGTCTCGTCGGGCGGCCGCGTTCTGCAGCAGCGGTCGTTCATGTGGAGCACATGCCGACAGATGCTTCTGCGCGCATCCGAAAGCTCCGGGATACCTTGGTATCGGTCGGTGGTCGTCTGGTGGCGAAAGCGATCCGGGAACGCGCTTTGGCCTGGATCGAAAAAGGCGCGGCAAGCATTTGCCGCGCCGGGGCGGACCACCCTGTGCCGGGCGGTCCGACGCGAGAAGCGATTACTTCTTCGCTTCGAGCAGGGTCTGCTCTGCCGCGACTTCGCCGGCTGCTGCGTTGATCAGCGCGTTGGCGTTGGTCTCGATCTGGGTGTAGGCGGCGATGGCCAGGCCCACGACGGCGGCGGTCAGAACGACCCAGTCAACGGTCACGGCGCCGGATTCGTCATTGCGGAAGTTTTTGATGAAGTTGATCATGGTCTCTCTCCGTAGTGTGTGTTGTGTTGCTCACGTTCACCAGCTTGGGGTCGGTAGCGGGCCTCTCTCATTGCCCTGTCCCTCGTTGGTATGACCCTATAAAGCACTTGGTTTGGGGCGAGATTTTGGCCGCTTTGCATTAATTTCGCGGTCGTTGAGATTTTTTTAATGATCCGGTTATCCGGCTGATTTTAAATGTAAAAATGCATTACTACCTTCGTTGAGGGCCGGCAAAATATCCTAACGTACAGGCGACTGGGACAGAGATTGCCGCAATCCGTTTACAAAAGTGGTTTTCTTCACCGGATTGTGCGAGACTGTCAGGAATACTCCCGAAACGGCATAGAACCGGGGACGAGCAGTACATGACACAGAGACTTTTCGCGGCGGCCGTGGTGGCCGTATCCTGCGCCTTTGCAACCGATGCGATGGCGCAGCAGGTCTTTTCAGATTTCTCGGCGCGGCGCGTGTCGCCTCCCAAGGCGGGGGCGGCCAAGAGGATCACCGTTCAGGTGGCCCCGCGCGCGAATCCGGCAGTGCCGCCGCTGCCGGCACCCCGGCCATCGGCTGAAAAGACGTCGGCGTCGGCCTCGGCCCCGCGGGCGGGCGCCGCACCGTCGCGCAGTGGCAGTTACGCCTGGTTCTGGGACACGGTGTCCCCCGCCCAGTCCGACAGCGGGCCGGGGCGCCTCGAACCGGCTCTGGCCTCGCTGGGCAACGGCCCGGGTGGCGCGCGGGTGGCTGCACCCCGCCTTCAGGCCCTTCAGGACATCGCGGCACGGCACGGCAAGGACCTGCTGCGCGAGACGGTCGGGACGCGCGTGTCCCCTGCACTCGCCCTGGCCGTCATCTACGTCGAATCCGGTGGTCGCCCGGATGCGCAGAGCAGCGCAGGCGCTCAGGGGCTCATGCAGCTCATGCCAGATACCGCGAAACGTTTCGGCGTCGAGGATTCGATGGATGCGGTGCAGAACATCAAGGGCGGTGTCCGGTTCCTCGATTTCCTGATGGAAAAATTCGCCGGCGATCCGATTCTCGTTCTGGCCGGCTACAACGCGGGCGAAAACTCCATCGGCGCGAACCAGGGCGTGCCGAATTACGCCGAGACGCGCGACTACGTGCCCAAGGTGCTGGCCGCGTTCGAGGTCGCCCGCGGCCTGTGCCTGACCCCGCCGCAACTGGCGTCGGACGGCTGCGTGTTCCAGGTCGCGGCGCGTTAGGGCAGCACGGCCCCGGGGTTCATGATTCCCGCCGGATCCAGCGCCGACTTGATCGCGCGCATCGCCGCGAGCTTCACGGGGTCCGTGTAGCGTGTCATGTCGTCCGTCTTCAGCCGCCCGATGCCGTGCTCTGCGCTGACCGAACCGCCCATCGCATGTGTCAGGTCGTGCACGCAGGACTTGATCGCCTCCCTCTGATGGGCGTGATCGGCGCGGGTGCGGCCTTCCAGGGGGAAGACGTTGAAGTGCAGGTTGCCGTCGCCAAGGTGCCCGAAGCAGTTGATGCGGAAGGTGTCCATGGCGTTCAGCGCCTCGGTCGCCTTCACGATGAAATCGGGAATCGCAGAGAGCGGCAGGGAGATGTCGTGGCTCGATATCGATCCGATCCGGCGGTTGCCCTCCGGAATATGCTCGCGGACGTCCCAGAACTGCTGCGCCTGCGTGTCCGAGGAGGCGATGAGGCCGTCGTCCGACAGGCCACGGTCGAGCGCCTCGGCAAACAGCGTCTCGAGCGCGGCTGTCGGGTCTGCGCCGCGGCCAAGCCCGATCTCGATCAGAACGCACCATTCGGGCGGCGTCTCCCACGGGCGGCGGATCTCGGGCAGTTCAGAAGCGAGGAAGTCCATGCCCTGCCGGTGGATCAGCTCGAAGGCGGAGACGGTTTCGCCCAGCTGGTCGTGCGCCAGAGCCAGCAGATCGAGCGCCGCGCGCGGTGAGGGCACGGTCAGGAAGGCGGTGCCGGTGGACGCGGGGCGCGGCGAGAGGGCCAGGGAGGCCGCGGTGATGACCCCCAGCGTCCCTTCTGCCCCGATCAGCAGGTGGCGGAGGTCGTAGCCCGTGTTGTCCTTGCGCAGGCGCCTGAGGCCATGCCAGACCGATCCGTCTGGCAGCACGGCCTCCAGCCCAAGCACCAGATTGCGGGCGTTGCCGTAGCGCAGGGTGTTGATCCCCCCGGCGTTGGTCGACAGCAGTCCACCCAGCCGCGCAGAACCCTTGGACGCCAGCGACAGCGGAAACAGCCGGTCAATGGCCTCTGCCGTATCGTGTATGTCGCTCAGGATGGCGCCCGCTTCGGCGATAAGCGTGTTTTCCTTCGGGTAGGTCGCGCGGATGGCGGTCATGCGTTCGAGCGACAGCACAAGCGGCTGGCCCTCCGGCGCGATCTGCCCGCCGACGAGGCCCGTACCGCCGCCGTAGGGCACGATGCCGGTGCGTGTGGCGGCGCAGTGACGGACGATGGTGGCAACGTCGTCGGTGTTGCGGGGCAGGGCCACCCAGGTGGACGATCCCTGCCAGCGGCCACGCGACTCTTCCAGGTAGCGTGGTTCTGCCCGGCGCAGCGTGTCATCGGGCAGCAGGGCGCGCAGCGTGTCCGCAAAGGCGTCATCGGCGGGGGCGAGGGGCATGGCGGTCTCCTTCCGTCGTCGCCTCAGCCTGTCCCCCATGCGGGCGGGTTTATCAAGGGGCGGATGTCATTCGCGGAGCCACTCCGGCCGCAGCACGACAACCGTCGGGCGGGAGGGCAGGGTGCGCAGGCTGACCTCCATCGACGAGGAGTCGCGCCGGTCGATGGTGAAGGTCTCGCCGATCTGGGTCAGGAAGGACTCCAGCCCGTAGTCCGAGAACCAGTGCATCGGAATCACCACCGAGGACTTCAGCCGTTCCAGCATGGGTACCACGCGGGACAGCGGCAGGGTCATGCCGCCATCGACAGCCACCATAACCACGTCGAGCCGCCCGAGCGCGGCGAACTGTTCGTCGGTGGGGATGTGATGGAGGTGGCCGAGGTGGCCGATGCACAGGCCCTCGACCTCGAAGACGAAGATGGAATTGCCCTTCTCCTCCATCCCGCCATAGCCGGAACGGATGTTGGTCGACACGTTGCGGACGAGCATCTCGCCGAGGTCCAGGTAATGGTCGATCCCGGTGCCGAAGGGTTCGCCCCAGCCAGGCAGGACGTGCGGGATGGCCGGGTCGGGGTTTGCCGTCCAGTGGGTGCTGTGGGCGTGGTTCATGGTCACGATGTCCGGGATCAGGGGCACGTTGCCGATGAAGCCGGTGAAATCGGTAACCGCGGTCAGGCCGCCCTGCGTCTGTAGCAGGAAACTGGCATGAGAGAGGTAGTGCAGGCGCACGGAGTAATCGGGGACGGGTTCGGTCCAGGACGCCTTGTGCAGGTATTCGAGCCCCGGTGCGGCGTCGGCGATGGCGATGCAGTGCGACGGGCGGCGCTGGTCCTGCGCCATGGCGGAGGTGGCGGCAACGGCGAGGAAGGCGATGGCAAGGCGGATCATGAACGTCTCCTGGCTCCGGGAAGGGAGTCGGAGTGAACTCCGACCTACGCGGGGCCAGCGCCAAGTCGAAGGCAAGGCACCGACCTGCCGGTCAGCCTAGCCTGAGAGCCGCGTTCGCCAAAGCGTGCAGAGCCGCCAGACGGCGCCCATGCGTTCACAACGGCTTGATCTGCAGGTGAACTAGCCGACCGTCGTCTTGCCGCGCCGGTCGCTGCGCAGGCAGGCATAGAGGACGTGGGTCCGCCAGCGCCCGTTGATCTGCAGGTAGCTCTGCGCCACGCCCTCGTACTTGAAGCCGGACCGTTCGAGCAGCCCGCGCGAGGCCGCGTTCTCGGGAAGGCAGGCCGCTTCGAGGCGGCTGAGCCCCAGGCGTTCGAAGGCGTGATGGGTGACGGCGGCGATCGCCTCTGCCATGTAGCCGTTTCGCGCGTAGGGCTGGCCCGTCCAGTAACCGAGCGTGCCGGCCTGCGCGGGGCCGCGCCGGATATTGTCGAGCGTGATTGCGCCCACCAGTGCTTCGTCGTCGCGCCGGATCAGGAACAGCGGCACCGCCGTCCCGCCGTTGATCGAGCGCGATGCCCAGTAGACGCGGTTCGTGAAGGCCTTGCGCGACAGGTGGTCGGCGGCCCATGTCGGTTCCCATGGTGCAAGGAAGCCCCTGCTTCCCGACCGCAGCGTCTGCCAGGGCGTGTAGTCGGAATGCATGGGGGGGCGCAGTGTGAGACGTTCCGTCTCGATCCGGAGCTTCCGCCGGAAAGAGAGCATCACGCAGCCCGCCGTGCCTGCAGTTGTTCCAGGGTGGGCGCGCTGTCGACGGGGCCATACAGGGCCAGCGCCGCCGCGGATTGCGCGGCCTGCGCTTCGGCAAAGGCGAGCACGCCCTCGCGCGTGACCGCGTCGATGCGGGCGACCGTCTCTTCGATCGGCGGCACCTTCCCCCAGATCTGCACCATGCGTGCCATGCGCTCGGCCCGGCTGGACGGGCTTTCGAGCCCCATCAGCAGCCCGGCCTTCATCTGGGCGCGGGCGCGCTCGATCTCGGCATCCGACATGGTGTCTGCCGCGCGCTTCATCTCGTCCACGGTCAGGTCCAGCAGTTCGCCCATCTCGTCGCCGGAGGTGCCGGCGTAGATCGTCGTCATCCCGGTGTCGGCGTAGGCGCCGGACTGGGCGAAGATGGTGTAGCACAGCCCGCGCTTCTCGCGGATCTCCTGGAACAGGCGTGAGGACATGCCGCCGCCAAGCGCGATGGCGTAGATCTGCGCGGTGTAGAACCCGGGGTCCCTGTAACCCGGAGCCTCGAAGGCGAGCGCCATGTGCGCCTGTTCGAGGTCCTTGACCCGCCGCATCTCGCCGCCGTGGAACCGGGCGCCGTCGGCGTTCCGGCCGGGGCGGGGGGACAGGCTGCCGAAAAGACCCTCGGCCTGCTTCACCAGCGCGTCGTGATCGACGGCACCGGCGGCAGAGAGGATCATCTGGCCGGGGCCGTAGTGCTCCTCGACGAAGCGTTGGAGGTCCGAGCGGGAGAACCCCTCGACCCGGGCCGCCTCGCCGAGGATCGTCCGGCCGATGGGCTGATCGGGATAGGCCTTTTCCTGCAGCCAGTCGAAGATGATGTCGTCCGGCGTGTCATGCGCCTGGCCGATTTCCTGAAGGATGACGTGGCGCTCCGTGTCGATCTCCCTCTCGTCGAAGACCGGGTTGAGCAGGATGTCGGCCAACACATCGACCGCCAGCGCGGTGTCGGCCTTAAGGACGCGGGCGTAATAGGCCGTGACCTCGCGCGAGGTATAGGCGTTGATGTAGCCGCCCACGTC